>JALQTF010000029.1 GCA_023264085.1 Acholeplasmataceae bacterium
TGATGCGTTAATTGAGAATATTTCAGTTGGTATGCAACAACGTGTTGAAATCCTTAAGATGTTATATCGTGATGCTGATATTTTAATTTTTGATGAACCTACAGCTGTATTAACGCCTCAAGAAATCGAAGAACTCATGAAAATTATGAAAAACTTCGTTAAAGAAGGTAAAACCATTATGCTTATCACGCATAAGCTAAATGAAATTAAAGCTGTTGCAGACCGCGTGACCATATTAAGAAGAGGCAAACAAGTTGGTGTTCATAATGTATCGGATGTCACGACACAAGATATGGCTGACTTAATGGTGGGACGAAATGTATCCTTTGAAGTGACAAAAAAAGATATGAAATCCACAGATACAGTGTTTGAAGTTCAAGCATTAAATGTATTTAATGGTGAACAACACATCATTAAAAATGTCTCTTTTGATGTTAAAAAAGGTGAAATCGTCGGTATAGCAGGGATTGATGGTAATGGACAAAGTGAGTGCGTCTATGCCCTTACAGGGATGATGTCGATTGCATCTGGTAAGGTGATATTAAATGGAGACGATATTACACAACACACAATTAGACAACGCTATGTAAAAGGATTATCACATATTCCTGAAGACAGACAAAAATATGGTGTTGTATTAGATTTTGATTTACAATCAAACTTGATGGTCCAAGAATATTACAAACAATCGTTTCAAAACAAAGGATTTTTAAAACAAGATGCGATAAAAACACATGCGAATCAACTCATTGAACAGTTTGACATACGTTCTGAACAAGGCGCAACAACAACGGTGCGTAGTATGAGTGGAGGGAATCAACAAAAAGCTATTGTTGCGAGAGAAATGACAAAAATTCATGATGTGCTCATTGCGGTTCAGCCAACAAGAGGGTTGGATGTTGGTGCGATTGAATACATTCATAGTCAACTTTTAAAAGCTCGAGAAGAACATAAAGGTGTTTTATTATTTTCACTGGAACTCGATGAAGTTATGAAATTATCAGATCGTATTCTTGTCATGTATGAAGGTGAAATTGTTGGAAGCTTTGATCCAAAGAAAACAACACAACAAGAACTTGGATTATATATGTCTGGTGCTAAAAGAGGTCACATATGAAAAAACAAATCAAACAATTTTTTAATATAGCAAAACCTTCATTTATTGCAGTTGCTATTGGTTTATTTATGGGCTTTTTAGTCATGTTAGCTTTTAATCCTGCACAAAGTGTTCCTGCCTTTTTCCAATTATTACTTGGAGGATTAAATCAGGGATCATCAGGAATTGGTAACACACTTTATGGAGCAGCGCCTATCATTTTAACTGGATTAGCAGTTGCTTTTGCATTTAAAACAGGATTATTCAATATTGGTGCATCTGGTCAAATGATGATTGGTGCATATATTGCAATCCATATTGGAGTTCTTTGGGATTTACCAGCTGGAATCCATGTTTTTGTAGCATTATTAGGTGGTATTTTTGGTGGTGTTTTATGGGGCCTTGTAATTGGCTTACTTAAGGCACTTCGTAATGTAAATGAAGTTGTAACATCGATCATGATGAACTACATTGCTGCAAATTTACTGATTATACTGATTAAAAACAATGTTTATAATGCCGATGCCGCAAGATCACAATCCATCTTAGAAACAGCCATTTTACCTTCTTTAGGACTATTTCCAAATTCAACAGCAAACATAGGTTTTGGCATCGCACTATTGGTGGCTATATTGACGCATATTCTTGTTCATAAAACGACCCTTGGTTTTGAACTTAGAGCCACTGGTTTTTCTAAAGATGCTGCGATGTATGCAGGCATGAACACCAAGAAAAACATCACTGTTTCATTTGCAATTGCTGGTGGATTTGCTGGACTTGCAGGCTCTGTAGCCTATTTAGTAGCAGGTAAAACGATATCGATTGCTTACACAATCTTTGTAGAAGGTTTTGATGGTATATCTGTTGCTTTACTTGGTTTAGGTGAACCGATTGGTGCCTTATTTGCTGGTCTCTTTTTAAGTCATTTGCGTCAAGGTGGGTTTTATATGCAAATCTATGGATTTGTCCCACAAGTCGTTGATATTATCGTTTCAGTTATCATATATGTTTCAGCGATATCTGCAGTCATTCCTAAATTGTTGAATCTTTTTAAAAAGAAAAAAAGTGAGGTGCAATCATGACCTTAATTTATCAACTCATTCAAGAAACATATGTTCCTGCGACAGTCTTACTGATGGTTGCATTAGGAGGTATGTTTGCTGAAAGAAGTGGTGTGACCAATATTGCCCTTGAAGGTATCATGATTTTAGGTGGTTTTGTTGGTATTGGTACCTTAGCATTGATTGAGGGTTTAGGCATTCCACCACAATTATTACTCATCATTGTGATGCTTGTAAGTGGGTTATTTGGTGCACTTTACAGTATGTTACATGCCTATGCATCCATTCAACTAAAAGCCAATCAAATTATTAGTGCAACTGCCCTAAATTTATTCGCACCAGCATTTGCCATTTATGTTGCAAGACTCATTCAAGGTGGTGGGTCACAAATTTCTTTTGTGACACGTTTTAGAATCGCTGAAGTGCCTTTGCTTTCTCAAATACCCATTATTGGTGAACTCTTTTTCACACGAGTATTTCTATCTTTTTATATTGTGATCATATTATTTTTTATCGCACGATATATCTTAAATAAAACGCAATTTGGTTTACGCATTAATGCGATGGGTGAAAATCCACAAGCAGCCGATGCGCTTGGTGTCAACATATATAAATACCGTTTTATCGCGGTCATGATTTCAGGTGCACTAGCAGGTATGGGTGGTACGATATTTGTCATTTCATCATCGACAGAATATGCTGCAACCGTGGCAGGATTTGGATTTTTAGCGATTGCGTTACTTATTTTTGGTAATTGGAAACCAACCTATGTATTATTCGGAGCTTTATTCTTTGGTTTTCTAAGAATTTTAGGCTCTTCATATTCTGTGATTCCGGTATTAAGAGATTTTGACTTAGATAGAGAGTTTTATGTCATGTTACCATACGTATTTACACTGATCATATTAGCCTTTTTCTCTAAAAATTCTAGAGCTCCTAAAGCGCTTGGTCAAGTTTATGATCAAGGTAAGCGTTAAGTATTGACATTTAAGTTAAAAATAAGTAAAATATAAAAGGTCGTTCCACATAGAAACGGTATGTAAGTGTCTAAGACCACCGTCATAGTGTGACTTCAAAATCAATAAGGAGGAATTCGACATGTATGCAATCATAGAAACAGGCGGAAAACAAGTGCGTGTAGAAGTTGGTCAAGAAATTTTTGTTGAAAAATTAGAAGCCAACGATAATGAGACTGTAACATTTGATAAAGTATTACAGTTATCAGGCAAAAAAACACTCATTGGTGTACCGTATGTAGAGGGTGCAAAAGTTGTTGGAAGTGTTGTAAAACACGGACGTGGTAAAAAAATTATTGTGTTTAAATACAAAAAGCGTAAAAACTACCGTCGTAAACAAGGGCATCGTCAAGCATATACCAAAGTATTAATTAATCAAATTTTAGGCGAATGATCACCATTCAAATTAAGCGTCAGAATCAATCATTGATTCTTGATATTCAAGGTCATGCACTATTTGCTCCAAAAGGAGAAGATATTGTATGTGCTGGTGTATCAACAGCTAGTATTATGACAGCAAATTTATTTGATCAAGTAACAAACACAACGTCCACATTAACAGATGGCAAGTTAACAGTTACTGTTCATACATTCTTATCATCACATCAATACATTTTAGATGTGTTTAAAAAAGCAATAGATGATATTGATGCGTCATATCCTGGCTATGTTATATGGAAAGAAAGCGAGGAAGCTTAAATGTTAACATTACAATTACAATTATTTGCATCTAAAAAAGGTGTGGGGTCTTCACGTAACGGACGTGACTCACACGCTAAAAGATTAGGGATGAAATTGTCAGATGGACAATTTGCAACTGCAGGATCTATCTTATATCGTCAACGTGGAACAAAAGTTCACCCAGGTGAAAACGTAAGACGCGGAAGCGATGATACGCTATTTACAACTGTTTCAGGTACTGTAAAATATGAGCGTAAAGGAAGAAACCGTACACAAGTATCTGTGTACACAGCCTAATACATATTAAAAGGATATCCGTGAGATTATCCTTTTTTTTCTAATCGAGGAAACTATGTTTGTAGATGAAATTAAAATTGAAGTAACCGGCGGTAAAGGTGGCAATGGTATGTGTGCCTACCGCCGTGAAAAATATGTAGAATTTGGTGGACCATGGGGTGGTTCAGGCGGTAAAGGTGGCGATGTCATCTTTTTAGGCGATAGTGGTATGACAACTTTGTATCCGTTCCGCTACATGCGTCATATTAAAGCACCAAATGGAGTTGATGGGCAATCCAAAGGTATGACAGGTGCTCAAGGTGAACCTAAAATCATTAAAGTTCCTCTTGGTACGATCGTCAAAAAAGAAGATGGTCAAATCATTGGCGATATCACAGAACATAACCAAAAACTTGTCATTGCCAAAGGTGGTAAAGGCGGAAGAGGGAATATCGCACTTGCAACAGGAAATAATCCAACGCCAAATTATGCAGAAAAAGGAGATATTGGTGAGCACTTGATAATCCATTTGGAACTTCAAGTACTTGCAGACATTGGATTCATTGGATTTCCAAGTGTTGGTAAATCATCCATTGTGTCAGTAATATCAAATGCAAAAACAAAAATAGCGGATTATCCTTTCACAACGACATCCCCTATTTTAGGTATGGTCCAATATGATGATGTCAGTTTCGCTGTTGCAGATTTACCTGGTCTCATTGAAGAGGCCCACTTAGGTGTTGGGTTAGGCATTCAATTTTTGAAACATTTATCCAGATGTCGTGTATTTGTGCATGTCTTGGATGCAACAAGAGAATCTTATAAATATGATTATGAAGCGATATTAAAAGAACTTCGTTCATATGATGCGTCACTTATTGATCGGAAAGAAATACTTGTTATCAATAAAGCTGAATTATTAGATGATGATGATCGCAATCAAGTGAAAGCATTATTTGGAGAAGATGTATTATTTATCTCTACATTTACAAAAGAAAACATTCAAACACTCATACAAATATTATCAAATCAAGTACAAATATTACCACCAATCACAACATTTGTTGATGAACATATCACATATACTTTAAATAATGAAGAAAAACCTATTGAAGTTTCTATTATTGGTGATCAAGTTTTTGAAGTCACTGGCGATCAAGTCATCAAATTGTATCAACGTTCTGATTTATCTCAAGAAGAAAGTGCAAAACGTTTTGCAAGACAACTTAAAGCACTAGGCGTAGATGATTTATTGCGTAAAAAAGGCGCGAAAAACGGCGCCACTGTTTACATTGATACGTTAACCTTTGAATTCAAAGATTAACTAAAATCGAGTGATTTAATTTTAAATTGATACGCTTTTTTTACCCAAAACTCAATCGATTGATGCTTTTTATTCAATACTGATTGTTCACGCTTCTCATGTTTTTCCACATGGAGTACATGAAGGCGTTTTTCTTTTTTTTGAGCTGCAATTAAGCGACTTGTTTTTTGTTTAGATGCCATAATACGCTTTTTATGGTTATAACGTAATTTGTTTTCATGAAGCGTTTTATCAATCATTTTTTCTTTGAAATTCTCTCTTAATTTCGAAACAGTTGCTAAATATTTAACAAGTCTTTGTTCAATAAGCTGAAGTGAATGATTGATTTTTTCATCAAACGCATGTTGCTGCTTAATGACATTTTGATCTAATTGATCCACAAGTTTTTGTTGTTTCAATAACAACCCTTGTTCTTGATAAAGAATTTTTTGTTGTTCTTGCTCATTAATCGCTTTATGATTTACATCTAAAGTTTCTAAAGTCAGTGTTTTTTTATGACTAAATTGCTGTAATTGTGTTTCAAGTTTAACAATTGTTTTATAGCGTTTATCTTTTAATTCTTGAAAAGAACGATGATTCATACTTAACTGTTGTTGCGTATCATTTTTCTTAGCAACTAACGATTCTCTGAATGTACGTCTTAACACATTTTGCTCATCTTCAAAACCATGTAATAATTGTGATTGCTTAAATTCAATATCATGAATCAGTGTTTCTAGTTGATGTGTTTTAGTTTGTTTTTCTTGATTAATGACCACAATCACGTTATTTCTATAATCAATAAGCTCTTCATATATCTTAGGAAGAAGTTGTTGTTGTTGGATTACAAATTTATGATAATGTTTTTTTATTGATTTTGTCATATTAAAAATGACTTGTTGTGTGAAGTACATCGTTTGAGATAACTTTTGAAGTTGTTGCATTGAAAATGATTGGAAATCTGAAAAGATTGAATCACTTTTTTCAAGTTTTTTGATGATATTTTGATGATAAACAAATTTTTTATTCAAAAATACATGAAATTTTTGTTCAAACCGTAAGATGTTTTCATCACTATTTGAGGATCGAGACAATATCATCTGATCAATAAGATCAATATCTTGAGACACTTTTGCATACAATTTTTCAATGCGTTTTAACTGTTGTTCATCTTGAGAAGCATTGCTTTGTTTCATGAGTACTTCATATTCATAACGTTTTTTAATGAAATTGTTTTTATCCTGAGTGAGTTTTTGAATATCTCTATCTTGATTGCGATATTCATCTTTTTTATGCATATTTAAAACAACATTCTTCGCATTATTAAAATGATTTTCATACATTTCTTGATATGTTTTCTGTATGATTTCAACAAATTGTCTTTGTTTTTCAGTGATGTTTTCTGTGTATGATTTGATTAAGTCAATCATCTGACGCATCGTTTCAGGATGTTCATGATATTGGAATGTATATTCTAGTAGTTGTATCCCTTTCAAAATTATATCGCCATCATCAAAACGTCTTTTTAAGATATGTTGAATCCAGTTATTAAACATATTAACGTGTGCATCTAATACATTTTCTGAACGATTGAAATCCATTTGAAAGTTTCTTAAAACAACACGCTGTTCATATTCACTTAATAACAGATCTTTTTTAGATAACTTATAGTCAAAGGAAGCTTTTAATGTTTCTTTTTGATATTCATATTTAGATTCATGCTGATAGATATCCTTTTGATAATGAATGAGAAGTGTATCCAACTGATGTTTATATAAAGCAGTTTGTTCATCGAAAGTTTCTTGTTTTAATTCAAGACGTAATTGACATTCTTCCAAATCTAAATCCCTTGTACGTGAGGCTTTATCTAAAGCTTGAGATTGTTGTAATTGGATATGTGCAATATCTTTTTCGAGTTGAAATTGTAAAAATTCAATATCATGTTGAAGTTGTAAGATCTTTTTATCATGATTGGATTGATCATCCAGTAAATCTTTATCTAGATACGTAATTTCAACATTTGCATCAAGTACAAGTTGGCCTAAATCTCGTTCTTGAGTTTGGGTTGCAAGTGTCATTTGTGTTTCATATTGATAGACATCTTTGCTATGTGCAGCTTCAACCATTGTCTTATAAAAGTCTTTATCTTGAATAAGTCGTTGTTTTTGATCTTTAATTTTATCTTGATCATGCTTTAATGTGATATCAATAAGTTTTAAATCATACTGTGATAAATAAATCTCTTTTTTAATGAGAAACTCTATGTCTGCTATGAGAATTTGATGATTTTTCTCAAGTTCAAAAAGAAGAAGTTGACCTTCTGATTTTTTTTGTTTAATTTCTTTTCTTGTTCTTAATATGAATTGATTTAAATCGTTATCAAGTTGTGTTAGTTCGCGGTTTTTTTGAAGTGTCTCATGTTTAGAAGACATCGATTTGGTTTGAAAATCTCTAACAATTTTACGTTTTTTATCATTGGTAAGTTCACGATAATTTGATAATTTAGAATTTAAGATTGAGACACTTTCGGCTGATTGCGCAATAATCTTTCGTCTTTTTTCTTCAAATTTAATCGTTTCTAATGTTTTTTTCTCATTTAAATGTTTAATCTCAAGATCACGCTTATTGATGCGTTCCAGTTTCATTTTTTCTGATTGTTTAGAAAGCTCTGTTATGCGTTTATCTAAAGGTGTAATTAAAGATTCATGCTTTTTATCTAGGGATGCTAAAACATTGATTTTTTTCTGTTTTAAGATATTGATTTGATTATTTAAGGATTTATTTAAAACATTATAATGCGACTTAATGACAATATAATCATTATCATGTGATTTAGATTCTTTATCTCTATGATCTAATAATTTTTGATAGGCTTGTTTATGAAGATCATTTTGTGCATTTATATCATCTTGAATCACTTGGATTTTACTGTCATAATCTGACTTAGTATCTAAAATTTCTTGATTTGTCGTTGTTTCAATTTCTTTGACTTGGAGTTCATATGTCTTTTTAATTTGTTGAATTTGTTTGAGTATGAAGTCGTCTTCTTTATGCTTTTCATTTTCATATGACTTAATATCATCAAGAAGTTGTTGCTTATCTTCTAAGTATTTCTTTTCAATGCGTTTTTTTTGATCGATATATTCTTTGTCTAATCCTTTCAAATCATGTATGTAAGTCTCACGTAATTGTTTTTTTTCTAGCTGCATTTTTTCATCATTTTCGAGATTAGATTGCTTTAAATGCTGTGTGTCATAAATATATTTATCATTGATTTCTTGTAAGGTATTATAAAAAGAATCTAGCACCACCTGATTATCGATAGTATGTACTAATTGATTGTCGGCAAGAGCAAAAAAATCTTGAAATTCTTTCAAGATGTTTTCAGATGTTTTCAATCGATTGAGTTCATCTAAAATAGCTTGTTTTTGCATCTTAACATTCATAAATTACCTGGTTTCTATTATAACACAATAATTTTTATTCTCGTCCATTTCATGTTATAATTAACGCTAAGGAGATGACTTATGTACGCGACCATTCAAGGATTTGTTACATGGATCGAACCAAGTTATATCGTATTAGAAAATCAAGGGATTGGATATTTAATACTGACACCAAATCCATATAGTTTTTCATTGAATACGGAAGCAAAAGTATTTGTGCATCATTATGTTAAAGAAGATATTAATGCACTTTATGGATTTCAATCTCTTGAAGCAAAGAAAATGTTTATCAAACTTATCAATGTGTCTGGTATCGGACCAAAATCTGCTTTGAGTATTTTAGCTAATGATCGATTAGATGAACTTGTTCGTGCAATTGAAATGGCTGATATCACGTATTTAAAAAGATTTCCAGGGATCGGTCCCAAATCAGCGCAACAAATCATATTAGATTTACAAGGCAAAATTCAATTAACACCGACCGAAAACCAACCGAAACTATCCGATGTTGAAGAAGCACTTGTTGCTTTAGGTTATAAAAAGGCAGATATCAAAAAAACAATTGCAACACTTGATGGAAATTTAACAATAGAAGAAATGATAAAAGAAGCACTTAAAAAAATGACGAGGTCACATGAATAAACAACATTTAATGACATCTATGGCAATTAAAGAAGATGAAGAGCAATCACTAAGACCCGAAAAACTAAATCAGTATATTGGTCAAGATGATATTAAAGACATGTTATCCATTTATATACAAGCTGCAAAAAAACGTCATGAACCATTAGATCATATGCTCCTTTATGGTCCTCCTGGACTAGGGAAAACGACTTTGGCACAAGTCACAGCAAATGAACTTGATGTCAAAATCAAAGTTACAAGTGGTCCTACGATAGAAAAAAGTGGAGATTTAGCAGCTTTACTTTCGTCACTGGAACCAGGTGATGTATTATTTATTGATGAAATTCACCGATTACCTAGGTTTGTTGAGGAAGTTTTATATGCTGCGATGGAAGACTTTGTTTTAGATATTGTTATTGGAAGAGACGGAGAATCTAGATCCATACGTATCGATTTACCACCGTTTACTCTCATCGGTGCTACCACGAGATTTGGAGATTTATCGGCACCATTAAGAGATCGTTTTGGTGTCGTTTTTAGACTGAATTACTACTCAAATAAAGACTTACAAACCATTTGCAAACGCACATCTGCAGTTTATGGTAATCCCATTGATGAGGATGCTGTAATGTCACTCGCAAGACGTTCTCGTGGGACACCGAGAATTGTTAATCGATTATTCAGACGAGTAAGAGATTTTGCCGATATTATGAATGAAGGACATATTACTGAGACGATCACCAATGAGGCCTTATTAAAACTTGGCATCGATGCACATGGGCTTGATCAAACCGATTACCGTTACTTAGAGGCAATCATCGATCGCTATCAAGGTGGTCCAGCAGGACTTGATGCAATCGCAACACAAATTGCTGAAGAAGTAACCACAGTAGAAGATGTATATGAACCCTTTTTGTTACAAGAAGGTTACATCAAGAGAACGCCTAGAGGTAGAGTCGCAACAAAAAAAGCTTATGATATATTAGGAAAACCCTATTATGAGGGATTTTTAAAAACATGAAATTATCTTTATTTGACTATCATTTAGACACACATAAAATTGCTCAGCATCCAAGTGAAAAAAGAGATCATTCTAAATTACTACTTGTAGATAAGAAAGCGATCATACCACCAAAAGATTTTATGTTTTATGATTTACCAGAATTGTTATCTAGAGATGATGTTTTAGTGATCAATAATACAAAAGTCATACCAGCACGCTTATTTGGTAAAAAAGCATCCACTGGTGCTCACATTGAAATACTTTTGTTAGATGAAAAGTCACCTAATATCTATCATGCAATGACAAAACCTGCCAAAAAAATTTTAATAGGCGATGACATTATATTCAGTAATACTTTTAAAATGAAATGCATTGACATCAATGACGATGGCATTAGAACGTATCAACTCATCTATGAAGGTATTCTTATTGAACATTTGGAGGCTTTAGGGAAACTTCCATTACCACCATATGTGAAAGCACTTAATGATGATGAAAGATATCAAACGATTTATGCGAAACACTTAGGTTCGAGTGCAGCACCAACGGCTGGATTACATTTCACCAAAGACATCTTTAAACAATTAAAAGAAAAAGGTGTGCATGTGATTGAAATCACACTACATGTCGGTTTAGGGACATTTAAACCCGTACAAACAGATAATATTACAGAACATCATATGCATGAAGAAACGTATGTTATAAACGAAGATGCTGTAGAGAAACTCAATCAAGCAAGACAAAAAAATAAAAGAATTATTGCAGTAGGAACGACAAGTCTGCGTGCTTTAGAATCAAATATCGAAGATGGTTTATTTAAATCGGGGACATTTCAAACATCTATTTTTATTTACCCTGGTTATGAATTCAAAGCAATACAAGGGCTTATTACTAATTTTCATTTACCAAAATCAACATTACTCATGCTTGTTTCAGCACTCACTGAAAGAACGTATATGCTTGGCTGTTATCAACATGCAATCGATCATGACTACCGTTTTTTCTCTTTTGGTGATGCCATGCTTATAATATAAAAAAACATAGAATTTTTAATCAAAATTTTGTATAATATGTATATAACAGATGCGAGGTAAACGATGAACCAGACATTTTACATTATTTCAGAATATGGGTTACATGCTAGACCAGCAACAAAACTCGTCAATATTGCCATGTCTTTTAAATCTGAGATACATCTCACATGGGATAACAAAACAATCAATTTAAAGTCTATTATGGGTCTTATGTCGCTAGGTATCTATCAAGGGCAAACCATTACAATAGAAACTGAAGGTGTCGATGCATTTGAAGCACTAGAAGCATTATCGACATTCATGATAGAAGAATCACTTGCAAAGAAGGTATCTTGATTGCGTCAAAAGTTTAACAAGCATGCAACTGATGCATTTTTTGAAAAACATCAAGTATTAATGAAACCAACGCCACTTGAATTAAGTGGCGATATTATTTTAGAAATAGGATCTGGAAAAGGTGAATTCATTACACAATACGCACTAGATCATCCTCATACAACATGTATTGCAGTTGAAATGAATCGACATGTCTGTTACTATATTGCCTTAAAAAAAGAAACGTTACATCTCAATAATCTAATCATTATCATGGATGATGCAGCATTACTAAATCAATATTTATCAAAACATACAATCAATACGATCTATTTGCATTTTTCAGATCCTTGGCCTAAAGCAAAACATCATAAAAGAAGACTCACATATCCATCAAAACTTGATTTGTATGGCGAATTGCTTAAAAAAGAAGGTCAACTTATTTTTAAAACCGACCATCAAAAGCTCTATATCGAATCAAGCTTTTACATACAATCAAAATTTAAAGATATTGTCTTTGATGATGATAGTGAAGAAGAAATCTATATGACAGAATACGAAAGAAAAAAAAGACCTTTTGGTCCAATATATAAAATACAAGCAGGAGTTTATGATGACACATTATAAAGCACTTATGATGTTACCAGGTACACCAGGTGATGAATCTCAAATAAGACAATATGTAAAAAAACATATTTCAAAATTTTCTCAATACACAATAATTGAGGATCATTTAGGGTCTATTTTTGCATTCAAAAAAGGGAATGGTAATTCAAAAGTAATGATTGCTGGTCATATGGATGAAGTCGGTTTTATGGTTGTTGGTATCACAAATCAAGGTCAATTAAACATACAACCTGTGGGTGGTATTGATCCAAAAATAGTTTTAGCCCAAACATATGACATACATACAGAAAAAGGTATTATTAAAGGCTATATTGGTGCCATACCTCCGCATTTAAATTTACAACAAAATGTTGATTTTGAAAAGATTTTAATGGACATTGGTGCATCTTCTAAAGAAGAAGCGATGACCTTGGGTGTACAACTTGGAGATCGAATCACATTTGAACCTCGTTTTGAACAACTCACTGAACATCGTTTTTTAGCAAAAGCAGTCGATAATCGTTATGGGGTTGGACTTGCATTAGAATTAATTGAAGCACTTAAAGACCAAACATTGGATTATGATCTCTATATTGGTGCAACCGTTCAAGAAGAAGTTGGACTAAGAGGTGCTGAAACTTCTATCAATACCATTGAGCCTGATGTCTTTGTCGCATTAGATGCATCACCTATGAATGATGCAAGTGATGATTCAGATAATGGTCTTAATAAGGGATTCTTACTTCGGATGTACGATCCTAGAAATACGATGCCAGAATACTTAAAACAAAATATCGCATCACTTGCTGAACGACATAACATTCCATATCAATATTACATATCAAAAGGAGGTACCGATGCTGCAAAAGCATTAGACATGCACCGTGGCATTGTATCAACTACGATCGGATTACCTGCGAGATACATACATAGTCCAGCTGCGATATTTGATAAAAGAGATTTAGACGCATGTTTTAATATGACAAAAACACTCGTAATATCTCTCGATCAAACAAAGATTCAAGGATTAAAAAAAGGAGCATTTCATGTTTTATAGTTTATCAAATGGTTTACTCATGCCAAAAATTGGGTTAGGCACATTTTTAATTTCAAATGAAGATGCAAAAGTGATTGTATCAGATGCTATCAAAATAGGGTATCATCACATTGATACCGCGCAAATGTATGGTAACGAAGCGGGTATCGGAGAAGCAATCAAAGCTTCTTTAAGACCAAGGTCAGGATTATTTATTACATCCAAACAAAGACATCATATGTCATTTGAAGATGCAAAAAAAGCTTTTTTTCAAACATTAGAGCATTTACAAACCGATTATATTGATTTATTTTTAATTCATTGGCCAAATCATGATAAAAAAGTCAATCAAGAAACATGGCGATTTTTTGAGTGGTTATATGAAAACAAATATGCAAAGGCTATAGGTGTCTCTAATTTTACGAGATCACACCTTGAAGATTTACTTGAAACTGCAACCATTAAACCTCATGTTAATCAAATTGAATTACACCCTGGATTAAATCAAGCACCTTTACGTGCATTTATGGATCAGCATGATATTAAAGCGATCTCATATGGACCTTTTATGAGAGGAGGCGTCTTTGAATCTCCATTTAAAGATGTTTTATATGAGATTGGTAAAAAACATACATCAACGATTGCTCAAGTTGCCATTGCATGGGGTATTCAGCAAGGCATTTTTATGATCCCAAAATCAAGTGATGCTAAACGATTAGAAGAGAATTATCGTGCAGCAAGTCTCACTTTATCTGAAGAAGACATAGACATGATCAACAATCTTAATCGTGGCAAACGCGTCTACACTGATCCGGATAATAATCCCTGGGGTGTATTTAAAGCATTAGAAGAAACGAAATAACAATATTTTTATATAATAGTCATGGGACTCTTTAAGAGCCTAAAGGAGAAAAATTATGTTTAAAAATACAAAAGAACTCATCATTGTTTCAATGATAAGTGCGATTATTTTTATGTTGTCGCTGATTCCTAATTTAGGATTCATCACGTTATTTCCTGGAATATCCATTACCATCATTCACATTCCAGTACTCGTTGGTGTCATGATTGTTTCAAGAAGACAATCGTTATTACTTGGACTCGTCTTTGGTTTAGGATCATTATTTGCCGCACTTATGCGTGCTGTAAGTCCAATTGAACTTGCGTTTATCAATCCATTAATATCCGTGTTACCACGTATATTATTTGCTTGGTTTGCATATGAAATTTTCCATATATTATCTGCCATTTCAACGAAAGTTTCCCCAGTTGTTTCAATATGGTTCGTAAGAATGATATTAGCATTTGGATTGTATTTATTAGGAACTTATCTTTTGACACTTGTATCCTTATCACCGATCATTATTTGGGTTCTTATAGGACTATTTTATTTGTTATTAATAATGATCACCATTCGTTATGTAAGACATAATAAAGCCCAAGCATTTATTGCTTCTACAGCTTTATTGTCGACACTTATTCATACCATCTTGGTATTAACAGCACTTGTACTTGTTCGACCAGAATTTTTTAATACAACATTTGGAGGCGCAGTAGACCTCATTTATAGTATTATGGCAACCAACGGGGTCTTAGAAGCAATTGCTGCCACTGTCATTGTGACACCAATTGTTATCACTTTAAAGGAAGTAACTCAATGATTGTATTATTTGATGTTGGAAATACCAATATTCATGTATCCACAGTCAAAAACGGTCTTTTAACACCGCAACTAAGAATACATACTGATGTTACATTGACATCCAATCAAATTCACCAATATATTAAAGATTACATCGGAAGTGATCCTGTAGAGGGTATTGCGATTGCAAGTGTGGTTCCAAGACTCACACAACCTCTCGTTGATTTATCCAAAGACCTTTATCATGTGACACCCATTATCTTAAAAGCTGGTGTGAAAACTGGATTACAAATCA
The DNA here is from genome assembly GCA_023264085.1 of Acholeplasmataceae bacterium. Classification (GTDB taxonomy): domain Bacteria; phylum Bacillota_I; class Bacilli_A; order Acholeplasmatales; family Acholeplasmataceae; genus UBA8290. The sequence continues at coordinate 15,435 of JALQTF010000029.1, forward strand.
AAACAGATTACCCACAAGAAGTCGGTGCAGATTTAATTTGTGCAGCCGTCGCTATATTAAATGAAAAAGATACACTCATCATCGATTTAGGAACAGCCATCAAATATATTTATGTTGCTGATAAACAAATGAAAGGTGTCATTATTACACCAGGTGTGGATATTTCCATGCGAGCACTTGTTGGCTCAACTGCGTTATTGCCTGACATTCATATTGATATTCCTAAAAAAGTATTAGGTACGAACACCATCGAATGCATGCAATCAGGTGTGACTTATGGTGTTGCAGCACAAATTGATGGTCTCATTAAAGATATCGAAAATGAAGTCGGTAAATCGCTTCAAATCATTCTTACCGGTGGTATTGCCCCACTCATTTCAAACATTGTAAAAACACCCCATACATTAGAAAAAGAACTCGTCTTAAAAGGACTCTATCAAATATATCAAAAAAACGAGGTATGACATGCAACCGCAAGCAACTTATGAATTATGGAAACATTACAAAGACTTAGATCAAGCGTTAAAAGAAGAACTCTTATCATTAACAGATGATGAGATCAAAGAGCGTTTTACCTATCCTCTTGAATTTGGGACAGGTGGGTTAAGAGATAAAATGGGTGTCGGAATTTCTAGACTCAACATTTATACGATATCACAAGCAGCAAAAGGCTTTTCAATGTATTTGAAAAAGCAATTTGGCACTGGATCTGTTGTGATTAGTTATGATAATAGAATGCATTCAAAAACATTTGCCATTGAAAGTGCAAAAGTACTCATCCACGATGGATTTGAAGTCCATGTATTTGAATCCTTACGTCCAACACCGATGCTGAGTTATGCTGTGAGACATTTTAAAGCAGTTGGTGGCATCATGATCACGGCATCACATAATCCAAAAGAAGACAATGGCTTTAAAGCATATAATCATACAGGTGCACAAATTAATTTAAGTGAAGCCGATGCTGTGATTGCTGAAATAAAATCCATCACTGATATTTTCGGAATTCCAAAAGGTCAAGCATCACAAATCCATTGGATTGATGAAGAATTTGATAAAATCTATCTTGATGATATTGCAAGTATTCGTATTCACAAAGACCTTTCCCCAATCACCATTAGTTACTCGCCTTTACATGGGACAGGGTCAACCGTGATTCCAAAAATATTAAGAAATCATGGATTTCATGTTCATGAAGAAATGAATGAATCCGTTCCAGATCCACGATTCACTTATACAGCATCATCTAATCCAGAACAACAAAAAGCATTTATCAATGGATTGAAACTTGCGAATGAAACCAATAGTGATGTGTTATTCATTACAGATCCTGATGCAGATCGCCTTGGCGTCGCCGTAAGACATCAGGGAACTTATGAATTACTCACTGGTAATCAAACAGCGGCATTAGAATTATTTTATATTTTGAGTGAAAAATCTGCTTTAGGTACTTTACCTTCTAATGGTCAAGTTTATACAACAATTGTGACATCAGATTTAATAAAAAATATCGCGAACGCCTATCACTTAAATGTCATTGAGACGCTTACAGGCTTTAAATTTATCGGAGAACAAGCAGAACTTCAAGAAGCACCATATGTTTTTGGATGTGAAGAATCTTATGGCTCACTTATTTCTGACAAAGTACGTGATAAAGATGCTGTTCAAGCATGTTTAATGCTAAGTGAGATGGTTGGATTTTACAAAAAACAACACAAAACACTTATGGATGTCTTAAATAACAT
>JALQTF010000080.1 GCA_023264085.1 Acholeplasmataceae bacterium
TGAGGTTGGGGGATTGTTTGGTCAAGCATTTGGTGCTTTGGGTTCGTTGTTATCTAACCCACTCGCTTACCCTGTGATTATCACATTATTATTCATTGATTTTTTTGATACTGCTGGAACACTTGTATCTGTTGGACATCAAGCAGGATTACTAGATGAGGAAGGTCAACTTATTGGAAATGATCAAGCGTTACTAGTAGATTCAGTTGGGACGATGTTTGGTGCGGTTGTAGGAACGTCAACTGTAACATCTTATATTGAATCTAATACAGGAATTCAAGCAGGTGCTAAAACGGGATTAAGTGCTGTTGTCACTGGGATATTATTCTTACTTTCAATCTTACTTTATCCACTTTTTGGATTTGTTGATGCCGTATTTGTTGATGGTGTTGCGTATTCACCTGCAACCTCACTTGCACTCGTTTTTGTTGGGATATTAATGATGAAACCACTTAAAGAGATTAACTTTGAAGATCCTATTATATTAGCAAGTAGTTTCATCACGGTCATTATGATGATATTGACATTTAAAATATCAGAAGGTATTGCATTTGGTTTTATTACATATGCACTACTTATGGCATTATCACCAAGAAGAAAAGAAGTACACTGGATGGTTTATGGGCTTGGTGCATTCTTCTTAGTACATTTACTCATTTATTTTATTTGGATTGCGTAATATATTTCGTTAAAAAAGCGTCTCTTTATGAGACGCTTTTTTGTTATAATAAGTTGAAGGTGATACTATGTATGATATATTTTCAAGTTATGAAGCCTCTGATATTATTACGAAATGGAAAGTAAAAACGTATAAAATATTAGGCTACATTATGTTTGCAGTCGGTGCCTTTGTAACAATTGAATTTTTAGTTTTGGCGTTTTTCTTGGAGGCTGAAGCAGAGGCTGCTATGTTATTTTTATTGCCGTTTGGATTTGTCATGGGACTTATCGGATTTGTATCATTAAAAGCTGGTAATAATATGTCATTGGGAAAAAAAGAGGTTGTTGAAGCCACACTATTTAATGCGTATCAAACAGAGTATACAAAAATTCCAGCAGCCAGACTTTCTTCTAGTAACAAAAACAATTCAGAATATGCGGTCATGTTACTTTTAGGAACAGATACGATTGATGTTTACAGACTAAATCGTTCACTTAAACGCTTGTCTAGTTATTCAAGTGACGATACAATCTTTAATTTTTATGTCAATACGAAAAATGGTCAATATGTCATCAAAAGAAAATTTTATATCACCCATCAAAGAAAACATCATAAGTACTTCATGATGAAAGGGTCTGAAGAGAAAGTTGTGAACTTTATCAAATCTAATGGTTATTATTATCGAATATATGAAAATAATATCTTAACGCAACAACATAAATAAAAAAAGATGTCTCACTGAGACATCTTTTTTTATTATAAAAACATTATTTTTTGAAATTTTTCCAAGGAATGACATGAAGTAAGACATTTAATACAATACCTACAAGTGCAGCGAGAGACATTCCCGTTAAACTTGCTGCATTATTAATGACGATTTCTGCTTGACCTAAACCAACAACCAACATCGATGCAACAATAATTACATTTTTCATATTGGTTAAGTCCACTTTAGCTTCAATCATGACTTTAAGTCCATTGCCAGCAATAAGTCCAAATAATAAGACAAGAACACCACCCATGACTGGTGCAGGAATGGTTGAAATCAGGGTTGTAAATATATTGACAAACGATAATAAGATGGCAATCAAGGCAGCACCACCGATGACATATACAGAACCCACTTTTGTCATACCAACAACACCCGTATTTTCACCGTAAGTTGTATTTGCAGGTCCACCTAACATTGCAGATACAAATGTTGCAACACCATCTCCTAATAACGTATTTTCTAAACCCGGATCTTGTAAGAAGTTTTCTCCCGTAATGGAACCTAAAACAGTATGATCACCAATGTGTTCAGCAATGGTTACAAAAGCAATTGGTGCAAACATCAAGACAGCTCTAAAATCAATTGCATAAGTACCAAACAATGTCACATCTGGAAAAGATAAGATGGCTGCATTACTTAATGGTGTAAAATCTACTTGTCCAACAATAATGGCAAAGACATACCCGACCAAGATACCACCTAAAATCGGGACTACTTTGAAAAACCCTTTTGCAAATACTGCAAGAATCACTGTGGTTGCAAATGATACAAGCGCAATCAATGGATTGATGGCGTTGGATCCTAAAAACGCAAAGAACGCATCACCAGAATTTGGTGATAATCCTGCTTGACCTGTTGCTACAGATGCTAAACTAATCCCAATAATTGCAATCATCGGTCCAATTACAACCGGTGGTAACAACGTATCTAACCATGCTTTTCCTGCAAAACGAATGATGGTTGCAACTAAGACATAAATCAAACCAACAACCATCAGTCCTACAAATGCTGCACCTGCTCCAAATGAATTAGAAGCAACTGCAATCGCACTAATATATGCAAAACTTGATCCTAGATACACAGGAACTTTTGCTTTTGTAAAAGCAATATAAATAAGTGTACCAATACCACTTGCAAGTAAAGCAACACTAATAGATAGTCCCGTTAAAATTGGCACTAATACGGTTGCCCCAAACATTGCAAACACATGCTGTAAGGATAATACTCCCCACTGTAATTTTGATTTGGGACGTTCTTTGATCCCAATAAATAATGTATCTTTCATAGATACCCTCCTAGAAATTGTATAGAGGATCTTTCTAAGAAAAAAAGACACCAGTGGTGTCTTTAAAATGTGCATGTATATAAAAAAATGCCGCCTTTTGATGCTCTCTGTCATCTTTTAAAGACCTCTACCGAAAATAGAATAACACAAAGATATTTCATTTACAAGTAAAATTTGGTAAAATAATTTTAGTTTGATTTGAGGGCTTATGAAAACAATTTTAGACACACAACAACTTCATCGAACACTAAAAAGAATGACCCATGAAATCATTGAAGCATTTCTATCTTTAGACGATGTTATTTTATGTGGCATTGAATCAAAAGGTGTCATATTAGCAAGCGAAATCAAACAGCTGATACAGTCATTTAGTACTATAGATATTCCTTTGTTCTCATTAAATATACAACCTTTTCGCGATGATGAAAAGAAATCTGGTCAACCAAGTAAAATAGATATTGATCTCAACAATAAAAATATTGTCGTAATTGATGATGTTTTATTTACTGGAAGAACCGTGAGAGCTGCAATCGATGGTATCATGTTAAACGGTAGACCTAAAAATATTAAACTTGCGGTATTAGTGGACAGAGGACACCGAGAACTACCAATAAGGCCAGATTTTATCGGTAAAAACATCCCAACATCGATGCAAGAAAATGTCTTATTTAGAAAAGCGTTCATGGATGTTATATTAGAGGGTGCTCATGAAGACAACACTTAGAAAAGACCTATTCGTGGATGATTTTTTAACAACATTTAGTGCTAAAGATCATCTAGATATGTCCTATATGATTGAAACCATTGAACATCTCACAACATGGAAACCAAATATTTGGGGAAAAGATATTGTTGGATTTGGTAATATGACATACTCCAATACATATGTCAAAGACCAACCTTTCTTCAAACTAGGGTTTAGAAAATCATCTACAGGATATACATTATACTTAAATGCGTATGATGAAGCTTTATATCAACTCGCAGATCAACATCATATCAATCATGGTATGGGATGTTTTTATCTCAAAAAAAAAGATATTCATTCAGACATTTTTAAATCACTTATTTTAGAATCAATCAAACATTAAGACACCAAGGATCTATGATCCTTATTGCGTGTCTTTTATTATGAGGAGGATATATGACAAAATATTTATTTGTAACTGGAGGTGTTGTTTCTGGCATAGGCAAAGGGATATCTGCAGCTGCCATTGGACAATTACTTAAAAAACATGGATATAAAGTTACGATGCAAAAACTAGATCCATATATCAATGTGGACCCAGGAACCATGAGTCCTTTTCAACATGGTGAAGTATTTGTCACACATGATGGCAAAGAAACAGATTTAGATTTAGGGCATTATGAACGTTTTATTGATGAATATTTAACGAAGGATTCTTCAGTAACATCTGGTCAAATATATGAAGAAGTCATCAACAAAGAACGTAAAGGGGATTATTTAGGTCACACCGTTCAAGTCATACCTCATATAACTGATACCATTAAAGAAAAGTTACATGCGATTGCTAAGCATACGCAAGCAGATATTGTTATCACTGAAATTGGTGGTACCGTTGGAGATATCGAATCACTTCCTTTTATTGAAGCGATTCGACAATTTAGACGTGATGTAGGTTACCATAACACTTACTACTTACATACAACGCTCATTCCTTTTATTAGTGCATCTGGTGAATATAAAACGAAACCGACACAGCACTCTTTAAAAGAATTACGGTCATTAGGTATCCACGCAGATGGCGTGTTACTTAGAAGTGATGCGCCATTAGATACATCTATTAAAGAGAAAGTTGCACTTCTAGGAGACATTAATAAAGATGCAGTATTCACGTCTCATGATGTAGACATTTTGTATGAAGTGATACTTAATTACAATAAACAAGGTATCACAGAACATATCTTAAAACATTTTGACCTTACTACAAAAACAATCAATGTGTCAGACTGGCAATCACTCATCTCGAAAATGCGTGAAACAAAGCAAGTTTTAAATATTGCAATGGTCGGAAAATACGTTGGACTTCATGATGCTTACTTTTCAATTATAGAGGCACTAGAACATGCCGGATATCATCATCATACACATGTAGAGATTACATGGATAGATGCTGAAGATTTAGATCATATTGAGGCTCAACTTAAACATGTGGACGGTATATTAATTCCTGGTGGATTTGGGGTACGTGCAACGGAAGGTAAGATCAAAGCTATTCGATTTGCAAGAGAAAACAAAGTGCCATTTTTAGGCATATGTTTTGGGATGCAACTGGCTGTTGTTGAGTATGCTAGAAACGTATTAAATTTAGAAGATGCACATTCAACTGAGCTCAATCCAGAAACTCCACATCCAGTCATCGATATACAAAGAGGAAGACAATCTGATGAAGATTTAGGTGGCACTTTACGTTTAGGTGCATCTACGTCATATATTCTAAACAATACTAAACTATTTGAAATTTATCAAAAACCATCCATTGAAGAAAGACATCGACATCGATATGAAGTGAATCCGAAATATCATGCAATATTTCAAGATTCAGAGATGACATTCAGTGCATTTGATCAGACACATACGCTAGTAGAGGCAATAGAAATTAAAAACCATCCCTTTTTTATAGGCGTTCAATATCACCCGGAGTTTTTATCTCGACCATTAAAACCGCGTCCATTGTTTGAAGCATTTTTAAAGAGTATGATGACACCTCATTAAGAGGTGTTTTCTTTTTAAAGGTGTTGCTTTTTTTATCATGATATAATACGTCTATGAATAAAAAGTTATATATCACAATTTACATCTTATTTTTCTTAACAATGATGATGCTAGGGTCAGTATATACCTATTCTATTTATCGTCCCTTTATTGAAACTCAATTTCAAGTATCCATTACTGTTTCGGGATTACCATATATGTTCTCCTTAGGGTTTTACGCAATATCAATGTTAATCACAGGAAAACTCATAAGAAAAGTTGCACTTAAAATATTAATTGTGATAGGTGCAATGCTTTTAGCTGGATCATGGATTGGTGTTGCTTTCAGTACAAACATCGTCATGTTTACATTATTTTATGGTGTGTTCATGGGGATTTCCGTTGGTATTTTATACGGTGTTGCGTTACAGTTTGTGCAACGATATGCAACATTTCATCCTGGGTTATTTGTGGGTCTCATGTTACTTGCTTTTGGATTATCTTCTGTAATATTAGCACCTATTTCAAGACTCGTCATAGAAATGTTTTCCACACAAACATTATTCTTATATTACGCATTATTTAGCGGGTTGGTTACAATTCCTATCGTTATTATGTATCCATGGGATCATCATGATTTTCATGAAACAACGTCAAAATCTATTCCGTATATAAGGTTACTCACGATTTTTACACTTTCAACAATGATTGGCCTTATGATGATTGGTTTAACGAACACGATCGGTGTGAACTATTATTTATTTGATGCAGTAGATGTGGCATTAATCATTAGTGGACTGGCATTATTAAATGCACTATCGAGACCTATTTTTGGTTATTTATTAGATCATCTAGGATTTAAAAAAACAGCGATGATTTCAATAGGATCAATTATAACTGCGAGTGTCATAAATAGTTTTAATTTAGGGTCATCCATAATGTTATTTGGATTTGGATACAGCATGTACTGGTTTAATTTAGGTGCATGGTTATCGATAATGCCAAATTATATTAAAAAGAAACACGGGAAAGATATGTATGCCTCATTATATGGAAAAGTTTTTCTTGGTTATGGTATTTCTGCGATATTAGGGACATTGTTTTCATCAGTGATATTAGATTTTTTTGGGAAAACACTCTATCTATATGTATTTATTATGGTGTTAGCATCTGTTCTATTTATTTTTATTAGAAAAGAGTCTGAATGAAACTTGCAATTTATGATTTTGATGGTACGTATGTCAATGTACAAACTGTGCCACATTTATTCAAATTATTTAAAGAAAAAAAATACAACCAAAAAGCCTATAAGAAACATTGGGGTACGATTACACGTTGGTATATTTTACATAAATTAAAATTAAGATGGGATAAAGAGACGTTTCGTAAAAATGCAATGGCAAAAACCATTGACCTGTTACATGTTTTAGATGATCAGACGTTAAATACATTTATGCAGTCATTTTATGATAGTCTTCAAAGTGCCATTCAACCTGATTTGAAAAACCAACTAAAAAAAGATAAAGACGCAGGGTATCATTGTATCTTATTATCGGGAAGTTTTGATATCATGTTAAAGCCGTTTTTAAAAGAAGGCTTTGATGAAGTTATTGGGACTAAATCGAAACAACATCAAAAAAGGCTTACATCTAAAGAGGTTGACATCATCATTAATGAGAAAAAAGTAGAAGCGATTCAACAGCGGTTTTCTGATGAGACACTGACACACATCAAAGCCTATGCAGATTCATATTATGATTTATCTGTATTAGATTTTGCTGATGAAGCCCTTTGTTATCATCCAGATCAAGCATTAGAAAAAGCGTGTATACAAAAAGGATACCAAATAATTAAATAAGGGAAACCTTATTTTTTTTATCTTTTCTTGATACAATAATTTTAAGAGGTAACTATGAATATTTCTAAAACTACATTTAAAGCACTTAATCGATGTGATCGATATGCTGGACTCGCAGAGGTTGCAAAAGAAAAAAATGATGCAGTCGTGGCGTTTACAAAAGATGCAACACTTGAAGATTTAATGTCTTTTGAACAGGAACAAAAGCTTGAAGACTTACTGACAGATATGCATGATAACGAAAGAGAAGATGTGTTTGAAAGGTTTCATAAAAAAGACATCCCTTTAATGATGGAAGATTTTAAAACGATTGAATTACTTGCTGCAAAAAAGATCAAACATATGTTTGGTGGAGAGATTGTTTTTTCTGAAAATACATTTAAACAAAAACGCTTTGAATATGAAATCGACAATGATCGATTATTTAGTTTTTTAGATATTTATCAAGAAGATGAAAAAAATATCAGAGTGATAGAAGTGAAAGCGACCACATCTAAAAAGTTTGAGGATGCGACGTTTTATTTTAAACGTGGCAAAGATAAACATCATATGTTTGAAAAAGTGATCGATACATATTATCCGTATCATCTTTTACATGAAGAAGTATCTAAAAATTATCAAGAAAAATACATGAAAATGCAAGATAAAGATCATGCCATTGGTGAATATTTGTATGATATTGCTTATCAAAGATATATCATTGATAAAGTCATAAAAACTTCTAAAAAAGTATCCTATTTTTTAGCAATACTCAACCATCAATATGTTTTTGATGGCGTTTATGATGAAAATCATAAGCCGGTGTATTCAGATGATATCATCACACTTGTGGATGTTAGTGCCATTACAGAACAAATGATGCCAAAATTAACTCAAGATATCTATCATGTATTACAACGAGTCAATGTGATGCATGTTGAACCTGTACCACTTGGAAAACACTGTTTTTATAAAAAAGATAAAGAATGTCCTTTTGTACCTATTTGTTTCAAGCATGTCCCAAAAGAAGATCATATTTTAACGTATTTAGATAGACATTACGGATATGTTTATGAGAAAAAAGGTGAGACGATTGATATTTGGGATATATTAAATGACGGACACACACATGCATTAGAATTAGAAGATGCATTATTAGATCCAAATCAATATCAATCACCCAATCGTATTATAAAAAATAATATACAAAAAGAAACAGTGGCGCATTTTAAAACTTTTCAAAACGATCAACCATATGTGAATCAGAAGATGATTCAAAAAATATTAAACACATTTAATTATCCAATATATCATTTAGACTTTGAGTCTTTTCCAGCACCACTACCAAGATTTCAAGGTGAAACACCTTATATGCAATCACTCTTTCAATTTTCTATACATGTTGAGAGAAAGCCAGGAGTGTGTGATATGGATAAAGATCATGTTGGATTTTTAGCACAGTCTCATCAAGATCAAAGAAAAGCACTCGTAGAGGCAATGCTAAACGTCATCAAAGAAGATGACGGTACCATAATTGTTTGGAATGATTCATTTGAAAAGACACGCATTAAAGAGTTGGCGCGATTATTTCCAGAATATGAAGAAAGACTTTTAGATATTCATGATCGCATTTATGATTTAATGAAAGTCTTTAAAGGTGATAAAGAGATTCAAGGAGAATCCATGATGAATTATTATCATAGACAAATGCAAGGGTCTTTTTCAATCAAAAAAGTGCTTCCTCTTTTTAGTCATCTCAGTCACCAAGCACTCGATGTCAAACATGGTGGAGAAGCGATGGAAGTGTATGCACATTTCCCTGATTATGACAGTGATACATTCAATCAAAAGTACCAAGCACTCATCGAATATTGTAAACTCGATACGTATGCTATGGTAGAAATTTTAAAAGGATTACGAGAAATTAGCCAAAAACAATAACTATGGTATAATAGCTAAGTTGTTTACAAAATTTAAGAATCGTGCGTTTAAAAATAACATAGATATGCAGGGTTTTTAGCAACATATAAGGAGATTTATGTTATTTTCATCTTTACCACTGATTCAACCTATTTTAAAAGCTGTTGATAAAAAAGGATATACCACGCCTTCGCCAATACAAGAAGCAGCCATCCCTGTGATTGTTGATGGAAAAAATGTATTAGGTCGTGCAGAAACAGGTACAGGAAAAACAGCTGCATTTTCATTGCCGATTATTCAGTCACTTTCTAAACTAGGTAATAAAAGACATCCAAGTGCACTCGTATTAGCCCCAACAAGAGAACTTGTTGAGCAAATTAAAGACTCTTTCGTGAGCTATGGGTCTTTTACGCAATTAAAAGTACTTGCAGTATATGGTGGCGTCTCAGATAGACCTCAAAAGCAAAAACTTGCAAAAGGGATTGACATATTAGTCGCAACACCTGGTAGATTACTCGATTTAATTAACCAAAAAGCAGTAATGTTAAAATTTATAAGTCATTTTGTTATCGATGAAGCAGACCGTATGTTTGATATGGGATTTATCGTGGATGTGACGAAAATCATGAACATGCTTCCCAAAAACAAACAGACTTTGATGTTTTCAGCAACACTCGATCGAGAAGTGATGGCACTTGCTGATGAACATATAGGAACATACGACGTTGTGGATGTTGCGAATGAAAAAGTAGATTTAGAACATATTACGCAACAACTTTTTTATGTCTCTAAACGTAAAAAAATTGACTTATTAAAATTACATATTAAAGAGGGTCCCGCTGTACAAACACTGATTTTTACAAGAACAAAAAGAGGCGCAGATCAATTATCTAAATTACTTTCAGAGATGCATTTAAAAGTCGCAGTGATTCATGGTGATAAATCTCAACATCAAAGACTAAGAGCACTTCAAGGATTTAAATCTCATAAATATGAATTTCTAATTGCAACAGATGTTGCAGCAAGAGGTTTGGATATTCCGGCACTCCCCCGAATCATCAATTATGATGTTCCAGAACAAGCAGATGCTTACATTCATCGAATGGGTCGTACAGGTCGTGCAGGATTATCTGGTGATGTCTATACGTATTGCTCAAAAGAAGAAAGGTTACTATTAAAACCGATCTTTAAAGAATTAGAATCACCACTTAGTTCAACAACACATCCATTTGAAGAAATCGTCGAAGCAAAAAAGATTCAAGCAAGACCTTTTGCCAAAAAAACAGGTAGACATCGATATCGTTTATCTGGTAGAAAAAGATAACAAGAGACATGTTTCATGTCTTTTTTTATGCTAAAATGAATCAAAGAGGACATTGTGAAGAAAAGATATAAAGTTATCATAAGTTTTATCCTTATCCTAAGCTTATTATTGATTTCTGTATTTGTTTATATCAACATCAATACATACGAGGCACATGCTTTTGATGACACATTGTATCCTTATCAAGAAAACCAGAACTACCTATTTTTTGAACATGAAAATCCTGAAGCAGTGATCGTGATTTATCAAGGTGGTCTCGTTTCAACAGAAGCATACATCCCATTTTCTTCAAAATTAAGGGATAAAGGGTATCATGTGTATTTGATGAAAATGCCATTAAATCTTGCAATTTTAAACACATCAAAGATTGATGAGGTGATTCAAAAACACGCGTCATTGCCATATTATGGTGTGGGTCATTCTCTTGGTGGTGCAGCATTATCTTTTTGGATTGAAGATCATCCTGATGCACTCGAGGGTATGATTTATCTCGCATCATATTCCAGTGTTAATTTAACACATGCTTCATCTCGTATTCTTTCTATCTATGGAACTAGAGATGGTGTATTAAGCGATCAAGAATTTTTTACAGCATCGAAGTATTATAACGATACATTTCAACTTGAAATGATAATAGGTGGTAATCATGCAAACTATTTTAATTATGGTCCACAAGAAGGAGATTTAACTGCATGCATTTCAATGGAAACACAACAATTAATGACAATCGAAATGATTGTTGAGTTTATTAAAATGGATTCATAAAGGCAGTTTTTTGATAAAATAACATTAAGAGGAAACAATGAAAAAAATTAAAAGAAGATATATCATCTTATCTATAATAGGACTCATCATAACATTTTTAGCAATCGGTCCAAAACCTCAATTTGATAGAGAAAATCCTTTTTTGGCAATCAATGATAAAACATTGGTCATGGCACACGCAGGTGGTAAAGGCGTATATCCGGATAATACTATGAAAGCCTATCAATATGCATTTGATTTAGGTGTAGATGTCCTTGAGATGGATGTACAAATGACGCAAGATGGTATCCTTGTTTTATCACACGGAGAAAATGTCACAGGAAATACGAGAGAGCACTCCAACTGTGATACATTTATTTGGAAAGAAACGTATACTTATTTATACAACAACTGTAATTTTGCTTATACATATCAAGAATCAGATGGCAGTTATTTATATAGAGACTTCACTCAAGAAGAAGTTCACTTAGAAAAACTATATTTACCAACACTTGAAGAAGTTTTTCAAACATTTGGAAAACAAACATTATATAATATCGAAATAAAAGCAGATGGTGATGCACCTAGAAATGAAGTTGCGGATGCTCTCTATGATTTGATGCAAACATACGATGTCATCAATCATGTATTAGTCGCAACCGCATTTGATGATATTAGTGAACATATCTTAAATACATATCCTGATGTGTATCTATCCACCTCTTTAGGTTCTGCAAGAACATGGATTGTGGGAATGTATACGATGACATCGATTACACTTGGAAGACCCCCATATGCAGCGATTCAAGTACCTACAAGTTATGGCTTTCCTGTCATTGATACCCTTCAGTTAGATACAAGATATTTAATACGAACCGCACAATCTCATAATATTGCGATGCATTATTGGACTGTAAATGATGCAGAAACGATGCGTACATTAATTGCAAGAGGTGCAGACGGTATTATTACAGATTATCCAGAATTACTCATGTCAATCTTAGAAGAAGAGGCATAGTGTCCTCTTTTTTTATGCTATAATATCATGTGGAGATCATATGACTTTTACACAACTATTTTTACAATTTTTTAAATTTGGTATGTTCACTTTTGGTGGCGGCTATGCCATGATTCCTATGATGAGTCGTGTTTTTGTTGATGAGAAAAAGCTCATTGATGAAGATACAATGACAGATTATATTGCAATTTCTCAAATTGCACCAGGTATGATTGCTATTAATATGGCCAATGTGATCGGTAGACATTTAAACGGAAAAAGAGGAAGTTTTATCGCCGTGAGTGGTGTCGCCTTACCGTCTTTAATCATTATTTCAATTATTGCAGCTTTTATTCCAAACATTATGACAATACCATTGGTAAATGACGCGATACAAGGCATTGTGATTGCGGTGATTTTATTGTTGTCCCTAACTGTCTTTAAACTATTAAAATACTTAAGTCAATTTTGGTATTTAATCATGTATGCTATTTTTATATCAGTTACAGTTTTCTTCTTTCACATACCGATCGTGCTCGTTATTTTATCTGCCATTATATTAGGGAGTTTGCATGCATTCATATTATCTAAAAAGGACATCCAACATGATTGAGTTATTATTCATATTTTTGTATGTTGGATTATTAACTGTTGGTGGTGGCATTGTTGCAATTCCAATCATTCAACAACAAGTCGTTTCTAGAGGACTTATTTCACTTACAGATTTTATTGTGATGATTGGCGTTGCAGAATCGACACCTGGTCCTATTGGAATCAATGTCTCGACATTTGTTGGGTACGACCAATATGGTATTATTGGTGCACTCATTACAACAACAGCCTTTATTACCCCATCTTTTTTGATTTTATTACTCAGTATTAACTGGATAAAAAAATATCGAAATCATCCTTATGTTAATCAATGGTTTAAATACTTGAAAGCGGTCGTTGCAGGACTCATTATGTATGCAACATTTACACTCATTGACATTGGATTTTTTCAGACTTCATCTTTAGATGTGCGATCTTTTATTATTTTAGGTATGCTTATTATTGCATCCTTTAAGTTATATAAAAAGCCTTGGGCAATTGTGCTTATCGGTGGTATTTTGGGGATCCTTATTTATTAAAAAGGAGATTTAAATGACGAATTACGAGAAATTCATCGTTTTATGTAATAAATTCACACGTTATTTATCAGATACATATCAATTAAAATCAAATGCTACGATGGGGCAGGTCATAAGAATATTGAGACATCGTCATCCACTCATTAAATATCATTTTGAAGCACTCGATAGCTATGCAGATTTAAGAAATGTGTTAGTTCATGAAACATATAATGAACATGTTTTGGCACAACCTTCAGATCATGTTATTAAGCACTTTGAGTGGATCTATCAAAGTATTCTTACGCCGATCTCTTTAAGAGATTTGATGCATAAAACAGTCATATCTTTAAAGGCTTCAATGACATTTTCTGATGTTTTAGACCATATTAGAGTATACAAGTTCTCGCACTATCCCATTTTTGAAAAAAATCATTTTTTAGGTGTGCTCTCTGATAATGGGATCGCACACGCACTTGCTCAAAAAGAGTTTAATGAAATGAAAAAGTTGTATCAAACACCACTTAAGCAAATATTAGATTTTGATGAACACAAAAACGATTATCTTGTTGTTTCCATAGAGACATCTATGTTTGATCTTTTTGAAACAATACAACATCAAAAAAAGGATATCGAAACCATTTTGATTACAAAAAAGAATCAAATCGATGATGCTTCAAGTATTTTAGGACTCATTGTTTCTAAATCTTTAACTAAAATGATTGAAACATATATAATAGGTCCACAATGAAAACATCGATTATACATATTCAAGATTTAAATGAAAAAGTGTTAAAAAAACTTGATCAACAACATATACCTATTGCATTTCCAACAGAAACTGTCTATGGTTTAGGAGCACCTTATGATAACGAAGCCACTATTTTTAATGTATTTGTTTTGAAAGGAAGACCTTTAAATAACCCACTGATTGTACATGTTGCATCACACGAAATGATCTTGCCACTTGTAAAAGACATGCATGAAGATGCAAAACGTTTAATGACACATTTTTTTCCTGGTCCTTTAACCTTAATCATGAAAAAAAGCGACCAAGTCACATCCTTGGTGACAGCTGGTCAAAACACTGTTGGTATTCGAATGCCAAATCACTCGATTGCACTCGAACTCATTAAAAAAATAGGAAAACCAATGGTTGCGCCAAGTGCAAACATATCAGGAAAACCAAGTGGAACAACCGCTTTGGATGTCTATGAAGATTTCCAAGGAAAAATCCCTTATATCATCGAAGGTGAAACGTCAGAAGTTGGTATTGAATCAACGATTATTGATACAACTCGAGAACCTTTTGTCATCTTAAGACCTGGCGCTATTACGAAAGAGATGATTGAAAAAGTATTGAAAAAACCACTTGCATCAACAATTAATAACGATGTTGTTGCCCCGGGCATGATCCATCCCCATTATGAACCAGACCATCCTCTATACATTTTAAGAGGAGATGATGCACATATCATTAATTATGTGAATCAAAAAAAAGATGCCCTATTTATAGGACATGAGAGATTTTTACCTTTTATTGATATACAAAAGCGATCACTTGGGCATGACACCCACGAAATGCTTAGATTTTTATATCACGTTTTAAGACAATCGAACCACTTAGATATAAAAGAAATCTATACACATGATGTTGACCATGAAGGTTATATGAATAGACTACTTAAAGCATCAAAAAACCAAATCATCGACGTTTAATAAAAACAGGACAACTGAGCATATGGTTTGTTCCAAAAGAAATCACAAGCTTTATAACACTAATAAAAGTAAACAAAATATACGCGAGTGAATGACCTTGCTCTACAAGGCCAAAAATAAATGAAAAAATGATAATGGTAAGCCAACCAAAAAGAACTTTATGATTGTTTAAAGATAGTATCCATAATGTAACAATCGTTGTTGAGAGATATGTTGCAAAAGCAAGTGAAAAAGGAATATTAAACAACCAGATCATTACAAATGGATATATGTGTATTAAAGGAAATTTTATGACATAGTCTCCATGCTGATCATAGTACTTGATGACAGAAGTTGTGGTATTAAAATATGCACCTAATATAACATCAGATAGCAATACAACATACACAACCGCTTTAAATGGATTCAAATAAAAATTACGGTCGATAAGATAACTCAAAAAAACACCTAAGAGTAACCATAGAACTGACCAAAATAGATCAATTTTCTTAAGTTTTTTTCCCAAAAAAGGATGCAAGAAATTTGGAACAGATATCATAATTCACGCTACTTTCAATGCCAATATTATAACATAAGGATATATTGATGAATCAAACGAAAATACTAAAGGCAGTACGAAATCACGATGTATTACTCCTTGATGTAAGAACGAAAGAAGAATATTTAGAAGGATATATTCCAGAAGCACGGCTATTTCCTCTAAATGAAATCCAACAATCAACATTTTTTGATTTCCCAAAAAATAAGCCCATCTATGTATATTGTCGTACTGGAAGAAGGTCGGGTATTGCTAGAAAAATACTAAAAAAACATGGTTATAAAGTAAAAAATATTGGTGGAATCATATCATGGAAATTAGATATAGAAACACATCATTCTTTTGTAAAATAAAATTTACATTATCAAAACTATGTAAATTTTTTCAAAATGTTATAATAAACATATAAACGGAGAATTATATGCCACTTGTCTATTATGTAGAAGATGATCAGTCAATAAGCTATATCATCGAAAAAACTATAGAAAATGCAAATTACTCTGGTGTGAGCTTTAATAAAGGCATGCCTTTTTTAGAATCTTTCAAGAAAAAAATACCTGATCTTATTTTACTAGATCTTATGTTGCCGGATGTATCAGGGATTGATTTAGTAAAGGCAATTAGAAAAATAAATACAGATGTACCTATTATAATTGTTTCAGCATTGCAAGATGAAATGGATAAAGTCACAGCACTAGATGCAGGTGCTGATGATTATATGACAAAGCCATTTGGGGTTTTGGAATTAACATCTAGAATGCAATCTAAATTGAGAAAACTAAGAGATTACAAAATCTTATCATACAAAAATATTGTGATTGACTTAAGAAAACATATTGTCAAAATATCTGACAAAGAATTATATTTAACAAATAAAGAGTTTGACATCTTGCGTGTACTAATAAAAAATCAAAATCAAGTAGTTCCTAAAGAAAATATCTTTAGAGATGTATGGGATACAACTTATATTGGTGAAACTAGAACATTAGACATGCACATCAAATCACTACGTCAAAAACTTTCAGGACAGCAATCAGAAGCTGTCATTAAAACAATTCGAGGTGTTGGATATCAAATCGAACCAAAAGAATAAAAAAACAAGCATCATTCAAACGATAACATGGATCATGTTGTCGTTTTTAATAATGCCGGTAATAATACAAGTCATCAATCCAAATGTATTGATTATTACGGTTGCATCAACAATCATGATTGCTGTACTATTATCGTTGATGTTTTATTGGATGTCTAAAGTAAATAAGACCATGGATTTAGAATCTCAAACATATTTAGAAATTATTGATCTTATCAAACAATCCGATCATACTAAAAAGATTTCTAATGACATACTTCAAGATAAAAATTTGATGTTAAATCACATGAAAGAAATGCAAGAAAATTTACAAAAACAAGTTTTAAGAAGTGAACGATATAGAAAGAGACTTAGACTCATTTTAGATGGGTTACAATTGGGTATCGTACTCATTGATAAAGATTATAAAATTACATATTTAAATAAAAAAATGGAAAAGTTTTTTAATATCAAAGATAAAGATATTGGTCAATCCATTGATCAACTAGATTTGCCATTAACACTTATTGCAATTGTTCATGAATCGGTATCAAATGGTCAACTTAGAAGTGATATTGATTTTAAAAATAAGTTATATGATATTCAAGTTTCACCTTTTTTAAAAACAGAAAGTAATGAAACACAAGTATTAATTGTTGTTGATGATGTTACGTTAGAGCGTTCAACGGAACAAATGAAAAAAGATTTCTTTTCTTTCGCGTCTCACGAATTAAAATCACCGATCACATCCATTAAAGGTTTTGCTGAACTTGTTTTGTACGATATGGTGTCAAAAGATGATGCAAAAAAAGCTTTAGCATCAATTGTTGATCAATCCGATATGATGACGACACTTGTTGACGACATGTTAATGCTCTCTAGATTAGAAAACTATAAAGAATCTAGGCAAATAGAAGTGAACCTCAAAGAAACACTTAAAGATGTTTTAAATACACTAACCCCTATCATCGAACAGAAAAACATCATCATATCGCATAATATGCATATGATTCAAATGACATGCGATCCGATGGATATGTTTAAATTATTTAAAAATATTATTGAGAATGCGATCAAATATTCTAAAGATCATGCTAAAGTTACCATTAAATTACATCAGGTGAATCAAACGATAATATTTGTTGTCAAAGACGAAGGATTTGGGATTCCAAGTGTACATCAACCACGTATTTTTGAGAGATTTTATCGAGTTGATGAGTACCGAAATGAAGATGGTACTGGATTAGGACTAGCCATCGTGAAACATATTGTGATGAAATATGATGGTATGATTAATTTAGAATCAAAAGTGGATCAAGGAACACTTGTCGAAGTATCGATTCCTATTCAAAAAAAGAATCAAGTTTAGACTTGATTTTTTTTTATTTTTTGTTTAAGATGAATAACATATAAACGAAAATAAGGAAGAATGATTTTTTGATAATCGTCTATGATTCACTTACTGGACAAGGTAAGAAATTTGCATCTAAATTAGGATATAAAGCGGTTAACATCAAAGATTATCAAAGTAATGATGATCCTGTTGTTTTTTTAGTGACACGTAGTTTTAATTTCGGAGAGATTCCCAAAACAACACTTGATTTTCTAAAAAAATTTCATGAAAGAGTCATCGGTACAGCAGTGTCAGGGAATAGAAATTGGGGTGCCAATTTTGGTAAAGCTGGCGAGGTCATAGAAAAAGAATTTGGTATTCCACTGGTGACAAAATTTGAAATGGGTGGATTTGAAGTAGATATAAAAAAAACAAAAAACTTCCTAGAATCAATTTTGAAAAATCCTTAAATTTCATTCTACGTAATTGTTAAAAAAAAGAGTTTATTAAACAATTCTTTTTTCACACAAAAAATTTACACTTTTTTAAAGTAAAACTCTCTAAAAAAATAAACTTTTTTTGTATAATGTAAACATATTCAAGCAAAATTCAATAGATGAGGTGAT
>JALQTF010000057.1 GCA_023264085.1 Acholeplasmataceae bacterium
CAACTTTATCCAGATGATTCAAAAGATGAAGGTAAAACATTAAGACTCCAACAACAATACTTATTTAGTGCTGCTGGTGTACAAGATGCGATTAGAGAGCACAAATCATTTGGTCTTGATTTAAAAACATTACCAGATCACTATACTTTCCAATTGAATGATACGCACCCAACGGTTGTAATTCCTGAAATGATGCGTATCTTGATGGATGAAGAAGGATTTGGATATGATGAAGCATGGGATATCACAACACGTACGTGTGCCTATACCAATCATACGATCTTAGCTGAAGCACTAGAAAAATGGAATAAAGTCATTTATCGTAATTTATTGCCACGTATCTATGAAATTATTCAGGAAATGAATCGTCGTTTTAATTTACTTGTTAAGGAAGATGGACGATTTAATGAAAATGACCAATACATGTTACAACTTATTGGATCTAATCATTTACGTATGGCAAATATTGCAATATATGGATCATTTAGTGTTAATGGTGTCGCTGCGCTACATACAGATATTTTAAAAGAAACAGAACTTCATAAGTTTTACATGTTATTCCCGGATAAATTTAATAATAAAACAAATGGTGTGACACAACGTCGTTGGCTCATTCAAGTCAATAGAGAACTGATTCAAAGTATTGAAAATAAAATTGGCGCTGACTTTAAGAAAGATCTTTCAAAAATAAAAGCACTTGAAAATTTTAAAGATGATCTTGAATTTTTGAAAGAAATCAAAGCAGTTAAACTTGAAAAGCAACAACAACTCATTAATTATGTTAAAGAAAAAGAAGGCATTGAGCTTATTGAAGGGGGTATCTTTGATATTCAAATCAAGAGACTTCATGAATATAAACGTCAATTAATGAATATTTTACATATTATTCACGTTTACTTAGAACTCAAATCAAATCCTAAGTTTAAAGAAAATTATGTTCCACATAATTTCATCTTTGGAGCAAAAGCGGCCCCTTCTTATGCGATGGCGAAAGAAATTATAGAACTTATTAATCGTGTTGCAAACGTTGTAAATAACGACAAAGATGTTGCACAATTACTTAAAGTCGTGTTTGTTACAAATTATAATGTTACGTACGCTGAAAAACTCATTCCAGCTGCAGATATTTCAGAACAAATTTCAACTGCAACAAAAGAAGCCAGTGGGACAGGAAATATGAAATTTATGATGAATGGTGCATTAACACTTGGAACATTGGATGGTGCTAATGTCGAAATTGCGCAAGAAGCTGGTCATGAGAATGCCATCATTTTTGGTTTAACTGCAGAAGAAGTCACAAATATTTACAAACATAATCATTATCAACCGAAAGCCATTTATGATGCGGATCCAAGACTTCAACGTATTTTTGATTTTATTAGAGCACTTACACCAAATCCACAGCACTTTGATTTCATATTAAGTAATTTACTTAATAATGATTACTTTTTAGTGCTCAAAGATTTTGATGCTTATCTAAAAGCTCATGAAACAGCAAATGAGTGGTTTAAAGATCCGCTTTCATGGTCTAAAAAAACACTCATTAACATTGCTAATTCTGCATTTTTCTCTTCAGATAGAACGATTACTCAATACAATAATGATTTATGGAAATTAAAAGAAATTTAATTTTTGGAGGCCAATATGGCAAATCAAACCAATCTTGATTTAAGAAATCAAGTAATATATCAAGTGTATCCTAGACAATATTCTAAAGAAGGTACATTTGAAGCACTTCGTAAAGATTTAGATAGAATCGTAGATTTAGGAGTATCGATTTTATATTTATTACCGATTCATCCGATAGGGCATGTTGGAAGAAAAGGTGTGGATGGGTGTCCATATTCTATTTCTGATTATTATGGTATCGCTGAAGAATTAGGCACAATGGATGATTTTGATCGTCTCGTAAAAGATGCCCATGAAAAGGGATTAAAAGTCATGTTAGACATTGTTTTTAATCATACGTCTAGAGATTCTAAATTGACAAAAGAATATCCTGAATGGTTTTACAAAAATGAAGATGGTGGATTTGCCAATCGTATTGGTGATTGGTCTGATGTCACAGATTTAACGTATGAAGATCCTAAACAATGGACGTATTTAATTGATAACCTTGTTTTTTGGGCAAAAAAAGTTGATGGTTTTCGTTGTGATGTTGCACCAATGGTACCACTTAAATTTTGGCAAGAAGCAAGAGATGCAGTAGAAAAAGTCTCAAAAGATCATGTTTGGCTGACTGAATCTGTGCATCCTCATTTTATTCAATATATACGATCACTTGGTCATGATGCGCATAGTGATGGTGAAATGTATCAAGTGTTTGATATTGGATATGATTATGATATTGATGATTTTTATGAGGGATACTTAAAAGGCGAAAATTCCTTGTCAAGTTATATTGATGCTGTTGAAAAACAAGATTTCATGTATCCGAAAAATTATATTAAATTGCGTGCATTTGAAAACCATGATAAATCAAGATTAAGAGCCAAAGTTAAAGATGAAGACATGTTTAAAAACATGTTAGCGATGAGTTTCTTTTTCAAAGGCATCCCAATGCTTTATAATGGTGTTGAAGTGATGTCAACCAAGCATCTAACCTTATTTGATAAAGATCCAATTGATTGGAATGAACATCATGATATCACGCTATTTTTAAAACAACTGATTGCATTAAAAAAACATCCACTTAATAGAGATGGACACTTTAAAGTACATTTTAAAGATGGTGGTGCTGTATTATCTTATGAACTAAACAATCAAAAAATGGTTGGTTTATTTAATATAGAGGGGACAGTATTACAAAATATACCTTTAGAGCCAGGCATCTATAAAAACGCCTTAACAAATCAAGAAATTACGATTTCTGATACGTATCAAGGTAACGAACCTGTTTGGATTATTGTGTAATGCTTGCATTTATTGATGATATTAAGTTAATACGAATAGAATTTGATGGATACATTGAAGATGTATCCATTTTAAACATGTCTTGTCGGTTTGTTAAAAAAGAAGGTCGTCTTCAATATTTTGAAACTCATCAATCGATACCACTTCAACAAGCGGATACGATTAAAATCAATGGTTATCACTATCCATTACATATTGGACTTGTTACATTGAGTGATGCTTTTGAAAAAACGTATAGATATGATGGACCTTTAGGTGCGATTTATCATGAAGATCATACTGAATTTTATGTATATAGTCCGGTGGCTAAAGAAATAAAAGTGTGTATTAAAGATCACTTATATGATATGACAGGGGATGGTACGATTTATAAAGCGTCCATTCCAGGGAATTTTGCATTTGAACCCTATCATTATGAAGTACGTTTAGTCGATAGGTTTACAAAAGTATTAGATCCATACTTAAAAGGGACAAATACTAAAGATGGCGTGATTATACCGCAATCTTTAAAAGCAAAAAAAGCAAATATCGTTCAATCAAAAGATGAAGCAATCATTTATGAAGCACATGTTCGAGATGTCACGCAAACATTAGATGTCCCTCATAAAGGCCTTTTTTTAGGTATGCTAGAAAAAGATCAACATCATGGTTTTTCATTTATTGAATATGCCGCATCACTTGGGGTCACCCATATTCAGTTACTTCCGATATTTGATTTTGAAGGTGTAGATCCAATATATAAATCAAGATTTTATAATTGGGGTTACAATCCTAAACATTATTTCGCTTTACAACCATGGTTTTCTTCTCAACCAACGATGGCAAAAGTAACCATAAAAGAAGCGATCCAAATGATTGATGCCATTCATGATCAAGGTCTAGGAATTATCATGGATGTTGTCTATAATCATGTCTTTGATATGGACACATATCCTTATGATCAATTAGTTCCAGGATATTTTTATCGTCATGATGAAAATCATCAGAGAACCAATGGTTCTTATTGTGGAAATGAAATTGAAACAAGGCGATATATGGTTAGAAAATTGATTCTTGATAGTCTCATACATTTTGTCGAAACATTTGATATCGATGGATTTAGATTTGATTTAATGGGACTCATTGATGTTGAAACTATGAATCACATTGAATCTAAGCTCTCAAAAATTAAACCAGGTATCATGATATACGGTGAAGGTTGGCATATGGGAGAAGTCTTAAAAGATGAAGATAAAGCATCTCAAGTCAATCATCAAAAAATGCCTAAGATTGCGCATTTTAATGACACCTTTAGAAATAAAGTAAAAGGTGAACTGCATGGACCAGCTTTAGGCTATGGTAATGGTGGGGATGTCGATTTAGAAGACTTGATTTTATTGCTTAAAGGCTCACCAAATGTATTTGAATCATCTTTATATAGTATTAATTATGTAGAATGTCATGATAATATGACGCTATTTGATAAAATTTTAAAAGATACACAGGATCACGAACATGCCCGTATCTATCAAGATTTTACGAATGCTCTGATAACATTAAGTGAAGGCATCACTTTTTTCCATGCTGGACAAGAAATGTATCGCTCAAAAAAAGGTGTTGAAAATTCATATCAATCTCCAGATGATATCAATCAATTACAATATAACTTAGGACCCCATATTGATATTTTTAAGCAGTTTATTCAATTTAAAAAAGACACAAAAGAGGCAAAAAAACTTTATACGATTAAAGATGACCACATTTGGATCCATGTATCAATAAATCAAGATGAATTTGAAGTGATTATCAAAACCTCTTTTAAGCCCTATACAATTGATTTGAATTCATGTATACTATGGGTATCTACAGCACCTGTAAAGCCTATTAAAAATCAAATCATCCTTGAACAATATGGTGTAACGATATTAAAGAAAAGATAGGTAAAAAAATGATATCTGATACGATGATGACAACATTTTTCGAAGGTCAACATCAAGAATTACATCATGTATTTGGGGCACACATTGTGGGTGATGACACAGTGTTCACGGTCTATGCACCGAATGCAAAACAAGTTAAACTCATCGGAAGCTTTAATCATTTTAATGGCAATGATCACATCATGCAACAAGTACACTATCAAGGTGTTTATCAATTAAAAATAAAAGGCAATCATCAAGGTGCTCTTTATAAATATGAAATTGAAACATATGCAGGGACAGTTTTACATAAAGCTGACCCTTTTGCATTTTATGCTGAAAAACCACCGCATACGGCATCTAAAGTGTTTGAATTAAAAGGATATGAATGGCATGATCAAACTTATTTTTACCAAAAGAAACAGCCTTATGATCAACCAATGTTTGTATATGAAGTTCACGTTGGATCTTGGAAAAAACATGATGGGAACTACTTAACATACAGAGCACTCGCCGAAACACTTATTCCATATGTTCTAGATCAAGGATTCACACATATCGAACTCATGCCAATATATGAACATCCTTTCGATGGATCTTGGGGGTATCAAGGGACTGGTTATTTTGCAGCAACGGCTCGTTATGGTAACCCACATGATCTCATGTACTTTATCGATCAATGTCATCAACATGGTATTGGTGTCATTCTAGATTGGGTCATGGGTCATATATGTAAAGATGCACATGGATTATCATTTTTTGATGGGACGCCACTTTATGAATTTGATGATCAATTTAGAAGAGAAAATGTCACTTGGGGCACAGATAATCTCGATTTTTATAAAGGCATTACGAGAAGCTTTATGAAATCTGCTTTAAATTATTGGGTCGATTATTTTCATGTAGATGGGTTTAGAATTGATGCTGTATCAAACTTGTTATTTTATCTTGGTAACAGTCAAGTTGGAACAAATGATGGTGCGATTCAATTTTTAAAAGAAGCCGCGTCCATGTTATATCAAAAAGATGATAGACTCCTATTTATGGCAGAAGATTCAACAGATTTTCCTAAGGTAACACACCCTTTAGAACATGGTGGATTAGGTTTCAACTTTAAATGGAACATGGGATTTATGAACGATGTTTTGAAATATTTTAAAGAAGATCCTATCCATAGGAAATATCATCATGACAAAATTACTTTTGGATTGATGTATGCATTTAACGAATCCTTTATTTTACCTTTTTCTCATGATGAAGTTGTACACATGAAAGGCTCACTCATTAATAAAATGCCAGGTGATTATTTTCAAAAATTTGCAAACTGGCGCTTGTTATTAGGTCTCATTACAACACATCCAGGAAAAAAATTATTATTTATGGGTGGTGAATTTGCCCAGTTCAGTGAATGGGCATATGAAAGATCACTCGACTGGCATTTATTTGATTATGAATCTCATGCTAAAGGCAACCGATTTGTAAAAGATCTCATCGCAGTGTATAAACATCATGAGGCTTTTTATCAGAAAGATCTTTATCAAGAAACATTTGAATGGCTTGTTGTCGATGACCGTGATCAAAGTGTTTTTGCGTTTATGAGACATTCCGATCATCAACATATGGTTGTTGTATTGAATATGACACCAAATGTCCACCAAGGTTATCAAATTGGTGTACCACTGAAAGGAACTTATCATGAGGTACTCAATAGCGATAAAGACATCTATTTTGGTTCAAATATATATAATGGATTACCATTAACATCATATGATGAACCACGGCATGATAAACCATACCACATTAGTGTGACATTAGGACCACTATCTATGGCTATATTTTTATTTCAAGGAGATCATACATGACATTTAGTCAACTACCTTATCAACGACCAGATTTAAAAGATATTTTAAATCAAACAGAATCGATTCAGTCACAATTAATACATTCAAAAGATATCTCAAAAACGATTGATATTATACGTGCGTTTTTTAAACTTCAAGATCAATATGATACCATGGCACAACTTGTCTATATTCGATATTCTTTAAATACTGCAGATCCTTTTTATGAAAGTGAAAGAAATTTTTTTGATGAAGAAGGACCTAATGTTACCGAAGCATTTCAAAAAGTTATTCAAGTGATTATCGATTTAAAAGATAGAAACGATTTAGAAAAAGCATTCGGGTCATTGTTTTTTAAAAAGTATGAACAACAATTAAAAACCTTTGATCCATCGATCAAAGAACATCTCGTATCTGAAAATAAACTTGTCACTGAATATTCAAAACTTATTGCATCTGCAAGAATTGAGTTTGATGGAAATGTATTAAACTTGTCTAAGATGGCGCCATATATGCAATCTTTAGATCGAAATGTTAGACATGATGCACAACGTGCTGTCTCAACGTTTTTCGAATCAAATGAAGATGCACTTGATGATATATATGATAAGCTCATCAACATTAGACATAAGATTGCATTAAAATTAGGATATGAAAATTTTGTGCAACTTGGATATGATCGACTTGGACGTTTAGATTATGATCAACAAGATGTTGAAGTCTATCGCAAACAAATAGAAGATGATGTTGTTCCATATGTAAAAACACTGATCCAAAGACAAGAAAAAAGACTAGGGTTAAACGCAATTAAAAGTTATGATTTAGGCATTAAATTTCTAAACGGTTCTGCCAAACCTAAAGGTAATAAAGAAGCGTTGTTAGAAGCCGCATCAAAGATGTATCAAGCAATGGATGACACCATATATACTTTTTTTAAATTCATGTTAGATCATGAATTACTTGATTTAGACAGTAAAGAAAATAAAGAGTCTGGTGGTTATGCCACACTAATTCCGAACTATGGATATCCATTTATCTTTGCAAATTTTAACGGGACAGCCCATGATGTGGATGTATTAACTCATGAAGCGGGACATGCACTTCAAATGTATTTATCTAAAGACTTAATCCCTGAATACAGACATCCAACACTTGAAGCCGCTGAAATTCATTCGATGAGTATGGAATTTTTAGCATGGCCATGGATGGAAATGTTTTTTAAAGAGGATACACAAAAATATTATTATCAACATTTAGAGGGATCCATCTCATTTTTACCTTATGGTGCACTGATTGATCATTTCCAACATGAAGTGTACAGACATACAGAATTATCAAAAGAAGATAGAAAAACAGTCTTTCGAACACTAGAAAAAAGATATTTGCCTTATAAAGATTATGATGATGATGCTTTTTTAAATAAAGGGACATTTTGGTACAGACAAATTCATGTGTTTTCTGATCCATTTTATTACATAGATTACACACTTGCACAAGTAGTTGCCTTCTATTTTTGGAATGCCTTTAGAGTGAATAAAGAAGCAGCTTTGAAAACATATTTAAGTGTTTGTCAAGTGGGTGGTTCGATGACATTTTCATCTATATTAGAATCCCATCAATTGCCATTACCGTTTAAACAAGGCATGATCAAACAACTATTAGAACCACTTAAAGATTATTTAGATCAAGTAGATGATATGAAACTATAAAAAAAGCGCTGAGCGCTTTTTTTTATGCTGTTTCTCTTTCTACTAAATGAACATCAATAATATCATGAAGTGTGTCGAGTTCTACACCATGGATGAGTTTGTTGAGTAAATTAAAAGATTGTTTTCCCATAAAATTAATGGATTGATGAATGGTGGTGATACTTGGTGACATCCATCTTGCATGAGGGGTATTATCATAACCAATGATTTTAATGTCGTTTGGAATATGTAACCCTTTTTCTTTAAGTAAATTTACTACGACAAATGCTAATGTGTCAGAAAAACAGAAAATACCGTCGACATTCTGTTTAGATTGAATGATTTCACTAATCATAAAGATATCTGGATTAATGAGATCCATATCATAAATATCTGCATGTAATCCATGTGATTTGAGTTCAGTTAAAAATCCAGATGTACGCTCGTGTGTGGTAAGTAAGAAAGAAGGTCCTCTAAACACTAGGATGTTTTTACAGCCATCTTCAATGAGTTTTTTCGCCGCTAATTGACCCCCTCTAATATTATTAGATGTGATTGACGGGATCGTTTCATCTAATATGTGATCTACAGTTATTACAGGAATATTGAGTTCTAACAATTTTTCAGTATTTGTAAAATTTGAGGCAATAATTAAACCCTCTATGTTATATTGTTCAAAAAATTGTAAATATTCTAACTCTCTCTTAGGATCATCTTGTGTGTGACAAAACATAATTTTATAGCCATAAATTGAGGCTTGAACTTCTATACCTTCTAGTAATTCACCATAAAAAGAATGACCAATGTGAGGGACAATCACACCCACAATTTTAGAACTTCGATTTGTTAATGAACGTGCAAGTTGATTCGGTATAAATCCCATGTCTTCAATGATTTTTTCTACGAGTACTTTAGTTTGTTCGTGTACATACCCTTTTTTATTGATAACTCTAGATACGGTTGACACTGAAACATTTGCTTTTTTAGCAACATCGCGTATGGTAGGTTTCATTGTTTAACTCCTAAAAAATAACTATAAGGGTCTAATACATGTTTGGATTGCATTAAACAATCATATTCATCTGTATTAGGATATTGTTGTAGGTATTGTTCGCTATTATTAAGTATGAGTATTAAAGATTGTTGATTAAGATGTTTTTTCATAATAAGGACATCATCCTCTATTTCAAAATTTATATCAGAAACATTCAATAAAGGATTGGTTTGTTTTAAATGGATTAACTGTTTCATAAATTCCAGCATATCCAAGTCTTGTTTCTTTTCGTCCCAAATCATTGGTCGTCTATTATCAGGATCATGGAATCCTGTCATACCTATTTCATCTCCATAATAAATATTTGGAGATCCAGCTTGAATAAACATAATCAAATATGCGAGTTTCATTCTTCTAGGGTCATCATTGAGTCTTTTTTTAATACGAATGGTATCATGTGAGCACACTAAATTAAACATGGCATCGATCACGTGTTTCGGTGTTCTCGCTAAATACCTGTGCATGTCTTCAGAGAAAGTTTGATGATTTGTTTGATGTTCTAAAAAGTTCCAAATTGGAACACTTAAGTCATAATTCATCACAGCATCCATTTGGTCACTTTGTAACCAAGGGAGAGAACTATCCCAATTTTCACCTAATATAAAAGCATCTTTTTTTACATTTCTTGAAGCGATTCTGATTTTTCTTAAAAAATCATGACTGACTTCATTAGAAACATCCAGTCGCCATCCATCAATATCATATTCTTTAATCCAATATGTGACAACATCTAATAAGTATGCTTCAACGATAGGATTGGATGTATTCCATTTTGGCATCATTGGTGTGAAACCAAAAGTTTCATAGCGATTTTTTTTGTTTGGATATCTTTTTGGCTTTCCATCGGCATTTAATTCAAAATCAACAACAGGATATTCGTGAATAAAGAAACAATCTTTATATTTTGAATGAGGACCATTGACAACAACATCTTGAAACATAGGATGTAAAAACCCACAGTGATTAAATACGCCATCTAACATGACTTTGATATCGTGTTGATGACAAGACTCTACAAGTGCTTTAAAATCCTCATTTGTACCAAATTGTGGATCTATTGTATGATAATCAATGGTGTCATATTTATGCATTGAGGATGCGTAAAAAATAGGTGTGAAATAAATGCCTTGAATACCTAAAGATTTTAGGTAAGGAATTTTTGAACGTATACCTTTTAAATCGCCACCCATGTGTAAATCATTATGCACTTTTTCAATTTGCCAATCAACTTTCGGTGCATCTGTATAAAATCGATCAGGAAATATTTGATACCAGACCATGTGTTTCGACCATTCAGGTGTATCCATGACATCTTCATGGTTTAAGTAAGGGAAATTAAAATAATGACTTAAGTCATAGGTTTTAAATAAAATACCGTCATTAATTAATTTAATACCTTGGGTACCATATAAATATGTTTGATCGCCTTCTTTAATTAAAAAGGCATATTTCGTACGTTTATGTGTAGGTTGTATATCTAAAAAATAATACGTATATAAATCATCAGTATATCGTTTTGACATCTCTGAAATCTGATGAACCCACGAAAAGGTACCCTCAATATCTCTCCATTCAAAAGGATCTCCATGAATCAGTGAAATTGATAAAACATCATGTTTGTCTGATTGAATTAGGATATGTAGTGTATCTTTGTCATAGGCATAACTCAAATGTGATTTTGCTTGATGATAAATTGCTTGTTTATTCATATCTTTGCTCCAATACAATTATATCATGCTTATATTAACAGAAAAACAAAAGATTATGAAACCGCTAACATTATTTATTTTTTATTCAAATTATGCTACAATAATCACGGTATCAAGGGATACATTGGAGGACTACATGAGAAGTAGTGGCATCTTGCTTCATATATCAAGTTTACCTGGACCGTATGGTATCGGTACGTTTGGTGATGCAGCATATCAATTTATTGATTTTTTGAAAAAATCTAAGCAATCATACTGGCAAATTTTACCATTAGGACCAACGTCTTATGGAGATTCCCCGTATCAAACATTTTCAGGAAATGCACTGAATTACTATTTTATTGATTTAGATATACTTATCCAAGAAAAATTATTAAGTAAAAAAGACATTGTGATGCACAAAGTCAATCCTAAAGATATTAATTATGGTGCTTTATATGAAGATCGATTACCGATTTTAAAAAAAGCATTTTTCAGATTTGAAAAAAATAAAGCATATACGAAATTTTTAAATCAACATGCTTCATGGTTACATGATTACGCTTTGTTTATGTCGTTAAAAAAATTCTTTGAAGGTGCACCATTTAATCAGTGGCCAGAAGATATTAAAATGCGCTATGATTATGCATTAACATATTATAATGACTTACTTAAAGAAGATATAGAATTTCATAAATTTTTACAATTTAAAGCGTATCAACAATGGTTTTTATTAAAAAATTATGCAAACAAAAAAGGCATCCAAATCATTGGGGACATTCCCATTTATTTAGCATATGATTCAAGTGAAGTATGGACACAACCACAAGTGTTCCAACTTAATCATGAAAAAGAAATGACGAATGTTGCTGGAGTACCACCAGATGGGTTTTCTGAAGATGGACAATTATGGGGGAATCCACTTTATGATTGGGGTTATCTCAAACATACCAATTATGATTTTTGGGTTGCGAGAATGTCAAGTCAATCAAAATTGTATGATATGATTCGTATTGATCATTTTATTGGTTTTGAACACTATTATAGTATTCCTGCTCATGAAAAAACAGCAAGACATGGTGTTTGGTTAGATGGACCTGGGTATGAGTTATTTCATACGATTGAAACAAGATTAGGAAAACTCAACATTATTGCAGAAGATTTAGGTCGTGTCACAACACGTGTCGTTGAATTACTAAAAAACACTGGATTTCCAGGGATGAAACTTACTCAGTTTGCACTATATGATGAGGGTAATAATGCCTCATTACCACATGGATTCCCTGTAAACACAGTGGCATATACCGGGACACATGATAACGAAACAACAAAATCATGGTTTAAACACTTGAATACAAAAACGAAAACACATGTCTTAAGATACACAAATACTGGATCGAGAGAAAGTGTCACTTACGGATTGATTAAAGAAACACTAAAATGTCCTTCTAAAATTGCCATCATACCATTTCAAGATTATTTAGAATTAGGGGATGCAGGTCGTATGAATGAACCTTCAACCATAGGTAAAAACTGGCGATTTAGAACGGTTCATAAAGATTTTACGATACAGTTACAAAGAAAAATTGCGATGCTGACAAAGCTTTATGGCAGACATAAAGAACAGCGTGATGAAATTTATATTGAATCATAATTTATTGACAAAACATAGCCTTTTATATATAATACTAACGTTAACCTTATAAGGAGGAAATAACATGGTATTTGATCAAGTCAAAGATATCATTGTTGAAGAGTTAAGCGTAGATGCAAACCTCGTCACAATGGAAGCAAGATTATCTGAAGATTTAGGTGCAGATTCTATTGATGCAGTTGAACTCATCATGAAAATAGAAGATACATTTGATGTCTCAGTTTCTGATGAACAAGCACAAGCCATCAAATCAGTTGGCGATA
This sequence comes from Acholeplasmataceae bacterium, assembly GCA_023264085.1. GTDB lineage: Bacteria > Bacillota_I > Bacilli_A > Acholeplasmatales > Acholeplasmataceae > UBA8290. The sequence goes on from JALQTF010000057.1 coordinate 13,000, forward strand.
TTGTTCGTTATTTAGAAGAAAACAAATAATTAAAAGGCGATGAATCGCCTTTTTTTCTTTTAAAATCTCTCTTTTTTTTGTATAATAAGTCTTGTTAGCAAGGAGAAGACTACCATGAAAACTTATGATCCTAAAACAATAGAAACCAAGTGGCAGCAGCGGTGGCTTGAACAAAAAATATTTAAATCAAATATGAATACCCATCAAGACAAATACTATGTGCTTGATATGTTTCCTTACCCAAGTGCAGCTGGATTACACGTCGGTCATATTGAAGGGTATACTGCAACAGATATTATGTCTAGATTTAAACGTATGCAAGGCTTTAATGTGATGCATCCTATGGGTTGGGATGCTTTTGGACTTCCTGCAGAACAATATGCGCTTAAAACAGGTAAAGATCCAAAGTCATTCACTTATGAAAATATTGAAAACTTTAAAAAACAAATGATCCGTGCTGGAAAAGGCATTGATTGGGATAGAGAACTGGCAACATCAGATCCAGAGTATTTCCAATGGACACAATGGATATTTAAAAAGTTATATGAACATGGACTTGCCGTCTTAAAAGATGTCGAAGTTAATTTTTGTGAAGCACTTGGTACAGTCCTTGCAAATGATGAAATTGTCAACGAACAAGGGCAAATGTTTTCTGAACGTGGACATCATCCAGTCGTTAAAAAAGCGATGCGTCAATGGGTCTTAAAAATTACGGATTATGCAGATCGCTTACTTGAAGACTTAGATAGTTTAGATTGGCCAGAATATTTAAAAGATATGCAACGTAACTGGATTGGAAAATCTACAGGTGCGATGGTGGATTTTAAAATTGATCAATATCATGAGACGATTCAAGTCTTTACAACAAGACCGGATACGTTATTTGGTGCAACATATATGGTACTTGCGCCTGAGCATCCTCTTGTACTACATATTACAACAGATGATGAAATGTCGGATGTCAAAGCATATATTGAAAAAACGAAACAAAAGCTTGATATCGAAAGAAATGCAGACCAAGAGAAAACAGGGGTCTTTACAGGTGCATTTGCAATCAATCCACTGAATCATAAAAAGATTCCGATTTGGATTGCAGATTATGTGTTACCACAATATGGAACTGGTGCCATCATGGCAGTTCCAGCGCACGATGAAAGAGACTACGCATTCGCTAAAAAATTTGATTTAGATATTATTACAGTCATTGAGCATGATGAAGAAGGCGTCTACACAGGTGATGGCAAACATATCCAATCGGATTTTTTGAATGGTTTACACAATCAAGACGCTATCAAAACAATGATTGCATACCTAGATCAACATGATCTAGGATATGCACATACGACTTACAAAATGCGTGATTGGGTATTTTCTAGACAACGTTATTGGGGAGAACCATTTCCAGTTGTATTTGACGAAAATGACACCATTATTTTATTAGAAGATGAAGAACTTCCACTTACACTTCCAATCATGGATAATATTGCGCCAAGTGG
>JALQTF010000003.1 GCA_023264085.1 Acholeplasmataceae bacterium
TTGATACCATTTTAGTCAAACATACACCTTCACATGTAAAGGCAACGGTTTTAAGTACTTTTGGACAATTAGATGCGATAGGTCAATTATTATCCGGTGTGATCATGGTTGGAATCAGTGCTGCATTCGGTCTTCAAAACATGTATCTTATGACAGCAATTTTATTACTTATTCCAGTGATAACATTTATTCGTATGTTAATAATTAAACACTGAAAATAAAAAAACATCTTATCGAAAGAAAAAGATGTTTTTTTATTTTGAATAATATTGTATAAGTCTTTCATATGCAGCATCAATATAAGATTGGACGTCTTTCTTTGATATATGTTTTTCTAGCCACAAATTTTTAATTGTGATAATGTCATTACTTGAATTGAATTCCACCCTACCAATAAATTGATCTTTCAATATCACAGGCATTACATAATATCCATAGTGTCTTTTTTGTTTTGGGACATACATTTCCCAAGTGTAATCAAACTCAAATAATACCTGGATAAGTTTTCTATCCCAAATCATATTATCTAAAGGTGATAAAAAAGAGACTTTTTGTTCAAGCATGATGCCATCAAGATTCACATCTGTAGGGATATAAAATGTATAAGATAAGTCCTCAACAATTACTTCTGTAATAAGGTTCTTTTTAACAAGCAAATCAAAATAATATTGACGCGCTTTTTTTGAGGTTAAAAAAGGATTGCCAAGTTGATTATGTGTCATATTCCAAGACATGCCAACAACGTCAATGCGTCTTTTCAAATAATATAATAAAAAACTATCGAGATCATCAAAATTGTTTTTATCACTAAGGTTTGGATACACACGATGAAAAAGATCAAAAGATCTTTGGTTGCCTACTCTTTTATCGATGGCAAGTTTACTTTGATACATCAAATATTCTAATACATATAAAGAAGGACTGTTTTTTTTCCAAGATGCATTTTTATGAACACCTAAATCAATCTCTTTCGAATTCAAAGGTCCTTGTTCAAATACATTGAGTATATTTTTACTGTACTCCTCTAGATCAATTTGATAAGTCTTTAAAACGCCATCATATAGATGCTTGGCTTTTTCTTGTCTAATAAAAGACAAGTTTTCATAATCTTTAATGTCAATAATAGATGCAATACGATCCCAGTGATCGATATAGGTTTTATGATTGTAAATGTGATCATCTAAATCACCTAACGTATAGTCATGAATTCTTGCATGACAAACTAAATCATGGTTATAACCAACAACATGAATTGGATCATATTGAATACTATGTAAACGGTTAAATAACGATTGAATTGACATTGATTGATTCGTATTGATGTTGTGGTAAGTTAATAAATATGCTTTTGCTTGTGCTTTTGTCCAATGTATTTTCATGACCGTAGTATAGCACAAAAAAACGCTAAAAAAGTTTGAATTTCAAATAAATCGCGCTATAATAAAATAAAAATGATAAGGAGCAACTTATGAAGAAAATACTTGTGGTCATTATCGCAGTTGTAATGTTTCTTTATCAAGGAAATTTTACACAAGTTTTTTCAAATAACACAGACCCGATTGTGAATATAGAAATTGGGATAGAAACGACAGCTATTATAACCCAAAACGGACGTGTTTTTACTTGGGGGAACAACTTTTATGGTCTCGTAGGGAATGGTGAGTTTGGCAGAGATGAAAATAATATAGACATTGTTCAACAAACGCCATATGAATTAACATCGGCATTCAATCTAGTGGATGACAAAATTATTGATGTTGAATTTGGATCACGAAAAGGATTTGCACTATCAGAAGAAGGTAGAATTTTTAGCTGGGGGTGGGAATTTAGTAGTGGGTATTCTATGAATGAACTTACAAATCAACTGACACTAAATGAAGGTGAATTCGTGATTCGTATGAATGTTAAAAATACCACCTCAGTCTTTTATACGAACCAACAAAGAAGCTTTGGTTTAGGACCCAATGTTTATGGTATTTTTGGAGAAGGAACACCAATACTGGAAACTATTACATTAATTGAAAATAATTTCTTTTTAAATGTTGGAGAGACGGTAGAAAATCTTCAATTAGGAACTTTTGGTGCGACCTTATTAACGAATCAAAGAATATTTAAATCAGGAACAAATTTTAGAGGTGCAATTGGATATGATGATTCAATCAATGCAACATCAACCAGTTCAGAACCAAACTTCGTTGACATTACGAGTTATTTAGAGTTAACAGAAAATGAACATGTTATCAGTCATGCACTTGCAGATTATAGTTCTTTAGTCCTTACATCAAATAATCGTGTTTTGACTTGGGGGAATAATTATTACGGACTTCTTGGAAATAACACTGGACCCAACGATCATGCATATAAACCAATTGATGTTACTGATTTTTTTGAGCTTAACGAAGGTGAAGTATTTGTAGATGCGAAGTCTGATAGAGATGCATACATAATTATGACAAATCAGAGATTATTTATGCTTGGGAATAATCAATACCGTATCGGTTTAGGATCAACGGATTTAAGTGTGAGAAAACCATTAGATATTACTCCTGCATTTAAATTGGCTCCTGGTGAATTTCCTACGATGATTAATAGTCAAGGTCACACATATATGTCTTTTGGAATGATTACTAATCATAATAATGTCTTTATGTGGGGTCACTATGGTGAATATAGAATGTTATATTATGTAGAAGGTGTTAATCCGAATGCTATGTATGTAACAGAACCTGTATTGATTCAAGATTATTTTGATGAATATCAACCACCAGTTTATAATGGTGTTACATCATTTGAATATGAAGCATCCAATCAAGAGATTGAATAGCAAACACTCATAGAAACAAACGTATCTGACAATGATGCTCAAAACATTACTGTGAGTGTTTTAGAAACACCAGTTATGAATGAAGTCGGTACACAAGAAGTGTTATTTAGTTTGGAAGACGATTCAGGAAATGTGAGAGTAGATTCGATTGAGGTGGTCATCGTGGATACGACTGCACCTGTACTCACAAGCGCAGTAGCGTCTATCAATGTGCCTTCTGGTACTGAAATTGATTACCAACTTACAGCTACAGATAATGCTGCAGGAGAAATTGAAATTATTTTTATAACGCCAAGCTTCAGTAACGAATCCATTGGTACCAGAACGGTTCGGATGCAAGCAAAAGATGCCTCTGGAAATTTATCTGACGAAGTAGCCATTGTTGTTACAATTTATGATGCGACTCCGCCAATCATAACCTTAGAAGGAGAAACTGAAATCACACTTGAAGTTGGAACAAATTATGAAGAACCAGGTGCATTAGTTGATGATAATCATAGTAATAATTTAGTTGCTACAATTAGTGGAGATGTTGTAGATTCTAATATAGTTGGAACATATGTGATCACGTATGACGCCGTAGATGGAGCTGGAAACGAAGCAACACAAGTCACAAGAACTGTAAATATCGTAGATACTACAGCACCTGTGATTACATTAACAGGAGATGTTGAAGTTACTTTAGAGGCTGGTGCAACATATACAGAATTGGGAGCAACTTTCACTGATAATTATGATCGAGATGGGAATGCAACAGTCGGTGGTGATACAGTTGATACCAGTATTTTAGGCACCTATGTTGTGACATATGATATCACAGATGCAAATGGGAATGCTGCGACTCAAGTTTCTCGTACTGTTAATGTTGTGGATACAACAGCACCCGTGATTACATT
>JALQTF010000027.1 GCA_023264085.1 Acholeplasmataceae bacterium
GATTTAGGTGTGAATGCCGTGCATCTTCTTCCGATTGCTGATTTTGGTTATGTTGATGAAGTTGAATTTGCAACAAACCCTTTATATGATAACTTGTTTAACTGGGGTTATATGACGATGCATTTTAATGTATTAGAAGGCACTTTCTCTTCTAATCCATTTGATGGACGTGCACGTGTAAGTGAATTTAAACAACTTGTTCAAAGTTTACATGATTATGACATTCATGTCATCATGGACGTTGTGTATAATCATACTGGTTCAAGTGAGATGTCTAATTTTCATCAACTTGTTCCTGGTTATTATCACCGTTTAACAGAAACTGGTGGATTCTCAAATGGCTCAGGCACAGGGAACGAAACAGCTTCAGAACGTTCAATGATGAGAAAATTCATTGTAGATTCAACAGAGTTTTTAGTGACAGAATATAACCTATCAGGACTTCGTTTTGACCTCATGGCATTACACGATGTTGAAACAATGAATGCGCTTGCTGAGAATTTATATGACATTGATCCAACAATATTAATTTATGGTGAACCTTGGATGGGTGGTACTTCTCCTCTTCCACTTTCAGAACAAGCTGGTAAAAATAATATCGTCAATCTTAACGATATTGCAGCATTTAATGATGTTACAAGAGATGCTTTAAAAGGTTCTGTATTTAATGCAGCAGATGGTGCATGGTTACAAGGTGAAGGATTAGCAGCAAACTTTGAAGGCTTAAAATATGGTATTGTTGGTGGGATAGAACACATCGATGTGGATTATGTTGGTGCATGGCATTTAGATCCTGAAAAAATTGTCAATTATGCATCGGCACATGACAATAACACACTTTTTGATAAACTTGTCCTTACAGGATACTCAGTTACAAGAGATATAGAAATACTAAAACAAATGCAAATACAAGCAAATGCCATTGTCTTAACATCTCAAGGTGTCCCATTTATTCATGCTGGTGCAGAATTTATGAGAAGTAAACCACTAGAAGGTGGTGGATATGATCATAACTCTTATGAATCTCCAGATAGTGTCAATCAATTACGATGGGATAGAAAAGCCCAATATAATGATGTATTTGAGTATTATCAATCGCTCATTTATATTAGAAAAGCATATGAACATTTTAGAATGACTGATCCACAACTCATTAATAGTCGATTACAATTTTTAGATACAAATCAAACCTATAGTGCCATTGCTTATCGTATTGTTGGTATGGAAGCAAATGATCCTGAAGTGATTGTAATTCATAGTGGACACAATCCAACAGGTGGTCTTACAGCAGTCACGCTACCTCAAAATAAAGACTATCATGTATTAACTTTTACTGGTGATAGTGATGCAATCAATGGATTAGATGTCATTTCTGGTGAAGCATATGTTCCAGCAAGAACCACGATGATATTAACCACTGAAATACTTGAAGTTCCAACGTCTGGTACTTCGACATCATCCTCTTCAAGCACACTTCTTTGGATTGGTGTTGCTGTCGGTGCCGTGTCACTCATATCCATCGGTGCCATTGTTATTGTCAAGAAAAAACAAGCTTAATCAATAAAAAAGACCACATCGTGTGGTCTTTTTTTATTTGTAGTATTTTCTTCCATACTTTAGCATGACAATCATAATTACAATACCAACCATAAATTGATAAATTACACTTGCAAATACGGGTTCAATAAATGCAATCACAACCGATAATACTGCTGGTAACGTCATCATCCAAATGATGAATGTTAAACTTTCTTGATACGTCATAAATGATGATAACTGATATTTAAATAATTGAATGACAAAAGATAAAAAAATGATAAAGATAAATTGAATCACAAATTGGATGACAGTATTTGTTAGTAACGCATTAAAAATAATGTAAGATCCAAAAGATGCTTCAATTCCTTCTCCAAATGCTTGCCATAATGCTGCTTTTTCTGTGTCATTACTAAAGATCAAATTGCCCATATCAATGGTATCTGAAAACCCTTGGTATCCTCTAGATTCTAAGATGTTATCATCTTGTAAGTAATAAATGTTGTCATCAGATAATATGACAGATTGACTATCATAAGTTTTGTTTGAATCATAGGTTTCAACATAATAAGTGACACCTTCATGTTGAAACATTACATCATCTTCACAAACAATACCCGCAAATGATATTTCACAATCAATCGTATTAGAAGGAAATGATTGTTGAAAACTTTCAGCGATAAAATCTAATCTAAAACCTTCTTCTCTGATGATTTGATAGTTCAGTGGAAATGCTGTTAAAAAAGTTAATATCACAAAATATAAGATGACTTTGATATTGATTGGAATAAGTTTTTTAAATACATTAGGGTAATCAAACCCATGTTTAAAATATCGATAAAGAAACATTAATGTTCCTCTTCAATTAAATATATACCAACACCATATGCATCCAAACCTAACATGGATGTATTATCTTCATAAATAGTTTCTAATATAGATGGAAGAACGATCTCTGAAGCTTGCTGAGAAATATTGATGATCACAAGTATCGTTTGTTTTTGATCCCCATTTTGATAGGTTCGATAAAACCCTTGAATATTATAATCATTATTTTCATAAGGTGTAAAATTACCAAACATCAGTGCAGGATAGTCTAAACGTAATTGCATGAATGTTTGATACACATGATACATACTGGCTTCATTATCCATGGCTTCATTCACATTTGGTATTGAGATGTTTTGAACATCTGGAAACCAAGTGGTTTCTTGATCATCTCCCCATAAAAACGCAGTACGTCTAAATTCATCATAAGCGGTACCATATCCAGGGACATTCACACCTTCTTGACTTCTCCCTAATAAATCTAATTCATCGCCATAATAAAGATAAATATTACCAGGTAATGTATACATTGCTTTTACCGTTTGTTTCCTTGCATCAATGTTATTAATTCTTGTTGCAGGACGATCGATATCATGGTTACCTATAAATAGATGATCGATATAATTAGGCTGAGCTTCATTCATTGCATCATAAAACTGTTTTAAACTGGATACAAAATTAAATCTAGATGATTGGAATCCAACTTTTTGTTCCAAATGCATTGCACCGTAAAAATTAAATACCGATCCAGTTCCAAGGACATAATTTGGATATCTAATGTAATTATAATCAAATACCTCTGAGACAATATGCGCATCATCACCAAATTCAGATTGTAAGAATGCTTTGAACTCTAAAATATATAAACCTGCATTCGTATCAATCGCTGTTAAACCAGGTTTATCGAAAAAGTGTTTTGCAGCATCTAATCTAAACTTTAAAATTCCCATGTCTCCATAAAATTGAAGCATCTTTTTCACTTCTGATTTAAATGCTTCTGATGTGGGATCAAAATCTACAAGACCACCAACAAATGATTGATATGCAATATTCGGTGCATCCCAAAAATAATAGTCTCTGTATGGACTATCCAAGTTACTTCTAGCTTCGACATACCAAGGATGTTGATCACTCGAGTGATTGATCACAAGATCCATCATGATATCCATGTTTCTTGCTTTTGCAGCATCAATTAAACTTTGTAAATCTTCTAATGTACCAAAATCTTCATGCACATCATAATAATCGGTCACTGCATATCCATGATATGTATTGGATGGATGAAATGGTGTGAGCCACAATGCAGTGACACCAAGGTTTTCTAAATAGTCAAGATTATTTTCAATCCCTTTTAGATCACCAATACCATCATTATTACTATCAGCAAATGAACGAATGAATATTTGATAATAATTATCGATATTCGGATGAACATCTAGTAGTTCAACTGATGTTGGAAATGTCTCGTTTTGACATGCATTTAAGGTAAGTGTTGCAGATACAATGAGTAAAAGTAATAAGATTTTTTTCATTTTATAATCCTCTATCTTTGAGCAAGGATGAACGACCTAAAACATCGTCTTTACCTTGTCTTTTTTCTAAATCGATCATTTTAGTTTGAAAGATATAATCATGAATCGTACGAGATGTGTGACTACTCATAAAAAACATACACACCATTAAATATACACCTGCAGATAATACACTTGCAAGCACTTTCGTCGTATCTCTAAGAAGTAACAACCAAACAGGTGCTTTTGATCCATCTTTCATGACGACTTGTATTTTTTGAACTCTTTTTCCAAGTGTTTGGCCTGTATTTTTAAAATATGGAAATAAGTAAAAGAAAAATGCAGCTGCTAAAAAGATCACATAAGATAACGTTTCTGATTGTGGTGAGACACCAATTGCGAGTATCCCTGCAAGTGCAACACCACTTGTGTCAATCGCAAAGGCCCTCACGCGTTTTTCAAAGGAAGGTACCATCATATCTCCTTAACTCTAAAATTGCAAGCCATGCTCCTAATGGAAACACAACGTCATGCGTCATAGAAAAGCTTGAATAAGTTTCTGCTTGTGTTTCTACTACACTTAAAAAGATATCACGAATATATAATCCTGTGTCTATCATACCGGTTCCACTTAAAAATGGAAGTGTCTCTTTATCAAATAAATAATCATTTGTCGCAACTAAATAGTCTTCATCATCTATAAAGGTCATATTATCTAACACAAATACTTCAGATGACGAGAAAGAACCAATCAAAGC
>JALQTF010000032.1 GCA_023264085.1 Acholeplasmataceae bacterium
TGCTTGGAACTCAGAGATGCTTCCTAGAGAAGCGCTAACAGGTAGTTCTTTAAGAGAGGTACCTGAATATCCAGAAGTAGAAGTACCTCTTAAGGTTAAAATTATATCCTCTACACCATTGAATTTTAATGTTTGAACGAGCTCAATTACATCATTTATGTGTGTCATTTCAAAGGTATTTCTTCCAATAAAAGCTTTTTTACTTTCACTCATTAAAATGTCTAAGTGCATTGGAATATCATCTGAATTACACTCTTTTAAATCTCCGCGTGCTATTAAATACGATTGATACGCTTGTGCCATACCAACATAATTTGCATTTGAATTTTCTATCAGTTCTGTTTTTTGATAAATGTGGACAGGATTCATGTCTTCTTGTATACGTAAGACCGAATTTGTTTGACTTTGATTGAGTGGTTGACGATAACTTGAACGTATGGTGTATGCAGTGTATGCAAAGAAGAAATCAGTAATTACATCTGGTGGATACACTACTAAATTTGCATATGAAGGACTGCCATCAATAATTGTTAAAAATCCCTGTTGATCAATACCGTGCACCATACCATATGCATTCGCCGATAATGACTGATCAGATATAATCGTTGAGGATGTATCAGAAGAAAGTTGACTAATCGCAAAATCTTTCCCATAAAATGGTTTTTCATATACACTTTCAAACCCATCATAATTATCAAATCTAAACAAAGTTCCTACACCATCAGGTACCATTAGATAACCAGGTATCACATCACGTTTAGCTGCCCCAAAAAAAGGATAAATTGCAATTTCAGCCAGTCTTTTATCATCATCATGTTCTATAAAACTTTCGGGATTGATTTCATAGACAAGACCACTTTCAGAAAGTGAAACTTCTAATGTCATTTCTATTTCCGAAATCGCAAAATACATATTAGATGAAAATCCATTTAACGTCTTTTCAAATGAAAAGCTGCTCATTGAACTATCAAATATATTTTCTTCTCTAAATTGTGGACTTTCTAACGACCCTCCAAAATAACCAATCCAAACAGGAGAATCGACCTTATTTCTCCATAAAGTTGAACGCAATCCTCGATCATTTTCATTGGTTAGTTCTGGATAAATTGGGTTATCATTTTCATCTAATGCAGCGTAATCTTTAAAAACTGTTGAACTCCACCAGTAATCTGTTTCTTTTTGATATACATAGATTGCTAAATTTGTTGGGTCTACATGAAGCTCTAAAAGATTGTTTTCACTAACGAACTCAAGATCAACATTATCAATATAGGGATTCACTGAATCTCTTAAATCTTGATCTGGTTGCGTAAATCGAGAGGATGCCAAGTAAGAAATTGGTACACTAACATCTCTAAAAACGATAGGAGATTCCTCAATAATGTCCATAGGTTGAACGAGATAAAGCGATGCCATCAAAAACAACAATATTCTTTTGATATTAAACACGAAGTGACACCTCCCTTATGAGACTCACAAAATAATCAAAGACTTGACTTAACAATAAATAACTGACGAATAAAAGTAAAATTATTAAGATCATGGTAATTGATGTTAAAAATAAATTGAATACAATTTGTTTTATCGAGTAACCATGAATTTCCTTTAACATGATTAAAAAATACAGTATTGTCCACCCTTGTGCAACAACCCACATGAATTGATAAATGAAACTTTCAAAGAGCGTAAAACCATAACTACTTATAACAATTGGAATTGTTAAGAATATGTAGGGTGCTAAACTATATGCAAAACCAATATAAACATCTTTGAACCAACCTTCACCATCATGAAGTGTTGCAATCAAGTAATTACTAAAAACGAGTAATACAAGCAGTCCACCATAAAGTCCGACATGTCTCAAGAGTGAAAAGTTTTCAATAGCAACAGTTCGAAACAAGAACGAGGGTAAAATCGTCGCGATTATAGTCATTAAAATAAAAATGACATAAATAGTTGTTGCTGAAAGATATGTCGCACGATGCCTATGTTTTATGTCATAAAAAACATCTATTGGATGTGCAAGCATTTTCCACAACATAGATAACTGTGCAAGCAAGGGGATTGCAATAAGTCGTTTTTGAAATGTTCTAACTGGATTGTAAATACCAAATGATTGATCTAAACGATGCAATAGTTTGTTTGAAATAAATAATAGTAAAAACCCAAGCATGATCCAACCGAGATAGGTTTGTAAAAAACTATATCGAATTTGCCAAAAAGCATTCGAATAACCCTCAGAATATTCTGCTAATGCAAAATAATGTAAAGCTTCATCATATCGACTTTCTCTGTAATTGGCTTGCCCAATTGCTTGATTTGCAAGTGCAAACATTTCATTTTGAGATAACACATGTTGCCAAACATCAATATCGTAAATTCCATTATTAAAAGATTCAAGTCCGGTATGTATAGCATGTGTAAATGCAGTTGGTGTATAAATCAGTACTTCTTCAAGACCTTTATCTAATACAAAGATTGTTCCATCTGAAGCAAGCTCAATATCTACAGGCAAGAGCAGTAATCCTAAGCGTTTTTGACCAGAAGTATCAATGCCGCCAAAACTAAAAATTAAACGACCATAAGCATCATATTCGGTAATCACACCTGAAGAAGATAAAGTGACAATATTTCCAATATCTGAAATAGCTACCGCATTTAAGTTTTCTACAGACAAATCCACTTGTAGTGTGTCCTCGCTTGCGATATTAAATCGTTTTAAAGGTTTTGAATCGGTAGGACTAATTGTATATAAAGAACCTTCTAGATCCATCTTTAAATTTGTAGCAGAAGAAGGGGTATTCAATGCATACTGAACACCTAATAGATCCGCAAGTGTTTGAAACCAAGATTGTCCAGTTAAATTTGTAGCAAAAAAACCTAAAAACTCACCCCTATTTGAAAGTTGAATTATACCAGATGTTGAACCCTCGCCAATGACATACATATTGCCCCGAGGACCAACTTCTATTTTCGTAGGGATATATAAACTTGATTGACCAAAAATGGGTTCTGTAGGTCTTCCAAAACGGTTGATTAAATCACCTTCTAAAGTGAATGTTAAAACCTCTCTGAGACCTTTGTCGGCAATATAGATCACATCGTCATATACATCAATACCAGTAGGAGTCACTAAAAAATCAATTGAAATAATGGATGTTTCTTCGCCTAAATCGTTATATACGATGATAGATTTAGAACCTGTGTTCAATACGTATAGTTGATCATTATAAAAGACCATATCTTCAGGTAACGAAAGCGGTGAAGATAAAGGTAAATATCCAGCAGGTTGATATGCTGTTTGAGTAAGTATAAGAGATTGAGATGGTCCAGTTGTATAGGTCTTATAAGGTACAGAAGTATCTTCTGAATGACTAAAAGATTTTGCAGAAACTGACATAAGACTAATACTTATGATAAGCAGAAACAGGAGTAATTTCTTCATGTTATTTAATCCCCGAATGTGCCATTGTATTCATGACTTTACTTTGTAAAAATATAAAGATTATCAGATTTGGCAAGAACATGATGAGCGCAGCGGCTGCAGCCATACCTTGTCCTGCAACAGCATTATTCATGCTTGTTAATGTTTGCATATAAAAAGCAAATGTTTTTAAAGACTCGCTATTAATATAAATAACAGAACTCTCAGCATTGTTCCAGACTGCTTGAAAAGAAATGATCGCAACTGTTGCAATCGCAGGTTTTATTAAGGGTAAGACAATTTTCCAATAAACCTGAAAATCAGTCGCACCGTCAATTTTTGCAGCTTCAATGAGTTCATTTGGAATTTGGTCAATAAATTGTTTGATCAAAAATAAACCAACAGGTACGGCAAGACCAGGCAAAATATGAACCCAAAAGGTATCTATCAATCCAAGATATTCAATGATAAGATATCTAGGAATTGCCACAGAAACACCTACAAACATAAGTGCGATATTATTCACTGTGAGAAGAGGTTTTTTTAGTTTAAAATCTAATTTAGATAAGGCATAACCACTCATGGAGGAAACCACAATTGATAACAAAACAACGAGAGATGTAATGGTTAAACTATTAAATAAGTATCTTGAAAGTGGGATTCCAGTTGAAGATGCAACTTCAAATAAATCAACAAAGTTATCAAATGTTGGTCTTTGAACAAAAAACCTAGGTGGGAATAAAAACAGTTCATCGAAAGGTTTAAAAGCATGATTAAATATATATAAAATTGGAAGCACCATAAATGCTGCTATTGGAAAAATAATCAACAAAAATTTAATTTGAGAGCGGTGAAATCTCGTTGGATTTATTTTTGTTCCTTGAAAACTACTCGCCATCATGATCTCCAAAAAGTTTAAATGCTACACGACTAAACAAATATACTAAAAGCAGAAGCATCACCGCGATTGCTGCTGCATAACCCATATCATAACGTATAAACCCATAGTCTTCTAGATGTGTAACAATGAGTTGTCCTGCATTTTGAGGTGTTGGATTTTGACCTGAAAGTTGCGCACCAATAGCACCAGCATTAAATGTTGCAACTAAGCTCATGACTGCACCAAAAAGCATTTGTGGTTTCATAGACGGAATTGTAATATAAAAAATTTCTTGCCATTTATTTTTCATACCATCTACATACGCTGCTTCATAGAGTTCCTGGTTAATATTTAAAACACCTGCAAGCATTGCTAAAAAACCGATACCCATACTTGACCACAACGTTACAACAATCATGATAGGCAGTAAATAGTCTGGGTTTTGCAACCATTGAATCGGCTGAGTAATCACATTTAAATTTAAGAGAAAGGCATTTAAATAACCAGACTCGTCTCCCGAAAAGATAATACGCCACATAACTGCCATTGTAATTCCAGCTGTCATAGAAGGGGAATAAATAATCAATGCAAGCACAGTTCTCAATTTTGATGGAAGTTGTGCTAACATCCAAGCAAGAAAAAAGCCAAGCATATAACCAACAGGACCAACTATCACAACGAATTGTAATGTGTTAGGGATAACGTTTTGCATAAAAGCGTCATCGCTTGTAAATAAATAGACATAATTTGAAAAACCTATGAACTCAGGTGCTTGAATGAGATTAAAATAGGTAAATGACAAAAGCATTCCTATAATGACTGGAATGGTTATAAACACTAAAAAAGCCAAGAAATAGGGCACTATAAACATATAAGCAGTTTTTGTGTTGGATTTTTTTTTGATTGCAGGCATACTAAACATCGTTATCCCTCCAATCAATTAGGGTCTGAGGTGTTGGAATTAAATAAGGTTTTATAACGTTACCTTGTGTGTCGAGATATCCAAACTCTATCATTTTACGCGTAATCTCTCGGTTTGCAATGACCATTCCATCTTCAATCGCAGTTCTTAAATTTACACCGTCATAAACAACGCGATTCCATATATTAGATAACTCTCTTTCAACCATATATGACCCAGGAACTTTCGCAGGATCATAAATATGACCCCATTGCTCATAAATAACTTGTTGATGTCTTGAATCCCAACTCATTCCTAAAAAAGCGTCTAAGTTAGCAGTGTTCCATAGAAATTCAGGACCATAAGTCGTAATTAAGTTCTCAGCATATGTAATTTGAGTTTCAGCATCACTCCACCAAGTTAAAAAATCCCAAGCTTCATTCTTTTTAGTAGATGCTTCAAAAAGTACATTGACAGTAGATGCACCTACAAAACTGCGATTAATGTCACTCGTATTTTCATTTTCAATACCAGGGAGCAGTGCAATATCCCATAAACCAGCAATTTCTGGTGCCGCATATAAAAGTTGTACATACATCCCAAAATCACCGATTCCTATTGGTAAATTACCATATCTAAAACGTTGATAAAAACTACCCACTTCTACAGGTAGTGAATAAATTTTAAATAAGTCTGTCATCATATCAAGTGCTGCAATCGTATTTGGATCATCAAATGCAACAGACATTGCATCTTCAGCATAAAGAGCGCCATCAAATTGAGTTATCCAAGGGAATGTAGTATCAAATGATTTAAACGCTGCATTATTTGCAAGCGGAATATAGAAGTTCATTCCAAAACGTTGAAGTTCTGGAAGCATATCGATGACATCAAACCAAGTATTAGGTATCTCTAAATTTAATTTTTCCAAGACATCTCTACGATAGAAAAGCAATTGAAAATTTTGTGTTTCAGGTAAAGCATAGACACCGTCTTGATATATTAGTCCAGTAAATGCACCAGGTGCAAAACGCCCTGAAACATCATTAAAATCTTCAAAAGAACGTAAGTCATACAATGCATCACGCACAGCAAATTCAAATGGCCTCCATGCGGCAATTCCCATGGCAATGTCTGGTTGTGCATCAGCAGCATTAGCTAGTATGAGTTTATTTTCATCTGGCATAAGTGATATACGCACTTTTTGGCCAGAATTAGGTGTATACAAGGTATCCGCCATTTGCTGCATTAAATCAACATAAGCACGACCACGATTGACCCAAACTTCAACCTCATCATCGCTCGCTTCAGTGACATATTGATCACTAAAAAAAGATAAGAAAAAACGTTTTATTCCAATCCATAAATTTTCAAAAAATCCTGCGTGAAGTTTTGGAAGTTCTGTATTTTCAGGATGTATAATGATTGAATCTAAAGTTAATGGACTATCAATGAGTTCCGGCAAGACATTTCCTATCAATGCCAATACAGAACCACTCCCTATCGTAAAATCTGTAAGATTTATAGGTAATTCATTGGGATCTTCTGCAACAGTAACCATTCTCTCATACGCCAATCTTAACGTTGTTGAAACTGGAGATGCTCCCGTACCATGAATATCGATCCAAGCATTATATAACATGTTCACATCATTCACATATGCATATAAATCCCTCTCTAAATTAGGCATATAATCTCTTAAATCCCAATCTCTTGATGCATCAGTTTGATTTCCAGTGATCTTTTGTATGTCTAAAGTAGTTGTGTTCATGCGTGTCATTAAGTCTAATATTCCTAAATAAATATCTTTATTATGTGTAATATTGACATGTAAACCGATTGTATGAGTGCCAGGTTCAAGATAAAAAGCATAGGGAGATTCACTACCTAATGTAAAATATTGAAAATCCCTATTATAAGGTATTTTTAAAGAAGTCGCTTCAGAAAAAGGGATGACGCCATCTAGAGTCATAGAGCGAAAGACATTGGTATTGACCATACCATTTTGTAGGACTTTTAAAGTAATGTGGTAAATGCCTTCTGTTTCAACATCGAATACATAATAAATACTTTGATTACCCACATTGAAAGTTTGGCCATCTAACACATTCAATCTGGATTCCATAAGTGCAAAAGGTGTCACAAGTGGATCTCGATCGTTTCCAGCACGAATAGAAGGATCATTTTTAAATGAAATGCTTTCAGCTTCAATATGGATAGTATCTTGGCCATAAAACATCGGAATGGTTGATAGATATTGTTCATAATTAGCAACATAAGCTTTTTCAGTGAACTGTAATTGATATAAATCCAACTGACCTTCAAGTAATGTTAACTCGATTTTATTGATTCCTTGATTAAATTTAAACCTTAAAGGTTCTTCATATAATCCAACATTATCGTGAAATTGAAATGTCATAGGTTCGAAGAGTTGATAAGATGTAGGAACAATATCGTTACCAAATCTATCTGTAAGAATCTCATCCTTTTGACTCCAAAGTGTTGGCAATGTAAAGCGTGATGCTTCCATATATTGGATTTCATCATTAATGGTCACCTGAATTTTGATTGATTTAATGGAAGTTGTTGTTGAAATATAATCAAGTGCCATGCTATATAATCCCGCATCTGCAATATGTGTAAATATTGTCAATGTATCAAAAGTACGCCAAGATAAAATAAGGCGATTATCGTCTGTAGTCTTGAGCGTACTTAAATCAAATGACATCATATCGGGATAAAAAACTTTAGTATCATCGATGTCACGATAATTTAATTGTTTCCAACTGTTTAAAACATCATCATAAAATGGTAATGCAAAAGATTCGGTTTCTATCTTTTCACTTTCTTCGGCATGGATAGTTTGAGGGACATAAAATGTCCCAAAGACCCACGTTAATAGAAGAAGACTTAAAACCCCTTTTTTCAAGCTATGATATCCGATTTAAGAGTTCAGATTTTGATTGTGTATACAATATATTGACGCGATCATTAAGTGCAATCGCTACATCCGCAAGAAGAACATCTCCATCTCTGATTGCATCAAGTAGAGTCGAAATTGTATAATTTGTTCCATCGATTGTACCATATGTACCATTCCATCTTGCTTGCACATATCCAGGAACTGTTTTTAATCCTTCAATAATAAATGAATCATGCGCGAGAACTTTCCGGTATTCACTCATCATGCCAGAAGGTAATAAATCGAAATAGGCATCTAAAAGCTCTTGATCTTGTTGAAGTGGTGCAAAATTTACTGTTCCAGATTCGGGGAAATTTTCAGCGATTTCTAATCGCTTAAGATAGCCTTCTTTTCCAAAACCCATCCATTTTGCAAGTTCATAAGCAAGTTCAGGATGCTCAGTTCCTTGACCAACCACTAAGTAGTCTAAAACAACAGGGATACGTTGGACACCATCCACAATTATTGGTGTACCAATAAAGTCAATATTTGCATTATACATGCCTGAATCCTCATCAAGTAATTCTGGCATCATCCATCCAAAGTCATATGTACCACCCCAGCGAACAGCATGACGACCTTTTGACCATTGAGTGCCTTCACCTTCAGAGTACCAAGTGACTTTTTGTTCAACAGAAGAAGCCTCCCAAACATAAGGATACGTTGCAGATGCACTTTCATTGTAAAAACTTTGTTGAAAAGCCATGGCACTAGCAAATGCATCGCTATCTAGATGAAAGCCATTTTCATTAAAAGTATACCAACCTAAAGAACCGTCGTATTGAGCAGGTAACCATTCAAAAAAACGAGAGACGCCTTCAAATCCTACGACACCTGTTCCATCTTCTGGATAAGTCGCAACATCTTCTGAGAGTTCTAGTAAATCATCAAAAGTAATACCAAAAGATGGTCTTTCTACATTCGCGTTGTCAAAAATAGTATTATTAACAAAATAACCAAAATAAAAATTTGATTGTGGAATGCCAAAATATCTATCTGCATAAACCGCTGCAGTGGAAATATCTTCGGGAACATTTGCAAGCTCTGGATCATTAATCATAATATCTGTCATATCTTCAGCCCATCCATTAATCACTGCAGTAGGAACTGTAGCATACATATAGACATCAGGAAGTTCCCCAGAAGCTGCCATAGAAGCAAGCATCTCATCCCAATTCATATCAACTTCAACTTCAGGATTGTCTGCACTTGGGATTTTTGGACGTTCTAAGATTTCCACTCTAACACCATCGTGCGCATCAGAAAAGGCATCTAATAAACGCCTTTCAAGATTATAAGCTTCTGGTGTTCCTAAATTCCACCCTGCGTACGTGATGACAATGTCATCATCTTCTGGATCATTTCCACCACAAGATACAAGCACCACTAGCGCAGCAAATAATAAAACACTCATCAACAATTTCTTCATAGAAATCTCCTTTTGATGTAATCGCTTACATCATTCATGTATTTTTTACGCCATTCAAATTAAAATTTATTGACGGCGTATAGTGATGTCTCGATTGATATCGAAACGTTTCAATTTCATTATATGATAACTATGTTTTTATTTCAACCAAAACAGGAAAAATTATTGATTTAATTAAATAAAAGTTGTTTTTGTGACGTTAAATAATCGGTGATGTGGTAACCTTATAAGGTGAGGGTTTAAATGAAAGAAAAAATTATCAATATTGCAGTCATTGCTCATGTAGATACCGGGAAGTCTACACTAGTTGATGCACTTCTTAGACAGAGTGGTGTGTTTAGTGCCCATGAAGTTGTAGTATCACAAGTGATGGACTCTAATGATTTAGAACGTGAACGTGGGATTACGATTTATTCTAAAAACTGTGCTATTAAATATAAAGATTATAAAATCAATATTGTAGATACACCTGGACATGCAGATTTTTCAAGTGAAGTAGAACGCATTATTAAGACAGTCGATACCGTTATTTTACTTGTAGATGCAACCGATGGACCAATGCCTCAAACACGTGTGGTATTAGAACGTGCACTAAGAAATGGTCTTCGTCCAATTGTTATGATCAATAAAATTGATAAAAAAGATGCACGACCTAATGAAGTCATTGATTTATGTTTTGA
>JALQTF010000060.1 GCA_023264085.1 Acholeplasmataceae bacterium
AATTGAACTTAAAACTGAATATATTGGGCAAAGACTGGATCATGTCATGTATGATTTTTTTAGTAAGTTTACGAAATCATATATACAAAAAATGATTAAACAAGGCGATATACTCGTGAATGAATTACAAGTGAAAAATGGCTATATCATAAGAGAAGATGATCAAATCTCCTATCGAATCGAAGTTCCTAAGACATTAGATATTGAGCCAGCAAATATCCCGCTAGAAATTGTTTTTGAAGATGATCATTTGGCTGTCATAAATAAACAAAAAGGATTGATTGTTCATCCAGCATCGACCACATCCGAACCGACGCTTGTCTCAGCATTAATGTATCATTTATCCACTCTATCAAGCATCAATGGAACGATTCGTCCTGGTATTGTACACCGAATTGATAAAGATACCACTGGTTTGTTAATTGTTGCAAAATCAAATGAAGCCCATATTAAGCTATCAGACATGTTGAAAAAACATCAAATTAATCGTACGTATTTAGCACTTGTCCATGGGAATATACATCATGAACATTTTTCAATTGATTTGCCAATCGCAAGACATCCAAATAAAAGAAAACAGATGGCTGTCATAAAAGATGGACGTCATGCGATTACACATGTTTCAATTAAAAAAAGATTCCATCAGCATACACTCATAGAATGTCGATTAGAAACTGGTCGTACTCATCAAATACGCGTTCATCTTTCACATTTAAAGTTTCCAATTGTGGGAGATCCAATTTATGGCATAAAAAAAGAAGCCTTTGGTCAGCTTCTTCATGCATATCAACTTACTTTTGAGCATCCGATAACTAAGGAATCAATGTCATTCGAAGTGCCACTTCCAGAGCATATGTCTTCTTATATTAAGAAACTTGACGTTTCGTAATATTTTTGAAATTTAGTTTTGCAATCGAATTCAAAATGGATTCACCGTGTTTTTCAACAATGGATTCAATTTGTTCATCCACTAAAGAAGAAGCACCTTTTCTAAGTTCAAATCCAACAGACTTAGATAATTCTCTCATTTTGAGTAAGAATGCATAACGAGCGATAATTGAAGCAGAAGCCACAGCTAAATGAATACTTTCTGCTTTTGTATAGAAATTAATGTTTCGATATACAAGTGTTTCATCACTTAAATAATTGTAATATAGATTTGGTTGACAAAATTGATCAACAATGACAGGATATTCTTTATCTAATTTAGAAGTTGTCTTAATGATGGCTTGATTATGCAATAAAGCTTTCATTTTATTTAAATTTATATTTTTTGAAGTGAGTTGATTATATTTACTTGGTTTTACAATGAGCAGTGTATGTGTTAATTTTTGTGCAAGCTTTGATCCAATAGTTAAAATATCATCATCACTAATGTTTTTAGAATCTTTTACACCTAATTGTTCCAAATAGGGTATATCTTCTTTAGAAACAAATGCAGTACACACAACAACAGGACCAAAAACATCGCCTGTACCTACTTCATCAGATCCAATGGCAGCATAATCGACTTTCTTAAGATGTTTTTTGATTAAAATAAGTTCAGATGTAACTTCATCACCTTGTAGTAAAACTTTACCAGTTGCGTATGCTAAAACATGTGTCTCATTATGTTTCGCATGAAAAACAAGATATTGATTATCATCTTCAACCAGGTGATTTTGATATAATTTATGTAATTTTCTTAAATCATTGTCATTGACAGGCATTGAATAGTGTTTCATTACTAATATTATACCATAAAAGTGAGAAAAGAGGGAATATGTCTTTTGATATTCAAACTTTAGAATTCAATAAACAACTGCAAAAATTATCAAGTTATGCAAAGACAATTGCAGTAAAACAACAGCTATTGAATTTGCCTATTTTAACTAACGAGGATGATATTAGATATTCATGGCAACTCATTGATAATATGATTCAAATTCAATCAAAATATCATGCTATGCCTTTAACGTATGCATATGATTGTTTAGATATTTTGAATTTAATATCAAAAGAACATGTCATTACGCTAGAAGAAGCATATCTATTACTTCAAAGTTTAGATATACAGCATCAAATGTATCATTATATCGAAGGGATGTTAGCAGCATCAGAAAATTTTACAATCATTCAGAATTATAAGCTTTCAAACATAGAATTTCTATATAAAAAGTTTGATCAAGTACTGACGAATGAAGGGGATGTTAAACAAGATGCAACACTCGTACTTGCGCGTATTAGAAAGCAATTAAAAACGATTGATCAAAGATATTCAAAATCACTTCATTCAGCATTAACTCAATATCAATCTTATTTGAATGAAGCAGTTGTAGTGACGAGAGGTGATGCGCTTTGTTTAGCAGTTTCAGAGTCATACAAAAACAACGTTAAAGGTGTTATTCATGACATCTCTCAATCGAAACAAACGGTTTATATTGAACCTTTTGCTTCAAAGCAAATTCGAGATGAAAAAATAATTTTACTGGAAGAAGAAAAAAAAGAAATATATAAGATACTACAAGCACTCACACATGACGTTTTAGATTATATAGATGTATTAAAAACGCAAATTCATACCTTGCAAGTATATGATGCAAATCAAGCAAAAATGAGATTTGCTGAATCAATGAATGCCAATTTGCCTGAAATATCCAATCATGAGATGTTTCTTAAAAATGCAAGACATCCTGAAATTATTCAAGACGTCGTTCCAATTACGGTGCAGTTAGAAAAAAAACAAAAAGGATTATTCATATCAGGACCAAATACTGGTGGAAAAACCGTTACATTAAAAACAATTGGTTTAATACACTTAATGGCACAATCGGGACTTTTTATACCAGCACATCATTCGTCTAAAATCATGATATTTGAACATATTTTAGCGGATATCGGTGATCAACAATCGATTGAACATAACTTATCTACATTTTCATCTCATTTAAAAAAACATAAAGAAATGTTAGAAATTGCTAATAAAAATACACTGTTACTCATAGATGAAATAGGGTCTGGTACAGATCCCCAAGAAGGTGTTGCCATTGCAGAAGCACTGATAGAAACTTACGAATTAAAAGGTAGTCTTTTTGTTGTGACCACACACTATCAAGCACTTAAACAATTTGCAATTAAAAAAGACTATATGATTGCATCTGTTGCCTTTGACCAAGAAACACTTCAACCAACGTATCATATAGATTATGGCATTGCTGGGAGTTCACATGCCTTTGATATTGCAACACGTCTCAACATTTCTAACGAGGTTATTGGTCTTGCAAAAAATTATTATGCGTCATTGCAATCAGAATCTGAAAGATTTCTAAAACGTTTGGAAATTAAAGAAAAAGAATTACTTAAAGAAAAAGAATTGTTAGAAGCAACTAAACTTGAAATATCTCAAATCAAAACACACTATGAAAAGCAGCTTCAATTGTTTGAAAAAGAAAAAGAGTCTCATCTTAAAAAACTCACACAACAATATGAAACAAAAATGATTGAAAAACAAAATAAAATTGATGAATTGTTAAAAGAAGTCAAATTGCTAAAGCATATTCCAATCTCATCATATGCTGCACTTAAACAAAAGCAACAAGATCTTAATAAACCAATGGAAAATAATGCTCATATTGACTTTAATCTTCATGAAGAAGTGTATATTCCATCATATGATCAATATGGATTGATTAAACAAATAAAAAAAGATAAATATGTCGTTCAAGTTGGGTATTTTGAGTTAGAATTTGAGAAATCTTCTTTAGAAAAAAAGTCTTTAAAAGAAAAAGAAGTAAAAAAACCAATCCACAAAAAACCACATCGCGAGACACATGTTTCTAAACCTCAAGGGCACTATGTATTTCAATTAGATTTGAGAGGGTATCGTTTTGATGATGTGAAACCTGCATTAGATCAAGCCATTGATCAAGCGATGTTAACGAATCAAACATCATTAAGAATTATTCATGGTTATGGTACAGGTGCTGTTAAAAAAGCAGTTTATGATATTATTAAACACCATCCAGAAATAAAATCATTTCGTTATGGTCAAGAAGGTGAAGGTTTGACGGGTGCAACCATCATTTACTTTAAATAATGTGTTTCAGGATAATTACTTGAAAATCAATGTTATCCATACTATAATAATATTGTTAAAAAACTTGAATGGAGCTAAAAAATGATTGAATATAATGGACAAGCATATGAAGAAGTTGTCGGTTCAAAAGGATTAGTCGTTGTACAATACTATGCAACATGGTGTGGACCATGTAAAATGTTAAAACCTGTCTTAGAATCTATTGCTACAGATTGGACAGACACACCTTTTTACCGTTTAGACATTGATCAATTCAGAGATCAAGCGGTGAATGCAGGAATCAGAAGTGTGCCAACGGTTGTTTTATACAAAGACGGTGAAGAAGTTGATAGACAATCAGGTTATCAACCTAGAGAACGTATAGAAGCTTGGCTAAATCAAAACAAATAAAAAAGCACACAGGTGCTTTTTTATTTGTTATAATAACGATATATGAATGGCATATTTCTCATTGACAAAGAAGTAGGTATGACATCCTATGACGTCATACGCAAATTAAAAAAGAAATTCAATGTTAAAAAAATTGGTCACGCGGGTACGCTTGACCCTTTTGCAACAGGATTGCTTGTCATCCTAATGGGACATGCAACAAAATTATCTTCTTATTTTTTAACAAGTGACAAATCATATGAAACTACCATTGAATTTGGTAAAAAAACAAACACTTATGATCATACAGGCGACGTCATTGAATCTATTGATAAGGTCATCACTTTAGAAGATATTCAACGTGTTTTACCGAAAATGACACACTATCAACAAGAGCCACCTATGGTATCTGCACGTAAAGTAAATGGTAAAAAGTTATATGAACTTGCAAGACAAGGTATAGAAATTGAGAGAGATAAACGCGATGTATATATCCACAAACAAGATATCATTTCTTATGAATTTCCCTACTT
>JALQTF010000026.1 GCA_023264085.1 Acholeplasmataceae bacterium
GGTTATGTCGGTTATGACGAAGGTGGTCAACTCACAGAAGCTGTAAGACGAAGACCATATTCACTCTTATTGTTTGATGAAATAGAAAAGGCGCATCATGATGTTTTTAACATGTTACTTCAAATACTAGACGATGGCAGACTTACAGATAATCAAGGTCGAACCATCGATTTTAAAAATACCATCATTATTTTAACTTCAAATATTGGGAGTGAATTCTTATTATCACATGATGAAGATGCTGTAGATAAAGTCATGAAACTTGTAAAGCAATCATTTAAGCCAGAATTTATTAATCGTTTAGATGAGCTCATGATATTTAATCCACTTAATTTAAAAATTCAAATGGAAATCGCTAAAAAATTACTTCTTGATTTATCTAAACGACTTTCAAATCAACATATTCTTATCACATTTGACAACCAAGTCATAAAATATGTTATCAAACATGGGTATCAAGAAGAGTATGGTGCCAGACCACTTAAACGTTTTATCCAAAGACATATTGAAACATTGATCGCAAACCATATTATTTCTAATGTCATCTTGCCTCATACACCATGTGAGATGTATATTGATAATGATCAACCTGTCATAAAATTGACATAAAAAAAAGAGCCTTTAAGGCTCTTTTTATTCTTCTATTTTAAATACGTATGTGATAAGTATATATGCAACCAATAATACTCCAACTCCAATAAGTGAAGGTACCAATGATTCAACTAATGTTGAAATCAGCAGCATGATCATACCAAATATGGCTAGTCCTGGAACATAAGGATATCCCCATGTTTGATATCTTGGAAATTCATCAAGTGGTTTTCTTTTTCTAAAGAAAAATACAGAAATAAAGATCAGCGTATTAAATATTAACCCTGCAAATACAACAAATGTGAGTAACGCATTAACATCAAAACCAAATAAAATGAGTAAGACTGACATGACTGCTGAGATCGAAAGTGCAAGTAATGGTGTATTAAAACGTCTATCTAAAGATGCAAAAGGTTTAAAAAACAAACCATCTTCAGCCATTTTTTGGTAAATTCTAGGAAACACTAAAATACTTCCATTAAGCGCGCCAAACACAGAAATTGCAACTGAAATCATAATAATAAGTTGGCCAGCATCACCAAATAATGCATACGCTGCATCAAAAATAAACCATCCATTGTATGCTTGCGTTAAAGCTTGATAAGATACTAAACGATAAAGTGAAAAGATAAATAAGACATAAATGACTAAAACACCGACAATTGCAAATACTAGGGCTTTTGGTAAATCTTTGTTGGCATTTTTCATGTGTCCAGCAACACTATTTAAATTCGTCCAACCTTCATATGCCCAAAGCGTTCCAACAACCGCAAATCCAAAAGCAATGATCACTTCAAAAAATGATAAAGAACTTAATGTACTTGTTGAGACAATACCTTGATCACCGGTTAAAATCCCCATCACAATAATCATGACAATTGGAATAAGTTTTGCAACCATAAATACGACTTGCGTGATGGCACCTACTTTTAAGCCTAAATAATTAACAACTGTAAGAACAACGATTGCGAAAACTGCGACTAAATTAATGACTGATCCTAATTCAACAAAAATATTTGACATCACTTGTGCAAACAATACAGCAAGTAATGCAATACTTCCTGAAGAAGATAACACCAAATTCATCGTACCTGATAAAAACGCAACTTTTTTACCATACGCTTCTTTTAAGTAAAGATAATATCCCCCATTTTCAGGAAATAAAGATCCTAATTCAGCATACGTTAATCCTGAAAATAACGTAATGACACCACCCACAAACCAAGCTAATAATGATAATGGTAATGAGTTACCAATTCGACCTAAAATTTGTCCTCCTAAGAAGAAAATTCCAGATCCAATCATAATACCAGCTAAAAGTGACATCCCACTCCATAGATTGAGTGATTTTTCTCTTGTAAACTCTTTTTGCATATGATTCTCCTTTTTATAGATATCCAAGCATTCTAAGTACCATAATGGATGCAAATATTGTCACAGAAGACAATAATGTTGTCCATACGACAAGTTGTCCAGCAACTTCTTCATCACCACCCAAACTTTGAACCATCACGACACTAGACACTGCAACAGGGGATGCATACAGTGCAATCATTGTTGGAATTAATAGTTTGTATTGAGGGTTTGTAGGGATGAATAAAATCGTCAAGATAAGCATTGTTACTGGGATCAATAAATTTTTGAATATGACACTTGTAATAATAGCTTGTTTTGCTCTTTTTAGAGTCTTAAATTCAAATTGTGCCCCTAACACAATCAATGCGATTGGAGACGCGGTAAGACTTAAGGACCTAATCACATTATATAAAAAAGGAATATCTCTTTCAATTAATATGATAGGTACGTTATTTTGATTGACTAAATATGTTTTTAAAATCACTAAAAAAATACCTGAAATAACGCCTACTATTAAAGGATTCTTAAAAAAGGTTTTTGTAATATATATGAGATCTAAAGGAGTTTTCTCTTCTTTGTAAAATATTGACAAAACAATAATCGAAATAAAATTAGATAGTGGAATAATAAGTACAGCAGATAACGAGAGTAATGCATTTGTTTCTTGAGTCCCGATAAATGCTGCGAGTGATACACCAATCATCGCAAAATTACTTCGAGTAAAACTTTGGTGAACCGGTCCTTTTTGATTTGTTGGCATCTTAATGAACAATAAAACAACATATCCAACAACTGTGAATAATACAAGTCCTGAAGCGCTAAAGAGCAACATACCAATATCGATGTTTTTTAAAGTTTCTGTTTGATAAACATTATAAAAGAACAATAAAGGAAGGGCAATCATGAAGATATATTGATTCATTTTACGAATCAAATATTCTTCTATGAAACCCTTCTTCTTTAAATAGTAGCCTAATAAAATTAATAGGATAACTGGAAGTATTGCATTCAGTGAAAATAACAAGGTGTCAAAAAACATTAATAAGCATACGCTCCATCTTTAAATACAACGACTTCACTACCATCTTGTTTCACACCAATAATTGATAAATCTTCAGTCCCAAACATGAAATCTACATGTGACTGTGATTCATTGTAACCGCGTTTCACAAGATCTTCAATTGTCGATGTTAACCCACCTTTAATATTCATTGGATAAGCACGACCAAGTGCAATATGACATGATGCATTTTCATCAAATAATGTTGAAAATAAAATACGTTTCATTTGAGAAATTGGTGATGCATGTTCTACAAGTGCAATCTCACCAATGTATTTAGAGCCTTCATCTGTTGCAAGTAAGTTATCAAGTGCATCTTTACCGTCCTTTGCATCATATTCAATAACTTGACCATCTTTAAATACAAAATAAAAATCTTTAATAATTTTACCTTGATAGTTTAAAGGTTTTGATGCAACAACTTTACCATTCACACGATATTTATCTGGCATCGTAAAATTTTCTTCTGTAGGAATATTAGGATTAAAATAAACGCCTGTGGTCGCGTGTTCACCACCACCTACCCAAATATGATCTGGAACAAGACCAACTTCAAGATCTGTACCTAGACCATTTTTGAATTTTAATGATGAAAAGTTTTGACCATTTAAATAATCATCATGTGCGGCTAATCGTGCATTGTGCTTATCCCATACATCTTGTACAGGCGTTTTGCCATCAACATGTGATGCCTTAAATATAAGTTCCCATAAAGCTTCAATCGCAGCTTCTTCTTCAAGTTCAGGAAATACTTGTTTTGCCCATGGTGCATTCGATGCAGCAACTATGGTCCATTGAGTTTTATTACCCATCATAAATTCTCTAAAAAACTTTAAAGCTTTAGACGATGCAAGTTGGGATAACTGAAGTTTTTTACCATCAACATCTTTAAAGATGCCTGGATTTGGTGATGATACAGATATGAAGCATGCTCCCTGATCAAGTGCATACTGATACTGGGCTTTTACATAATCTGGTATTTCTTGTAAGACATCATCACTTTGATACGTGTAGTTTAGTTTTGAAATTTCATCATCACTCCAAAGTACTAACACTTTTGATGCGCCTTTTTTATACGCTTGTTCAGTAATTCTTCTTACAAAATCACGTGAATCAATAGGGGCACGTACTACCACCATTTGATCTTTTTGTACATTGACGCCAACAGATACTGCAAGTTCAGCTAGTTGGTTTAATTGGTTTATATTTGGCATGTTTTTCTCCTTTTTTAAATTATAACATACTTATATGATGGCTTCATTGGTTAAGTTTTGTAGCCATCTTTTTTTATTCATAAGTCCAAGTGCATAGAAAAATTTAATGAGTTCAGTACCTTTGACCAGTAAAAATAACCATGTCACATCTAAGTTTGTAAAATAAGCTAAAATTAATGCAAGTGGTACCATAATGACCCAAGTAAATCCAGCATCTGCATATACAGTTGAACGCATGTCGCCACCACTTCTCAATGTGAAATAAATGGCGACATTGACACTATATAACCATATTAGGACACTATTATATCGTGTGGTAATCAGTGCCCATTCATAGGTTTGATCAGAAATATCATATAATCCGACAACAAACGGTGCCATTATGAAAAGCAAGGTTCCGACAACAACGGCAGATAAAAATGCAACCATCATTAGTTTATAAGCATTACTTTCAGCTTCTTCTAATTTATTTTCACCTAGTGTATTTCCTACCATGACCGCAACAGCTGTTGCAATCCCAGAAAACGTGACAAATACAATTTGAGAAACAGCATTATTTACATTCATCGCAGCGAGTGCTGTTTCTCCTCTTAAGCTAAAAGCAAAAATAAACATCGTTTGTCCAACTGACCAGAATACTTCGTTAATGGTAAGTGGCAATGCTTTTAAACTAATTTTTTTCGTAAGTGATTTGGGTATACGAAAGATTGTAAATAGCTTTGCATAGAAAGGCGCTTTTTTAACAATCATTAACAAATATAATAACCCCATTTCAATATATCTTGCAATGACGGTTCCAATTGCAGCACCTCGAACACCCATTGGTTCAAAGCCAAGATACCCAAAGATCAAAACATAATTAATTGCTGCATTCAGTATGAGTGCAAATAATGAAATATATAGTAATGGTTTGGTTGTACCAGTCTCTCTAAAAGTCGTTGTAATGGCTAATGATATAATAAACGGAAACACTCCAAATTGAACAATACGCAAGTAATCCATACCAAGTGCAATGGTTTCAGACTTTGATGCAAACCATCCAATCATCGTCTGACCAAATAAAATAAATAATAAAAATGCAGTAGAAGAAAATAAGATAGCAGCCGCCATTTTATAACGGTATGACATTTTTAATTCTTCTTCTTTTTTTGCGCCAAAAAATTGTGCAGTAAAAATCCCTGCACCACCCATCACACCAAAGGTCACAATCATCACAACAAAATTAAGTTGATTCACTATCGTAACGGCATTGATTGAAGGTTCCCCAAGCTGGCCAACCATTAAATTATCGACTAAATTCACTGAGGCAATGATCAATTGTTGTAAAACAATTGGAATTGCAATGATACCGACTTTTTTATAAAATTCTTTTGTCCCAAAAAGGGTCTTCATTAGCTTCATACTCACTTATGAATTATAGCATAAAAAAAGACGATTCTATCGTCTTTTTTATGTTTATTTAACATCAATAATTCTTAGTGTATTGGTTGTGCCATGTTGTTGAGCCCAACCTGATGTAATGATGATGGTTGTTCCAGCTTCAAATCCATAATCTTTGGCAACATCTGTAGCAACTTTATCATATGCATTAATGTCTGTGACATTATCTCTAATTGCTGCATGAACCCCAAAATAATAGGTGAGTTTTCTAGCGGTATCTTCTCTATTGGTAATGGCAACAACTGGCACCGATGGTTTAAACTTACATAAACGTCGTGCGGTACCTCCAGTTTCTGTGAATGCCATGATGACTTCTGCTTTGGGAAGCGTAAGTGCGGTTTGAGCAACGGCAACACCTATGGCATCAGATACCGTTTGACTTGCAAATGGAGACATTTTATTCAGTCTCAATTGAAAATTAATGGTTTCTTCAATCGCTTTTGCAATCGTATCCATCGTAAGTACCGCTTCAATTGGATAATCACCTGCTGCAGATTCACCTGATAACATGATCGCATCTGATCCGTCTAATATTGCATTCGCAACATCACTTGCCTCAGCTCTTGTTGGTCTAGGATTAGACATCATCGATTCTAACATGTGTGTTGCTGTAATCACTGGTTTTCCTAATTCATTCGCTCTCGTGATAATTTTCTTTTGGTAAATAGGGACAAGTTGTGTTGATACCTCAACACCTAAATCACCTCTCGCAACCATCACACCATCAGCAACAGATAGAATATCGTCTAAATTATCGACACCTTCTTGATTTTCAATTTTTGCAATAATTTCTATATATGGTTTATTAATTGATGCTAGAATCTCTTTCACTTCTAAAACATCTTCTTTACGTCTGACAAATGATAATGCAAACATATCGACACCTTCATTTGCGGCGAATATAATATCTTCTCTATCTTTTTTTGAAACAAATGGCATTGATAATTTTACATTCGGTACATTAACACCTTTTTTTGTTTTAATGACACCATTATTAAATACTTTACATGTAAGCACACCTGGTTTCTTATCTAGGATATCTAAACGCATCTTTCCATCATCAATAAGTATATATTGACCGACTTCAATGTCTTCAAATAATTCTTTACTATCTACATGAAAAGATTGTTTGGTACCAACTATATTGTCAGACACAACGTCTACTACATCACCTTTTTTAAAAGTTGCGGATCCATTTTCAAATTGTCCTGTACGAATTTCAGGACCTTTAGTATCTGCTAATATCCCTATAATGCGTCCTTTTTCTTTGGCAACTTCACGTACCATGTGAATTCTATTTTTATGTTCTTCATGATTGGCATGCGAAAAATTAAGACGCGCAACATTCATGCCGGCATCTATGAGTTTCCCAATCATTTCTTTATTATCAACGGATGGTCCTAATGTGCAAACAATTTTTGTTTTTCTTTTCATGATAGCCTCCAAGCCACAACTATTATACACCTTATTACGTAAAATTTAAAGGTTTACCACTTGTTTTTTATAGATAGATCCATCATTTTTTCTTGTTAAAAAATGAAAATCGATTAAATCTCTTCTGAGTCTTACATAATCTTCAAACCAAGGACTTAAAATATCATTGACATCACTTTCAGAGTAATTCATATCGAAATCAAAAAACTGATGTAGATAAAACAAAATTGCCCATTGCTTTTTCCTTTTTGCAGGATACTGTCTGATTTTTTTCTTGGAAATATCTATATATACCGATAGAACCTCTTCAATGGATTCATGTGTATGATCAAACATGAGATTCTATTTGATTGATTTCAGTGTAAGCTTTTGCGATTCTTGCACCAACTTTTGCATTGTGATACACAAGTGCTAAGTTCGCTTCAAGACTTTTTCCATTGGTTTTTTCAACGATGGTTTTAAGTAAATACGGTGTCACATCTTTTCCTTCTATTCCATCTTTAACGCTATTTTCTATAGCTTCATCAATAATCGTGTTGATAAAAGCTGAATCCAAAGAGGATTCCTCAGGTATTGGATTCACAATTAAAATACCTCCTTTGAGATTTAATTGATTTTTTGAGTAAATGATATTGGCTAATGCTTCTTCAGTTTCAACATATGCTTGTAACGGTATGTTTGTTGTTCTAGTATAAAATGCTGGCAATACTTTTGTTTGAAAACCGACGACACTCACACCTTTTGTTTCTAAGTATTCCATGGTACGAGGTAGGTCTAAAATCGCTTTTGCACCTGCACATATCACATTTACTTTGGATTGAGCAAGTTCTTCTAAGTCTGCAGATACATCAAGTGTATGTTCATAGCCGCGATGTACACCACCGATACCACCTGTCACAAAAAATTGAATGCCTGCCATTTCTGCACACATCATTGTAGAAGCGACCGTAGTTGCGCCTACCGATTTTTCAGCGATGATTTTAGCGAGATCACGACGTGACACTTTATTAACATTAGGTGATTGAGCAAGGGTCTCAAGATCTTCATCTGTAAGTCCGATTTTTATTTTCCCATTCATAATAGCAATCGTTGCTGGAATTGCTCCCTCAGATCGAATGATATCTTCTACTTTTTTGGCCATTTCAACATTTTGGGGATACGGCATACCATGCGAAATAATCGTTGATTCTAATGCTACAACTGGTACATCATTTTCTAGAGCTTCTCTTACATCCTCTTTAATTTCTAAATAGATGTTACTTTTCATATCGATCAATCTCCTTTTGAATTTTTTTTAATGATACATTCGGATTAACAGCATACTGTGTTTGTATCGTTAGACTAGCGCTGATTGCACCCATTTGAACACTTTTATCGAGTGTATTACCTGACATTAATCCATAAACTGTTGCACTGCTGAATGCATCTCCAGCTCCTGTAACATCGATAATGTCCCTTTTTTGAACCAAATACGCTTTTTGATGTTTAATGTGACTGTCTTCTCCATAGAAAGACCCCTCTATACCAGCAGTTACAATTGCTTTTTTTACACCAGCATCTAGCCACAATTTACATAATGCCTTGGAATCATTTTCATTCGTTTTAAAATATGTTTGAGTCTCATCTTTATTACATATGATGATTTCAACTCCCTTTAAATCATCAGGTAAGTGTTTCATTTTTGGACTTGAAACACCAATAATACCTAACTTAATATCTTCGCTGAGACAGTTTTCGATGACTGCTTCCATCGCTTCTTTCGATATATTGAGATCTGCAATCACCCAATCACTCATTTGTATGTGTTTTTTATGCTCAATGATCCATGATCGATTCATCAAACGGTTAATATCCATATTTGCAAATCCAGCAATCATATCACCCTTTTGATCAATCACAGAATAATAACTGCCAGTAACTTCGCCTTGAACACGTTCAGTCGCAAAGACTTTCATGATTTTATTTGATTTTTCTAAAATTTCTTCACCAAATCGATCATTACCTACCAAACTCATTAATGAAACGTTCGCATCTAAACGTGCTAAATTTTCACCAACATTTCGAATCACACCACCAAGGGAATGAGAAGATGATACAGGATTAGACGTACCGTATGTCATCATATCTTCTAATTGCAAAGTGATATCCATATTCGCACCGCCAATACATGTAACATATGTATCTTCTCTTAAAGCATACGGTTTCCCTAGAATAAAACCTTTTTGTTGAAGAGAGGAAATATAATTCGCGATGGAAGGTCTTGAAAGTCTTAATGATTCAGACAGTTCTTTTTGACTAATATACGGATTATTACGCAAAGCGTTTAAGACAATTTGTTCATTTTTATTTAGTTTCACTGTCTCACTCACTTTCCAATTTAAACATTTGTTTAAAATTTAACATTTGTTTATTTTTATTATAATTTATAACTTATTGCGTGTCAACATTTAAAAAAATCTATAGCTTTTTAATACCGTTATTTAGAATGATTGCATTAAAAAAGCTTGATACAATTGTATCAAGCCTATCATGATAATATGGAGCGGGTGATGGGAATCGAACCCACGTCTTCAGCTTGGAAGGCTGAAGTAATAGCCATTATACGACACCCGCAATGTATGTATGTAGATGGTCGGGAAGACAGGATTTGAACCTGCGACCTCCTGGTCCCAAACCAGGCGCTCTACCAAGCTAAGCTACTT
>JALQTF010000043.1 GCA_023264085.1 Acholeplasmataceae bacterium
GTTTCATTCATGTGAGAAAGAATTTCTAGACGTGCGAGTTTTGCTTGCTCAAGGGCTTCTTGTAATATGGCTTCATTAATACCTGTAATTTTAATATCCATTTGTAAAGCTGTAATACCATTTTCAGAACCAGCAACTTTAAAATCCATGTCGCCTTCATGGTCTTCCATGCCTTGAATATCCGTTAAAATCGTATAATAATCGCCTTCTTTAATGAGTCCCATTGCGATCCCAGCAACAGGTGCTTTAATAGGAACCCCTGCTGCCATGAGTGCCATGGATCCGGCACATATGGTTGCTTGTGAACTGGAACCATTACTTTCTAAAATTTCAGATACCACACGTATAGAATAAGGGAATTCTTCTTCATTAGGAAGTACTTGAAGCAATGCTCTTTCACCAAGTGCACCATGTCCAACTTCTCTACGACCAACACCGCCATAACGACCAGTTTCTCCAACTGAGTATGGTGGGAAATTATAGTGAAGCATAAAACGTTTTGAATCTTCTATTGAAAGACCATCGATAATTTGGTTTTCACCTAATGATCCTAATGTCACAACGCCTAATGCTTGCGTTTGACCTCTCGTAAATAAAGCAGATCCATGTGTACGTTTTAAGACATCCACACGAGATGCTAAGTCTCTGATTTCATCGACTTTTCTACCATCTGGTCTAACTTTATCTTCTGTGATAAGACGACGAAGTTCTTTCGTGACTAAATTGTCTAAAATCATTTTTACGAATTTTAAATTAAGATCATATACCTTTTGATCGAATACTTGAACACCATCAATATTTTTGAAAAATGACTGCGCTTCATAATGAGCTAATACGTGTTTTTGAATGGATTCAATCGCTTCATATCGTTCAAGTTTATCAACAATTGATACTGCTTCAACAAGAGCTTTTCCTGCTTTTTCAGTAACTTCTTTAACGAGTTCAGCTTCAGGTTCTAAAGATTCAAACGGCATTTTTTCTACAGGGAAATCTTTTAAAATTTCGTCTTGAAACTCGCAAAGTTCTTTAATCATTTCATGAGCAAACAAAATCGCATCTAACATATCTTTTTCAGATACTTCTTTTGCACCAGCTTCAACCATATTTATGGCATCTTTTGTTCCAGCAACAATGAGGTCAATATCAGATGCTTCCATTTGTTCTGGTGATGGATTCACGATGAATGAACCATCCAATCTTCCGATATGAACTGCTGCAACAGGTCCATAAAATGGAATGTCTGAAGTATTAATCGCAAGTGATGAACCGAAGAATGCAGCCATTTCTGGGGATGCTTCTTGATCACTAGATAATACGGTATTAATAACTTGAACATCATGCATAAAACCTTCAGGGAATAGTGGACGCAATGGTCTATCAATGAGTCTAGACGTTAATGTTTCATGTTCTGATGGACGACCTTCTCTTCTTAAAAATCCACCAGGAATTTTACCTGCCGCATAGAGTTTTTCTTGATAAATCACCATTAATGGGAAAAATCCAGCATTTGCAGATTCAGTTTTTGCAGTTGCAACACTTAATACTTGTGAATCACCATATGAAATAAGTGCAGCACCACGTGCTTGTTTGGCCATTTCACCAATTTCAACACGTAACGTACGACCACCAAATTGTTTTTGGTAAGTTTTTTTGGACATATAAAATCTCCTTCATTTTATATTTTTCTTTTTTTCTTTATATAACCTTATTTATCTTATCATAAATAATGGTAATTGTATATAAAAAAAGGCATGTCGATTAACGACGAATGCCTAATTTGACGATGAGCTCTTGATAGCGATTCACATCTTTGAATCTTAAGTATGATAGTAAACGACGTCTATGTCCAATTTTCTGGAATAAACCACGTCTTGAATGGAAATCATGAATGTGTGTCTTTAAATGACTATTCAATTCTTCGATTTCAAATGTCAATAACGCGATTTGTACCTCAGGTGAACCTGTGTCACTATCGTCACGACGATAAGCAGTAATGATTTCCTGCTTTTTTTGAGCTGATAAAGCCATGTATTACCTCTCTGCGCACTACTAAAGTATAGGAATCATGCCATAAACCTTGTAGTCGACAATTTGGATTATACCATATTTTTTAAAAATTGCAATAAAAAACTTACATTACACCTTGACAAATTGATCTACAGGCAATACAAATACAGTTGCACCACCTACTTCAACTTCAATAGGCATCGCAGAGAATGATCCAAATTCGTTCACAATCGTATTCGGAACGAGTTTTTGACGTTTTTTAGAATTTGCCTCAATGATGTCTAAAACATTAATAACTTTTTCATCATTGACACCAATCATAAATGTCACGTTTCCAGCTTTTAGAAAGCCACCTTGAGTCGCTAACTTAGTAATGAAGAACTGTTCATGAACAAGTGCTTTTTGAACTTTGTTCGCATCATCAGTTGATACAATTGCGATAATTAACTTCATAGATCCCCTCCTATTGATGCTTTTATTATAGCATAATTATGTTTGACTTAATAATTTTCTTACAGCAAGTTCATCTGATTGTAATTGAGAAATAAGATGCTCTTTTGAATCAAATTTTTTCTCAGATCGTATATAATCATAAAACTCTAAAGCTAAGTGTTTTCCATATAAATTCCCATCAAAATCAAATATATACACTTCTAGTCTTGGTTTTTCTTGATAATTGATTGTGGGATTGTGTCCGATATTCGCCATACCATAATACCACTTTTGTTGATATAGAATACCCACTGCATATACACCTAACTTTGGAATATGATAATCCCCATATTCTATATTAGCAGTTGGATAACCTAATGTTCTACCTAAATGATTCCCATGTACAACTTGTCCGTATATACGATAATTTCTGGAAAGTAATGCTTTTGCTACTTGAATATCACCTTGGGATAATCTTGTCTTAACAAGTGATGAAGAGATGCGTATATGATCATATATTTCTTCATTTATAACGACGACTTCGAAATGAGGTTTTAAATCTTCGATGCCACCTGCTCCATACTGTCCAAAACGGGCATCTTTACCTAATACAAGTCTTTTAACATGTAATGATTTTAAATAATCAATAAAGGCCTCTATTGTTAAAGATGCAAATGCATCATCAAAAGTAACCATCCATATAAAATCTAGATGAAAGGCATTTAAACAATCGATTTTATCGATGACTGACATTAGTTGCGCATGCGGTTTTTTTGTTAAAAAAGACACTGGATGTGGGTCAAATGTCATGAGTGCTGATTTGGTATCTTGATAAGAGGTTGTTTTTAATATAAGCGATTGATGTCCTAAATGTATTCCATCAAAATTACCAATTGTTAATGTCACAGGTTCTGTATTATTTATTTTATTGTAAACATCTTTAATTTTAATCATGATTCCTCATTGTAAAATACAATTTTAAATTGATTTTGACCTATTGGCTCATAAAATGCAATCATTTGATTGGATTGATTGTACACTCTAAAAGGTTCTTGTTTGTGGTATTGCCTTTGATCTAAAAGCATACCATGTTTAACTTTATCAGCGATATAATCCGACACTACAATCTTAGGATAAGCTTCTAAAAGCTCTTCTATAGGGATGAGGTCTTCTATCGATATATCATCGAGCACTTTCGCATTTTGTAAATGAAATGCACCACTTTTAATACGTCGCAAGGTCTTTAACATCGCAACAGTATTTAACTGTGCAGCAACATCCATTGCATAACTACGAATGTATGTTCCTTTAGAAACACTTAGAACCATATTTAAGTAGGGAAATTCATAAGAAATGATATCTTGTTTGTGGATATATACATCGCGTTTATCTCTCTCAATTTCTATACCTTGTCTTGCAAGTTCATATAATTTTTTACCATTTACTTTACGTGCAGATACCATAGGTGGCTCTTGTTGATAGTGTGTCATTTTCGGTAAAACACGTTGAATATCTTCTAAAGTGATGAACTTATCATTAGATTCAATGGGGACTAGCTCGCTTTTCATTCCAATCGATTGGAGGCGTGTTTGCACCCATCGTGCTTGCCAGAGGGCTAGTGCACTTCCTCTAGTGCCGATACGCACCCGACTATTCATGTGTCGAGATATTAAACAAGGTTTCTATGGCCTTGACACTTTCGTGGGTGTTGTCGCTCTCACGGAGGTGATTCGCCATACGGTTGGTTAACTT
>JALQTF010000069.1 GCA_023264085.1 Acholeplasmataceae bacterium
CTGCGCCGTATAGAGACCTTGGTAACCTGGTGGCGGTGGGTGTTTTTGTTTCTATGGTGTTGTCATTAACTTTTTTGCCGGCGATGATGAGCTTTTTACCCGTTAGGGTAAAACTGGGTGAGGATGGTTCGGTTAAATATTTAGAAAAGCTGTCACTGTTTTCCATAAAATATCATCGCCGACTATTAGTCGTTATGTGTGTTGTAGCGGTTATTTCTTCTGTTGGCATTCCACTCAACACCTCTGAAGAGCACTTTACAACGTACTTTGATAAAACCGTTTTAAACTTTTTAGAAGACAATGGTAATGACGTCATTGCACTCGGCAAAATCAATGATATCTTTGATGGATATGGCATCACATCATTCTCTAAAACTATATCCAATGAAGATGGTATGAATCAAATCATTGAACAAACACAAAAAGATTTTAAAGGATTATGTTTTTTGAATCTTGTAGATTTTGATGCACTCTATGGACATCGAAGAGATCCAATCGGATACGGTAAAGCCATTGAAGCTTTTGATGTACAATTAAAAACTTTAATAGAGCATTTAAATGATGATGACTTATTAATTTTAACGGCAGATCACGGAAATGATCCAATACATCATGGGACCGATCATACAAGGGAATTTGTACCAGTTATTGCGTATCATCATCACATCCAATCACCAAAGCATTTAGGAATTAGACAGACTTTTGCAGATCTAGGCGCAACAATTTCAGATAATTTTAAAGCTGAATTGCCATCTATTGGAACATCATTTTTAAAAGAATTAAAATAAAAAAACCTCACATTAAATTGTGAGGTTTTTTATTGAAACATTATTTGCTAATGCAACCATTAATAAAAGACGTGCTTTTTGACTATTTAAATGTGGAGATAAAACACATCCAATTTCAGTAAGTTGTTTGGCACCACCTATATAAGGATATGTAGGGAATGGTCGACCTTTAGGAACACGTGAAGTTATCATGACAGCGACATTGTTGTTAATCAAAAACTCAATATGTTCTACAATTGCTGGAGGGACATTGCCTCTACCGAATCCTTCAATCACGAGACCATCAAAATCTTTGAATTGTCTTAGTAAATGTCCAGAATCTCCAGTATATGTTTTATAAATTGCCACATTAATATTTAACTTAGAAGGCTTTTCTAATTGAAATTGCTTTTGAAATGAACGATAATAGACAATTTCTAAATCATCCACAACACCAATAGGACCAAATTCTAACGATTGGAATGTATCAAGTGAGACTGTGTGTGATTTCGTCACTTCATAAGGGTGATGAATCGTATCATTTAAAACAACTAAAACACCTTTATTTTTAGAATTGGAATGTGTTGCCACTAAAATTGACGAGACAATATTATTTAATCCATCATATGCAATATCAGAATAATTTCTCATAGATCCAGTAAAGACAATTGGAACATCAATTTGATTAAAATAAAGATCAAGAAAAAAAGCAGTTTCCTCTAGAGTATCGGTTCCGTGAGTAATGACAAATCCATCATAATAATTTTCAGATATTTTTGAATCAACAAACTCTGACAAATCTAACATATCTTTCGGTGTCATATGGGGAGAAGGTTTCATTAAAAAAACATGAGAGTCAATTTGAATGTCATTTAAAACACTATGTCTTAAATTCATTAGATGCTGTTTTTGAAATTCAATCACATCATTTGATAAGTCTTTATGATGATCCATCGAAATAGTACCACCGGTTAATATAAGCAGAACTTTTTTTGACATCATTTCACCTCACATATCCATATAAATTTATTATAACGTAAAGTGGCTTTTTTATAATCTATAAAATCAGTGGATAGACACACTAGATTTTCTAGAAGCCGAAATTTTGCTAATAAAAGTTATCAACATTTCAACACGGATAAAGATATCCGCACAGTAAGTATAATATGTATTAGTTAACATAATATATATTATGCGAACTAAATTAATTTTATTAACATATTAAATCTTGTTAATAAACGTATTACTTTTTTATTATTTAATAAAATTACTTAACAATAATAAAGCTTCTCTTTTGGTTTAATATACGCATATTATTATTTTTATTATGTTTATGTTTTCTATTGTATGTAATTTTTGGAAATAAAACTTCTTATGAATATTATGGTGTTTGATTAGTCTTGAATGTACTATTTTTAGTAAAATCTACTTCTTTTGTTAAAAAAAATATCTCGTTTCTACTGAGATATTTTTATTATATGTTATATGTTTTTTTTGCTTCGACTTCTAATTCGTTTTTAAATTCAGGATCTGCAATTGATATGAGTGCATGAATTCTTTCTTTAATTGTTAATCCTTTTAGTTTAACAATTCCATATTCTGTTACTACATAATCT
This sequence comes from Acholeplasmataceae bacterium, assembly GCA_023264085.1. Lineage (GTDB taxonomy): Bacteria > Bacillota_I > Bacilli_A > Acholeplasmatales > Acholeplasmataceae > UBA8290. The sequence continues at coordinate 2,384 of JALQTF010000069.1, forward strand.
ATGTCATTTCTAGATAGTGTTACACTTGTTCCGTTTTTAAATGAAGGTACAATTTTTGATATTTTTTGAGTAGTTCCGTCTGCCTTTTTGATTTTTGCTGTTGAGTGAAGTGCAATAAAACTTTTACCGCCAATTGATCTTTGTGCACCAACTGCAGTATCCGATTGTCCTCCTGTACCACTGTAATGTTTAAAATTTAGCGTTTCACTATTACATTGACCAGTTAAATCTATTTCAATTGTAGTGTTGATTGAAATTTGCTTATGATTTTGACCAATCACATATGGATCATTAACAGTGCTTGCGCTCATTAATAATATATCTTTGTTTAAATGTACATAATCATATAATGCTTTAGTACCTAATATGAAACTGCAAACGTGTTGTCTTGGATAGATGCTTTTCTTTTCCCCAGTTACTACTGCATTTTTTACTAAATCAATTAATCCATCTGATAGCATTTCAGTATGGATGCCTAAGTTTTTCTTATCTTTTAATGCTTTTGCAACAGCATTTGGTATTGAACCAATACCAAATTGCAATGTAGAGTTATCTTCAATTTCATTTGCGATATAATGAGCGATTTTTATATCTCTCTCATCATTAGTTTCATAATTAATTGTATTGGGTTCATAATCGACATTGATAACATAATCTATATCTTTATCTTGAATGATGTGATCACCAAATACATATGGCATTTTATGATTGAGCTCGATTACTTTTATTTTTGCACGTTTAAATGCATCTATTTCATATACATTGCTCAAACTCATTGATATAGTACCGTCTGTAGGATGTTTTGATCCTGTACCGATGTAAACATCTGGTGGAAAACGATTTAGTCTATTTTTTCCAGATGCATGCAAATGACTTGGAACATATGATACATTTTTATATGAATTTTCAAGTTGTCGCATTTGATTACTGTAAAATAATGAGTCAAATTCAATGTATTTTTGAACAGATGAATCATAATCCATTCTTTCAATGGGTAAGCAATTTAATAATTTTATATGTTTTTTTATTTTGGATAAACTTGATATAAATAATTTAGGTTCTGCAGCAGCCATCGACACAACGATGTATTGATTTGGCTCAATCAATTCAATCAAATGATCGATTGTAATGGTTTTATACATTTACTTCACCCACGTTAAAAGCGTAGCTCCATATGATAAACCGCCACCAAAACCAACGAGCGCAATTAAATCACCCTTTTTTAACTTTTTATTTTTATAAGCATCTGCTAACGTGATGATAATTGATGCGCCTGATGTATTTCCAAAATTTTTTATTGTTGTATGGGTTTTACTTGGGGACATACCTAAAGTGTTTAAACCATGATTGATGATATTAATGTTTGCTTGATGAAATACAATGAAGTCTAAATCATTGACATCTTTTTTGGCTTTTTTTAGAACTTCTTTAGTTGCAAAAGGTAAAACACGCACTGCAAAATCCCAAACTTTTCTGCCTTGCATCTCAAATCGATGTAAATTATTAGCAATCGTTTCTAATGACGTGGGAAAAGATGCACCACCACCTTGAAATCTGATGACATCATTTTTATCTCCTTCAGTCATGAGATATCCTTCATGAATGCCACCATCTTGATCAGATAAACTGAGCACCGCAGCTCCTGCACCGTCTCCAAAATAGACACATGTCGTTCTGTCTGTGTAATCTAATATTCTAGAATATGTTTCTGCACCAATTACTAAAACATGCTTATAACCAAAAGATTTTTGCATTGCATATGCAGTATTGAGTGCATAGACAAATCCGGCACATACTGCACCTACATCAAAAGCAGCCGCATTGTAAGCCTTCAATTTTCCTTGAACAATGGATGCAGTTGGAGGTTGAATCATGTCTGGAGACGATGTTGCTAATACGATAAGTTCAATGTCTTCAACGTTTAAGTTTGCATCTTTTATTGCTTCTCTGGCTGCATTTACAGCTAAGTCCGATGTGGTTTCCTCTTTTGAAGCCATTCTTCTTTCTCTAATTCCAACTTTTTCATAGATCCAAGCATCAGATGTATCGATTTTGTCCTCGAACCAAGAGTTTGGAATGATTGTATTTGGAACATAATATCCTAGACCTGATATAAAAATTGACATTGATTTTCCTCGTTTACTTTCAATTCTATTGTATCAAAAACTACTTTGAAACTTATAATTATGTAATAATAAAGAAAAAAAGTGATTACAAATCACTTTTTTTCTTCTAAATCTGTTTTACATGTAGATAAACCAAATAATTTATAGATGCCGCAAAATGATGTTGCAACTGTAAATAATAATAATACACTTACAATCATGAGTGGATATAATTCTAAAAATATTGCAAATATCACGATAACAACTGCTAAAACAAGACGTATGATGCGATCTAGATTTCCCATGTTTCGATCAAACATAAATTATAGTACCTCCTTTACAGTTGTCTGGCAAAATGTATCTGCGACTAAACTACAACTTAAGTGTTCGTTCATACTTTCACCGAGTTCGTAGCGTGTTGCATGTAATAATTTCACATCTTTTTGATTTAAAAAGTCTTTTACAGTGATTGGTTGACCTAAGAGTTCAGATGCAAGAATTTGATCAATAACGGTTTGTTTCCATTTTGGATAGAGTTTCCCCAAAGCGGTCACTTGCATAGCAATCTTATTTGCATCATTAGGATTTATAGTATCTTGATCTAATATTACAACCGCAGCGCTACTATAATTGCTGTGGACATACATACCAAATGATTGATGATCTTCTTTTTTAATGGTTGAAATTCTAGAAACAACCACTTTTTCTGCAATCAGCGTCTCGACTTTAAGTCTGTAATCTTCAACGGATTGATGATTGATTTGAAGGTTCATTGCTTCTTCAATCGTAATATTAGGATATTGTATAATAAGCTTTCCGAAATCCTCTACGAACTGAATAAACGCTTCGTGCTTATTGACAAAATCTGTGAGTGCATTAATTTCATAAAGGATGGCATCGTTGCCTTTAGAAACAACACGAACCATTCCTTTTTTAGCGACTTTATCATGCGTGTCTTCAACTCTTAATGCATTTAATTGAGTTCTTGCTTCTTCTAAAGTTTCTGTAGATTCTACAGAGGCTTTAATTTGTGCCATCGATAGACCTGTTTCTTCTCTGAGTTGTTTAATTTTTTCTAAGTTTGTCATATATCATCACCAAATAAGGATAGTTGTTTCATCTTTGTGTAAGGTTGTTTTTCTATGAGTTGTTGCCATTTCGTTGCACGACCTTTTCCAAGGGGTCTAATCTTACCTTCATCGCGTAATCTTGCAAGCGTACGATCAATGGTGGCATTACTTACTGTTGGATGTTTGATACGCACATCTTCTTTTGAAAATAGCTCTGGTAATTTATAAATCGTGTTTTCAATAGAGTCTGTTTTATTTAATTTTACCTCAAATTGATACGTATGTACACGTTTTTCTATATCTTCATAACATAATATTAAAACATCTAATAAAATTTGAGTTAAAAATTCAGTTTGTGCATAACCAGAGTTCCAATAATATGATGCGGCAACTTCTGCTTGTTTAAACGCTTGATAATATTGTAAAAAATAACTAAAAAATGGCACATAGTATAACGCTTTAAAATGTTCTGTTAATAAAGCATAGGCCATAAATAAACCAATCAGATCATTATCATATTTAAAAATGGATAAATTAATAAAATCAACATAAAAATTAGCAATCAAATGGGTGACAGGGACATCTTGTTTTTTTATGAGTTTATTTGTAAGGTCTAATAGTGCTTCTAAATCTTCTCTTTTGGAAATCTTTTTTTGATTTAAAAGTGCTTCACCCTCGATAACAGTTGTATTATATTGATTTTGATCTAAATTTTTTGAGAGTAATTTCGCTAAATCAGAAAATTCAGTAATGGTTAATTCGATATCTTCATGCTCATGGATAAGTTCAATCACACGTTTGATATTTTGCATGCGTTGTTCTGTTTTATTTTTTGGCGTCAAATCTTTTTTTACAAGTGCACTCAATCTTGCATCCGTGACATCAAATTCGAGCATTTTATACAATGCAAAAAGGTTGTCTTCAACATTTTTACGTTTAAAGGCCTCAGCATCTTTTTTAAGTACGCTATCATGATAAAAACTGGCACCTTTTTTTTCATAAATGGTGAGTATCGTTTTCAGTACTGTACTAGATATTTGAATGCGATCAATATTTTGTAATGCTTTCATTCAAAAACACTACCTCCTATGAATTCTCTAATGAGTGAATGATTTGGTACAAGGTCATCTTTAATATCATCAAAATATTTTAAAAACTTAAGTAAATAATTTGCTTTCATAAAATGAGGACTCATAGTATTAATCGCTTCTAATCGATACATTGCATGTTTTTTTAATACTGCGAGTTCATACGCAAGTTCACTATTAAACGTGTAATCTGCATGTTGTTGATGATCATAAATCCATCTAAACTCACCTTGACGTACAGATGCCCACATGTCTAATGTTTTTTCAGCAGGTGTGTCTCTATACACAGCATCACGTACAATACGTCTTAATAAGCGCATATCTGACACTCTAATAGGTGCGTGTTTATCAATGTGGAGTTGTGTTTGAGGTGCAATATAGACAAAATATTTGTACGATCGATTGATTGTTTCAGTGAGCCTTTGATTGAGTGCATGAATGCCTTCAATCAATAAGACTTCATTTGTATTGAGTGACAAAGTCTTCCCATTTTTTCTAGTTTTTGTCTTAAAATCAAAATGTGGAAGGGTGACTGTTTTTCCTTGTGTTAGCGCGAGTAAATCGTCATTAAATTGTTTTAAGTCAAGTGATTCAATGTGTTCTAAATCAGGTGACCCATCGTCATTTTTAGGAACAAAATCAGGGTGAAGGTAATAATCATCTATAGAAATTGCTACTGGGTGTAATCCTCTTGCTTGAAGCTCGATTTGAAGACGACGAGCAAAGGTTGTTTTACCTGAAGATGATGGACCTGCAATACCAATTAATTTCAGTTGATCATATTTGTTTGATATATCTTCTGCAAGTTCATAAAGCATAGCTGAATGTTTTGATTCACTCATTTGAATCAGTGACACAGCATCATACGTGGACTGCGCATACGCGTTTACTTTATCGATCGTATCACCTTCAATGATTTCAGACCATTTTGCAACTTTTTTCAATGTGTTTTTGTAGACTTGTTCATCTTTGAAAGGTGGAATTTTAGCATCGTATTCGGCTCTAGGATATCGCAACATCAAACCTTCTTTGTATATGAATAATTCATAGTCTTTGATATATCCAGATGAAGGCACCATATAGCCGTATAAATAATTAATATAATCTTTGATTTGATAGGCGTTAACATAAGATTCTTTTCTTAATTTAAATAAACGAGTCTTATGGTTTAAATAATGATTATCATAATATTTTTTAGCAACATCTATTGGCATTTGAATACGTTGAATTACAATATTTTCAGTAATGATGTCATGTAAAACTTTTGATAATGTCTGATGAAAGTATTCAAGAGACATATTATGAAGTGTGACATCCATATAAATGGATCTTGAAATAGAGTAGTTAAAAGTGACTTCGATCATTGGGTCGATACAATAGACAGCATATAAAATCAAATACCGTAAAGAAGTCTCATAAACTCGCATCGCTTCATCGTGATGTAAATCTAAAAATACAATATCATTTTTACCGTGAACGAATGCAGATAACTCTTTTAGACGTCCATTGACATTCGCACAATACCCTTTCATGTTGTTTGCATTCATGATGGATTCTAAAGAGGTTAATTCTTTTGATTCATAGGCTTTTAACATGTTCATAATTCATCATCATCAAACAACGTTAGTCGTTGAATGCTTTCTGTTTTATTTGGTATCTGTTTTTGAGATGTTTCTTTTTTTGTATCATCGTTAGAAACTTGAGGATCTATCTGATTTTCAACTTCTTGAACAGGCGTCTCTTTTTGTATGACTTGCGTTGGATTGTCATTAAATGCTTGTTCTTGAGATATCTTATGATCATTTGTCGTTGTTTCTAAGGGTTTTTGATAAGAATCTGAAACTTCATAGTAAATATAAGATTGTAAATGTGTTTCTTTTTTACCTTTAAAAAGCGGTTTTCCGAACTTGTTGTCTTTTGCAAGTGCTTGTTTTAAAGGTAATTTAATGATAGATATATCACTAAAAGATTGAATCATGACTTCATCAGATAATGTCGTTGGTGTTGCCTTCATATAATGAATAATGTGCGGTTGAGATTTTACTTTTTCAATGGCAGTAAATCCCTTTCTAAAGCGTTTAGACATTGGAAGATCTGCTGCATTTAATGTGATGATATGTCCTCTAGATGAAACTAAATGTATATCTGAATCAATATCAAAAGTAGTAATTGCGGTAACGAAATCTTTATCTGAAAGTTTTATCGCTTTGACGCCTCTTGCAGATAATCCGTAATAAGGGACGTCATCACGTGACATATTAAGCATGACGCCTTGATTTGTGATGACTGAAATATAAGGATGCATGGCAAGTGTGACATCTGCTAATACATCTGTTTTATCTAAGACCATACAACGTGTTGTTTTTTGATAGCGAATCATTTCAAATTGATCTAACGTGACATGTTTTATTTGACCTTGAGTCGTCACTAAAGCGAAAGTCTTATCTTTATCGAAAGTTTTGAATGCAAAAATCTTGATTGCCATTTCTCCTTCTTCAAATGGAACAATGTTATTAATATACACACCGAGATCTTTCCATTTCTGGTCATCTATCTTATAAACAGGAATAAATGCAAAGTTTCCTAAATTTGTAAATATGATGAGATGATGAAGTGTTGTAAGTTCTTCAAGATAGATGAGTGTGTCTTCTGATTTAAGTCCTGTTTGACTCGATAGTTGATAACTCTTTAAATTAGAACGTTTTAAATAGCCATCTCGACTGAAACCAATCATGACATTTTCTTCAACGATTAAGTCTTTTTCATCAATTTTGATGGTTTCAACTTCCTCTTCAATGGTTGAGCGGCGCTTCACGCCAATTGCCTTACTTGTGTCTTCTAATTCTTCAATAATAACTTCGGATAATTTCTCATCAGAATTTAAAATAGAATGATAATAATCGATTTTTTCTTTTAGATCTTTTGCCTCAGATTCTAAAGAGGTAATATCAGTATTAGATAGTCTATAGAGTTGTAAGGTAACAATTGCTTCTGCTTGTTCTGATGAAAAATCAAATGTTTTGATGATATTTTCTTTCGCATCTTGCTTATTTTTTGAAGATCTTATAATGGCAATGATATCGTTGATAACAGAGACCATGCGAATAAGCCCTTCAACAATATGAAGACGAATAGAAGCACGTTTCAAATCATAGTTGGTACGATTGGTAACAACATCTTTTTGGTGATAAATATATGCTTTTAATATCGGGATAATCCCGACTTGTTCAGGTCGATGATTTAAAATTGCGACCATATTATAGTGATAATTGATTTGTAAATCTGTGTGTTTAAATAAATAGTTTATGGATAAATCAGGTTGTCTTCCTTTTTTTAGATCGATTGCAATACGAAGTCCTTCTTGGTCTGATTCATCACGCACTTCTAATAAATCATCTAATTTTTTATTTAGCCTTAAAGCATCAATGTTTTTTACCAAATCTGCTTTGTTTACTTCATAAGGTATCTCATCAATCACAATTCTATGTTGATCTTTTTTAATTTCTTCTAAATGATAGTTTGCGCGTAAAACAACCTTTCCATGTCCTTTTTCAAGCGCCTGTGAAATACCATCAATACCTTGAACAAGTCCGCCCGTTGGAAAGTCTGGACCTTTGATATATTTCATCAAATCTTGTGATGTAAGGTGTTCATTTTTTATCAGTGCGATCGTTGCTGATATCACCTCTTTGATATTATGAGGTGGAATTTTCGTTGCATAACCAGCTGAAATACCGGTTGCACCATTCACGAGTAAGTTTGGAAATTTCGCTGGTAATACTGTTGGCTCCACTTCTTCATCATCAAAGTTTGGTACGAGTGGAACCGTTCTAGCATTGATATCTTGTAATAATAATTCTGCAGCTTTTGATAAGCGTGCTTCTGTATACCGCATGGCTGCTGCACTGTCGCCATCAATGGAACCATTATTTCCATGCATATCAATGAGTGGCATATGCATTTTAAAATCTTGTGATAGTCTGACCATCGCATCATAGATTGATGAATCACCATGAGGGTGATATTTACCCATGACTTCACCAGCAATTCTTGCAGATTTTTTATACGGTTGATTACTTGTCATGCCTAATTGTTGCATCGCGTATAATATACGTCTTTGAACGGGTTTTAATCCGTCTCTGGCATCAGGTAATGCACGATCTTGAATGATGTATTTGGAGTATCTTCCGAAACGATCAGCTAAAATATCCTCAAATGATTCTTTGAGGAGTGTTTCAACAAATTGATCGAGTGTTTGTTTAAGTTTAGGCATCTTGTGCTCCTAAGTTAGGATCGAAATCATCGGTGACTTCAAAATCAATATGGTCTTCAATCCAAGCACGACGAGGTGTGACATCATCACCCATCAAAACAGATAATTGTTTATCTGAGACATTTAAGTCATCGATGGTTACTTGAATGAGTTTTCGAGTTTCTGGATTCATCGTTGTTTCCCAAAGTTGATCGGCATTCATTTCCCCAAGTCCTTTGAAACGTTGAATTGTATATTGGCCTTTTTGAAGGTAATTTCTTAGTTCTTCATCACTCCAAGCGTAGATCACTGTTTGTTTCTTTGCACCTTTTTTTGTGAGTTTATAAAATGGTGGTTGTGCAATAAACAATTTCCCATGCTCTATAAGTGGACGCATGAAACGGAAGAAAAACGTCATAAGTAATACTTGAATGTGTGCACCATCGGTATCAGCATCTGTCATGATAATGACTTTATTATATTTGTAGCTGTAGAGTTGCGGCTACTAATGAAGATATTTTTATAAAGCCTTAATGTGAGTAGAGTCCGCA
>JALQTF010000073.1 GCA_023264085.1 Acholeplasmataceae bacterium
GATGATTGAACATTATAATGAATTTCTTTTCCGTCATCTTTTGTTCTTAACTCCATTTTAAATTCAACATCCATTGCTTGAAGGATACTTTCTAAATAGGTTTTTCCTTCGAGTGTTAAGTTCACGTCAGGTATTGCTTCATAAAGATTCGTTCCACCTGCAAAAAGACCTTTTTTCTCTCTTGTAAGCGTGATTTTTAGTTTTTCTGGTTGAATTCTTAATGTTTCAGATGCACGTTCAAGTGCTTCTGTTTCATTTTTAGCTTCTAATTCGATACGTTTTAACATCATTTTGCGAGTCCCCCTAAAAGTTCTTTTTCTTTTAGTTTTGCGTGTTTCTTTTCACTTAATTTTCTATTAATAATAGTTTGTGTGAGTGAATACAAGTTACCAAAAATCCAATAGATTGCAAGTGCATTACTTTGATAAGAGATGAACATCATCATAATTACCATAAAGTAACTTACATACTTCATTGTTTGTTGTGATTGTTGTGCTTGAGGATTTGGACTTACAACGTTTTTAGCATAACTTGGTTTTTTCATTGCAAGTCTTTGAAGTGTGAACATCGTCGCACCAACAATACCTGCTAATATAATTGCTGTGATGCCGTCGTTTGTATTTGCTAGATTAATTCCAAAAAACATGGTGTTAGAGACTTGTTCTGAATACATACCACCCGGAATTGTAATTCTTCTTACAACACTATACATTGCAATAAAGATTGGCATTTGAAGAAATGGTAATAGACACCCTAATACGTTAATGCCGTATTTTTTATAAACCCCCATCATTTCCATTTGCATTTGTTGTTGTGACTGTGGGTCTTTTCTTGTTGCATATTTGTTTTGTACACGTTGCATTTCTGGTTGTGCTAAATTCATTTTTAAACTTAAATCATTACTTTTTGCATATATTGGCCATGCAAGTGTTCTTACTATAAGTGTTGTTATTAAAATACCTACTGCAAAAGAGTTTCCAAAAATGCCAGCAAATAGTTGTGTTAAAAAGGCTACTGGAATGACTAATATCCAATCAAAAAAACCTGCGTCTTCCGAATGAATCGGTGCTTCTCCTCCAGCAACGAACACTTCAAAAGTTGCTGTAAATCCTTCATACGTGAAAGTAACATCAAAGGCTTCGTTTGAAACAAATCCATCTTCTTGGAGTGGTTCAAATCCATTGTTAGAGAATTTGTCTAAATGATCTTCAGCGTTTAAAATTTCTACATTACCGTTTGCGCGAACAACGTAAACTTTTAAGCCTTCGAGGTTTTCTGTGCCACCAATGTTTGTTCTAACATTGGCGTCTGTTAACATAAAGTTTACTAAAACAATTTCCGTGTCGTTGACATCGATATTATCAGGAACAACATAAATACTAAAATCATATAAAACATCGCTATAAGACACGCGGTATGTCAACACACCTGAATCACCCGAAGGTTCATTGATGCCTTGATTGTCTAGCGGTAATGTTTCTACAGCACCAGATTGTTTTACATTAATGAATGTAACACCTTCATCACCTTTAAAAACGTAACCATCTGCAAATTCTGCTTCGGTATACACCATTTTGACGGGTGCATTAACGTACGTTTTTACAACTGCATCTTCTTGTGTACAACTAGAAAGTGCAACGAGTGCGAATATCGCACTCATTAAAACTATTAATTTTTTCATTGTTTTTTCTCCGTTAGTGTCGCTTGATCAACAAGCTTTAACACATTCTTTTTTACATCTTCAAAACTTAAATCGCTTGATTTTGGATATACAACAACAACGAATTGCACATGGTTAAGGAGTTGTTGAATGGTTGATATAATCATACGGATTTGACGTTTTCTAATGTTTCTAGAAACCGCGTTTCCATACTTTCTTCCAATTGATAATGCAAATCTAAAGTGGTCCTGATCAATATCTTTTACATAATGAATACCAAAATATTGATTTTTAACACTTTTTTTATTTGCAAAAACAAAATCAATCTCTTTTTTTGTTTTTAAACGATATGCTTTTTTCATATTTTTTATAAAAAAAGACTACTCGTGTGTAATTTATTCGAGTAGTCCGGGTTATTTATAAATTAAACTGATAATTGCGCTCTACCTTTGGCACGACGTCTTGCTAAAACTTTACGTCCACCAACGGTTGCCATTCTCGCTCTAAATCCATGCGTTTTTTGGCGCTTACGTTTATTTGGTTGATATGTTCTTTTCATGTATATTACCACCTTTCATAGGAAACCATGCTTTGTTATTATATATAAAGGTCTTCTCTTTGTCAACAACAATCCTTTTACATAATTAAACAACCCACACAATGTGGAAAACTATTTATATGTTTACAAACATTGTGGATAAATGGATAAATCAAAAAACGTCTTAACTAAAACAAAAAAATAGTTTTATTATCCACATTGTGTATAAGGTGTTTAGCTTTTGTAAAAAAGTTATCCACATTTTTTGTTGTTATTTTTTTGGTTTTCTTTAGTTTTTTTATGCTAATATTTTTTTAAGATTTTAGGAGTTTTACGACATGAACAATTATGACATCTTGTGGCAAACAATTTTATCCGAGTTAGAACAAACGTATGATGAAGACACTTTTGCTGAAGTTTTTGAACCTTTACAAAACATTCATCAGGTGAGTAATAATGTGATTTACATTGTGACACCGAACGAGTTCATAAAAAATAGGATACAACGTTTGTACTTATCTAAAATTCAAGATTTAGCCTTAAAAAACAGTGGTGAAACACTGCGTTTTAAGTTTGTTTTAGAATCTGAATTAGAGCCAGAATATGATATTGTAACTCCAGACTTAGATCTAGAAAACAGATATCGTTTAGGTAATTTAAACGGGTCCTTTAGGTTTGATAACTTTGTTGTTGGTAAAAGTAATATGTTTGCTTTTAGAATGGCAATGAAAGTTGCGGATCAACCGGGCGTTGTTGCAAACCCTCTCTATATTTTTGGGGATGTTGGGTTGGGTAAAACACACTTAACTCAAGCGATAGGGAATTATATCTTAGATAATAATCCACATGCAAACGTCTTGTATGTCAAAGCAGATAGCTTTATTGAAGATTTTGCTAACTTGCTTAAACGTCAACAAATGGATGATTTCCATGCTAAATACCGAGATATTGATGTTTTGCTTGTAGATGATATTCAAATTATGGGTGGTGCCACCAAAACTCAAATGGAGTTTTTTAAGTTGTTTGATATTTTATACCAACAAAATAAACAAATTGTCATTACAAGTGATAAACCAGCGTCTGAATTAAAAAATATTATGTCCAGATTAACTTCTAGGTTTGAAGTCGGTTTAAGTGTAGATATTCAAGTACCAGATTTAGAACATAGAATTGAAATTTTAAAAAGAAAGTTATCTTCTGAAACTTCACATGCTGAAGCAATGGATCATGAAGTGTTAAATTTTATTGCTTCTTCATTTGTAACGAACATTCGAGAGTTAGAGGGTGCTTTAAAACGTGTATTGTTTTATGCACTTACAAATAATATTGATATTACAGTTGAACATGCTCAAGAAGCATTAGAACCACTTCTTAAAACAAGAAGAAAAAGCAATCAATTAAACGAAAATAACTATGATCGTATACAAAGCGTTGTCAGTGATTTTTATGGCATTTCTATTGATGATTTAATTGGTAAAAAAAGACACTCAAAATATGTCATCCCAAGACATATTGCCATGTATTTAATTAAATCGAATCATAACATTCCTTATAAAAGTATTGGTTCTTTGTTTGGAGATAGAGATCACTCAACCGTACTCACAGCATGTGAAAAAATTGAAAATGAGTTAAAACAAGACAAAACTCTTAAACTTGCAGTGGATACAATTATAAAAAAACTCAACCAAGTTTAACCACATTTTATAGTGGATTATTTGTTGATTATTTGATATAATAATACATAGATAGAGCCATTAAAAAAGTTATCCACAAACCCACAATTGTAATAACAATAATTATTAAATATAAATAAATAAAAGGACGTGCCTTTATGTTGTTTTCAATAGAAAGAGATGTGTTACTAAATCATTTAAATATTATACAAAAAGGGTTGCCTCTTAAAACGCCAATGCCTATCTTGTATGCGATTAAGTTTGAAGCTTTACAAGATCATATGATTTTAACAACGTCTAATTCTGATGTTGCCATTCAAGTCATTGTAGATGATTCATCACTCTCCATACAAACTCCAGGAAAAACAGCGATTCCAGGGCGTTACTTAATTGATATTGTAAGAAAAGTAGTTTCTAAAAATATTGAATTTGCGCTTATTGAACAAAACATTATGGTAATTCGTGCAGATAAATCTGAGTTTAAATTACGTTTAATGGATGTGGAAGATTATCCAGATATCGATTTTATGGATTTAAACGATCCATTATCTTTTGATCCTAAAGTATTATCTGATGTCATCAAAGAAACAAATTTTGCAACCTCTCAAAATGAAAAACGTCCTGTTTTAACAGGTGTTGATTTCAAATTTTTAGAGAAAAAACTATTTTGTGTCGCAACCGATTCATATCGTCTCGCACAAAAAGACATAGCCTTTGATTTAGAACGTGAGCCTTTCGATCTTGTCATTCCAAACAAAAGTTTAGATGAACTTCAAAAGATACTAGAAACCATTCAAACACCAGTAGAGCTTTACATTAATCCAAATAAAGTGTTATTTAAGTTCGAGAATATTCTTTTTCAAACAAGACTTCTTGAAGGATCTTATCCAGATACAATGAGAATTATTCCAAAATCATTTGTTGTTGAAATCCCATTTCATAAAGAACAATTACTTTCAGCACTAGATCGCGTGTCATTGTTATCTCCTAAAGAAAGAGAAACAAATGTAAACATTGTGAAACTTGCGTTGAAAGAAAATCAAGTGGTTGAAATAAGCTCAACGAATGCTGAGATTGGAGATGCTTCAGAAGAAATCATTCCATCTGGAGAAGTTAAAGGACCGCAAATCAAACTCGCATTTTCATCTAAATATCTTAAAGAAGCATTAAAAACATTTCATTCAGAAGAAATTGTCATCTCATTCTCTGGAGAAATTAAACCATTTATTATTACAGGTAAAGATGATCCCTCGTTATTACACCTAATTCTTCCTGTAAGATTAGATTAAAAAAATATTAAATTACACTAAAAGCCGAAATTGTATCAAATTCGGCTTTTTTTATTAAATCGACATAAAGTCCCACTTATATATAAAAAATGAAAAAAACGCTATTTTTATAAGGTTTGTGGTATAATATACTTATGAATACGTCTCAAAACTTTAAACTAAAAAAAGAATTTATTACATTGGGTCAACTCGTGAAAGCGTGTGGTTTTATTGCTTCTGGTGGAGACGCTAAAACGTATTTATTAAATATGCCTGCGAAAGTAAATGGTGTTCTTAAAACAACACGAAAAACAAAAGTAGTCGTAGGGGATGTTGTCGAGATTGAAAACAACACAATTTATATAACAAATGATTAAATCTTTAGAACTGACACACGCAAGATGTTTTGGTAAAAAAATAATTCAATTTCAACAACCAAAAACATATATGTATGGAGATAATGGTGTTGGCAAAACCACCATTTTAGAGGCGATCCATTTAATCGCAACAACAAAATCACATCGAACAAACCAAGACAAAGAATTTATACAGCACGACAAACCTTTTTCTAAAATTGTTTTAGAAACAAAACACAACCGTTTTGAAATGGTTCTGACAGATAAAGGAAAACGCGTTTGGCTCAACGGTGTTGAAAAAAAGAAACTTTCACAATTTATTGGACATTTAAATGTTGTTATGTTTGCACCAGAAGACGTAGAACTTGTAAAAGGTGCACCGCTTTACAGAAGACAATTTTTAGATATTTCAATGATTCAAACAGACACAACGTATCTAGATGTATTAAACAATTATAAAAAAATATTAAAACAAAGAAATGCACTATTGAAAAAACTTTCAATGGATCATGATTTAACGTTTCTTAATATACTATCAGAACAATTACTAGAACAAGCAATCATAATCATTAACAAAAGACACGCATTTGTTGAAGCATTAAACGAACTTATTCAACCAGTTGCACAACAATTTGATTTTAAAGATGTGATTGTTAAATATGAAAAAGACCAATCCATTGATGCATTGAAACAACATTTATTTACAAAACAAAAAGTAGATATTCTCTCACAATCAACAACAAGTGGTCCTCACAAAGACGACATAACCGTATATTTTAATGATAAAAAAGCAAGTCAATTTGCTTCACAAGGACAACAAAGATTACTTGCTTTATCACTAAAATTATCTGTTTTACAATATTTAAAAAATGAACAGTCTCAAGAATTGGTATTGTTATTAGATGATGTCTTAAGTGAATTAGATGAAACACATCAGCAACAACTACTTAATTATGAATTTAAAGATCACACACTTATTATTAACAGTACACAAAATTATCCAGACCAACAATTAGATGTTATGTATATTACAAAGGAGTCATAAACATGTCACAAAATAATTATAATGCATCAAATATTCAAATATTAGAAGGATTAGAAGCGGTTAGAAAAAGACCAGGGATGTATATCGGTTCTACTGGTGTTAAAGGACTGCATCACCTCGTTTGGGAAATCGTTGATAACTCCATTGATGAGGCACTTGCAGGATATGCAACGCACATAGAACTTACCATCTTAAAAGACAATTACATTAGAGTCGTTGACGATGGACGTGGGATTCCTGTTGATACACACCCTAAAACTGGGAGACCTGCAGTTGAAACAATTTTAACGACACTACACGCAGGTGGTAAATTCGACGGTGCCTCATATAAGGTGTCAGGTGGTTTACACGGGGTTGGTGCTTCAGTTGTGAACGCATTATCATCGTTTTTTGATGTAGAAATACATAGGGATGGTAAAAAGTATCGCCAAACGTATGCTTACGGTGTGCCAAAAACAGAACTCATTGAAGAAGGTACAAGTAACACACATGGTTCCATCGTGACATTTTTAGCAGACAAAGATGTGTTTACAGAATCACAAGTTTATGATTTTGAAACACTACGTGCACGTGTTCAACAACTTGCATTCCTAAATAAAGGGATCAAACTCACGATTACGGATGAAAGACAAGATACACCGGTAGAGTTTGTCTATCAATATGAAGGCGGCTTGGTTGAGTATGTGAATTTCTTGGTTGGAAACAGAACTAAGCTCACCAAAGATGTGATGTATGTTGAAAAAGAAGTAGAAGGCATTACATATGAAATGGCACTACAGTACTTTGACTCCTATTCAACAAATCTATTTAGCTTTGCTAATAACATTCCAACACATGAAGGTGGGATGCACGAAGACGGGTTTAAACTCGCACTCACAAGAATCATCAACAACTACGGTAAAGCAAATAACTTATTTAAAAAAGACGATTCACTCATAGGAGAAGACGTTAGAGAAGGATTAACCGCGATTATTTCAATTAAACATCCAGATCCTCAATTCGAAGGTCAAACAAAAACAAAACTAGGAAACCCTGAAGTGAGACAAATGACATCTCAACTTGCAGGTGAGTTTTTAGAGCGTTATTTTGCAGAAAACCCACAAGACGCAAAAATGATTGTTGAAAAAGGTCTTAATGCAATGTATGCGCGTATCGCTGCAAGAAAAGCAAGAGATGCTACAAGAAGAAAATCACCATTAGATGCTTTAGGATTTGCATCTAAACTCGCAGATTGTAGAGCAAAAGATCCAGCAGTTTCTGAACTATATATTGTTGAGGGTGATTCTGCTGGTGGTTCTGCAAAACAAGGTAGAGAATCGGAATTTCAAGCGATTTTACCACTAAGAGGTAAGGTCCTTAATGTAGAAAAAGCACGCTTAGATAAAATTTATGCAAATAAAGAAATCTTATCATTAATTCAAGCGCTTGGTACTGGAATAGGAGAAGAGTTCAACCCAGAAAACATTCGTTATCACAAAGTTGTTATTATGACCGATGCCGATATCGATGGTGCACACATTAGAACGCTCTTATTAACTTTCTTCTTTAGATACATGCGTCCACTTATTGAAAAAGGATATATTTATATGGCCCAACCGCCATTATATAAAGTACAACAAGGAAAGAACATCCAATATCTTTATGATGATGAATCTTTAGATGCCACGCTAAAAGAAATGGGCGGCAGACCAAGTATTCAAAGATACAAAGGTCTTGGAGAAATGAACCCAGAACAACTATGGGAAACAACAATGGATCCTGATACAAGAACATTACTTCAAATTACACTCAGCGATGCAATGGATGCAGATCAAGTATTCAGTATGCTTATGGGTGAAGAAGTTGAACCACGTAAAGAATTCATACAACAAAATGCCATTTACGCAAGTAACATTGACGTTTAGAAAGGATACAATCAGACATGGATGAATTAAACAAATCAAGAGATCACGTCAAAGAAATCAACATCTCCAGCGAGATGAAAACGTCATTTCTTAACTATGCAATGAGTGTCATTGTATCACGTGCATTACCGGATGTAAGAGACGGTTTAAAACCTGTTCAACGAAGAATTTTATTTGCGATGAACGAACTTGGTATGACGTCTGATAAAGCGCACAAAAAATCAGCTCGTATCGTAGGGGAAGTTATTGGTAAGTACCACCCTCACGGAGAATCTTCAGTGTATGAAGCAATGGTCCGTATGGCACAACCATTTAGTTATCGTATGCCACTCGTAGATGGACATGGTAACTTTGGTTCTGTTGATGGTGACGGTGCCGCTGCCATGCGTTATACAGAAGCGAGACTTTCTAAACTTGCTGGACAACT
The DNA here is from genome assembly GCA_023264085.1 of Acholeplasmataceae bacterium. Taxonomy (GTDB): domain Bacteria; phylum Bacillota_I; class Bacilli_A; order Acholeplasmatales; family Acholeplasmataceae; genus UBA8290. The sequence continues at coordinate 8,872 of JALQTF010000073.1, forward strand.
CGTGAGAGATATAGAAAAGAAAACAGTAGATTATATTGATAACTATGATGGTAGTGAAAAAGAGCCATCTGTTTTACCATCAAGATATCCAAACATACTTGTGAACGGATCAACAGGGATTGCTGTTGGGATGGCAACAAATATTCCACCACACAATTTAACAGAAGTAATTGATGGACTTCTTGCATATATGCAAAACAAAGAGATTACCACACAAGAATTAATGGAATATGTAAAAGGTCCGGATTTCCCTACAGGAGGAGAAATTCTTGGTATCAGCGGTCTCATACAAGCATATGAAACAGGACGCGGATCTATTGTGAATAGAGCAAAAACAGAAATTATAGAATTTAAAAATAAATCTGCGATTGTTGTGACGGCAATTCCATATCAGGTTAATAAAACCACACTCATTGAGCGCATTGCACAACTCGCAAAAGACAAAGTGTTAGACGGTATTACAGATTTAAGAGATGAATCTAACAGAAACGGTATGCGCGTTGTCATTGAATTAAGAAGAGACGTCAATGCACACGTCATGCTTAATAATTTATATAAACATACACAATTACAACAATCATTTAACTTCAATATGATTGCACTTGATAAGGGTCAACCAAAAATGTTCTCACTCAAAGACATGTATGAGAAATATCTTGACCACCAAGTTGAAATTGTTTTACGTAGAACCGTATTTGATTTAGAAAAAGCCGAAGCAAGACAACACATTGTAGAAGGTTTAATCAAGGCACTTAATGATATCGATCGTGCCATTCAAATCATTAAACAATCAAAAACTGCTGAAGATGCAAGAGATGCTTTGATTGCTACGTATGATATTGATGATATTCAAGCACGTGCCATCTTAGATACTAGACTTCAACGTCTTACAGGTCTTGAAATTGAAAAACTTCAACAAGAACACGAAGAACTAAAATCAAAAATTGTTGATTTTAAAGATATCATTGCTAAAGACGATCGCAAATTTGCCATTATCGAAGAAGAACTTCAACAAATTAAAACCCAATATCATGAACCTAGATTAAGTGAGATTAATTTAACAGAAGATATCACGATTGAAAACGAAGATCTCATTCCAGTTGAAGATGTTGTGATTACAATCACCAACAATGGTTATATCAAGCGCATGAGTTTAGATCAATATAAATCTCAAAATCGCGGTGGTGTTGGAATGGCAGGCATCAAAGTTCATGAAGATGATTACGTTGAACATATTGAACTTACATCCACTCACGACTACCACTTATTTTTCACAAACACAGGACGTGTTTATAAAATTAAAGGATATCAAATCCCTCAAGGATCTCGTCAATCAAAAGGACTACCACTTGTAAACTTACTCGCACTCAATCCAGATGAGAGACTTGCCTCTATGACGTGCGTAAAAGATTTTGATGATGAACATGCCGCACTTACTTTTGTAACTAAAAACGGTATTGTGAAAAGAACCCTTGTATCAGAATTTAAAAATATTCGTCAAAACGGTATTATCGCTGTGAATTTAAGAGATAACGATGAACTTATCAATGTTTCGCTCACTGACGGTACTAAAGATATCATATTAGGTGCTTCCAATGGTAAAGCAATTCGCTTTAATGAAGCAATGGTGTCTACTGTTGGACGTACAGCCATTGGTGTCAAAGGGATGAGTTTATCTTCAAACGATGCCATCGTTGGTGTTGCAATTATTGATCCTAAGAGTGAAAACGAAGACATTTTGGTGATTACCGAAAATGGATTTGGTAAACGTACGAAAACAGATCAATATCGCCCTCAAAATCGTGGCGGAAAAGGTGTGAAAACACTAAATGTCACAGAGAAGAATGGCGCTCTTAAAACGCTGACGGTTGTGACAGATGAAAACGATATTATTGTTGTATCAGATCGTGGTGTTGTGATGAGAACAGATGCATCTAAAATTGCACAAACCAATCGCGCAACACAAGGTGTTACCATTATCAAATTAAAAAACGATCAAAAAGTATCTACTGTAGCTATCGTTCCACATCAAGACGATGAGGAAGAAGAAACATCCAATCAAGATACGTTTGTCCAAGAAACACTCGATGTAGAAACACAAGAAACAACACCGGTTGTTCAAGAGTTAGAAGCGGACTTGGAAGATGTAGAAGAGACTGAAGAGGCAGAAACAAACGATCAATTGTTTAAAGATTAGGGGGAAACATATGAAAGTACTCGTTGTCGGCGGTGCAGGCTATATTGGTAGTCATGCAGTACTAGAACTCATTAAAGAAAAACACGACGTCATTGTTTTTGATAATTTGTCTTCAGGGTTTAAAGATATGGTGTCAGAACAGGCAACACTTGTTATTGGAGATATCAGAGATAAAAATGCATTAAACACTTTATTTAAGACATATCCTGGCATCGATATTGTGATGCATTTTGCAGCCAAGATTGTGGTTCCCGAAAGTGTTGTAGAACCTTTAGAATACTATTCAAACAACGTTGAAGGCGTGCGCATCTTATTAGATGCGATGCAAGAAAACAATGTAAAAAACATTGTGTTTTCATCCACTGCTGCTGTATATGGGGAAGCATCTGGTGTTTGTTTTGAAGATGATGCTACAAAACCAATTAATCCTTACGGAGAAACAAAACTCGCAACCGAAAACATGATTCGTTGGGTGACACAAGCACACGGCATGAACTATTTAATTTTTAGATATTTTAATGTTGCGGGCGCAGACAGTTCACTAAAAATCGGTCTAAAAAAAGATCAACTTACACATTTGATTCCGGTTGCAATCCAAGCACTGATTGGCGTGAGAGATAAACTCATGATATACGGAAACGATTACGATACAGATGATGGCACGTGTGTAAGAGATTATATTCATGTTTCTGATTTAGCATATGCACACGTTCTTGGCGCAACATATTTAGTCAATGGTGGTGCGTCCACAACGATCAATTTAGGATCAAACCAAGGATATTCCGTTTTAGAAGTTGCAAAAACGGTGCAACAACTAGGTAATATGACCTATGAAATAACAGAAAGACGTCCAGGAGATCCAGCAAAATTAATCGCGTCAAACGAAAAGGCACAAACATTACTTAAATGGCAGCCTAAATATGGCCTAAAAGATATTATCAAGTCAGATTTTGAGTTTAGAAAAACATTAAAAAAATAAGGAGCCCAAGGCTCCTTTTTTATATGAAATAAATGATTAAAGATATCGTTCCTATGATAAAACAATACACAGAAAAATAAATTAAATTTTTTACTTTTACATGATGATAAAACCAACGAATCGCATAATAACTAAAAACAAAGCTTAATATAAACGATACACCATATCCTAAAATATTTACAGACTCATTCACCTCTGAGAGTCTAATAAATCCAAGTACGGATACAGGAATCGAAATCATAATGTAACTTAAAAATGAAAACTTCATCGCTGATTTTAGGGGTAATTTTTGACTGAGCCCACCAACGAGGGTAATCCCACTTCTTGAAATCCCAGGTACAACCGCAAACATTTGAAACAACCCAACAGCGATCGCGTTTTGAAAGGTAATATTTTTATTGTATTCAAAATGACGATTTAAATAAACAACAAGAAGAAGAGACCCCGTAATAAAGAGTGCAATTGATGTTGTTAAAAGATCATTTGGAAGAATGTTTTCAAAAAGAAGTCCAGCGATTCCAACAGGAATCACAGCAACTCCCACCTTAATAACATACAAAAAATCTTCTTTAAAATTATGATCTGCTTTCATGATAAAGCGGTAACTTGATTGAACAAGTCCAGTCACATCTTTTCTAAAGAAAAACAAAATTGCTAAAAAAGACCCTGTATTCGTAAGCATTAAAAACACCGTTAAGTTATCTAAATTCATGCCTAGAAAATGACTAAACAAGGTCAAATGACCACTACTCGATATCGGTAAAATTTCAGTGATACCTTGAATAATCCCTAAAATCACATATTTTAATAACTCAAGCATTGTGTCCTCTTTTCGATACGATTATAACATATTAAAATCACATAATTGTGCTAAAATAGAGTTATTCAAGACATTTCAATGTGAAAGGACAATTATGATTAAAAAAGCAGTTATTCCTGCAGCAGGATACGGCACAAGATTTTTACCCATCACAAAAGCAATTCCAAAAGAAATGCTACCAATCATTGACAGACCGACCATTGAATTTATTGTCAACGAAGCAAAAGCAAGCGGTATTGAAGATATTCTCATTATTGTTAGCAGTAATAAAAATGCAATTGTGGACTATTTTGATTACAACATTGAATTAGAAACAATATTAAAATCAAAAGGTAAAGAAGACTTATATCAAAAAGTACATGGTATTGCTGAAGGCATCAATATTTATTTTGTTAGACAAAAAGAACAACTAGGTCTTGGACACGCCGTATTACAAGCAGAAGCGTTTGTAGGAAACGAACCCTTTGCTGTTTTACTAGGTGACGATTTATATGTTGGTAAAGAAAAACCAGCTTTGAAAGAACTCATCGAGGTTTACGAGAATAAAAAAGCATCGATTCTTGGCACTATGGAAGTATCTTTAGAAAACACCTCAAAATATGGTATTTGTGACCCTAAATCCATAGAAGGAAACACCATGTTATTAAAAGGTGTTGTTGAAAAACCTAACAAAGAAGACGCACCTTCTAGACATGCCATTGGCGGAAGATATATTTTAACACCCGCGATTTTTAATATTTTAAAAACACAACAAAAAGGTGTTGGGGGAGAAATTCAACTTACAGATGCAATCTTGAATTTAATGACATCTGAAAATGTTTATGCAACATCACTTCAAGCAAAAAGATATGATGTTGGATCTAAAATTGATTATATTGAGGCCATCATTGATTTTGCTTTAGAGGAACCGACACTTAAAAACGAACTTAAAAATCTACTAAAAAACAAAGGATAACATATGCTTGACTTAAAATACATCGTTGATAACATCGATACCGTCATTGAAAAACTAAATACAAGAGGTCAAGATTTTTCTTATTTGAGAGAACTTGTTTCATTATCCGAAGCAAGAAAGCATGTGATTGTAGAAGTTGAAGCAAAGAAAGCATTCAGAAATGAAACCTCTAAAAAAATAGGGGCTTTAAAAAGAGATAAACAAGATGTCTCAGAAGTGTTAAAAGAAGTCGAAACAATTGGCACAGATATCAAAGTGCTCGATGAAAAGTTAATAGACATCGATACAACAATAAAAGAAATTTTATTAAATACACCAAACATACCTAGCACGTCAACACCTGTAGGTAAAGATGAACAAGACAACGTAGAAATTAAAACATATTTAGAACCAACAAAATTTTCTTTTCAACCAAAAGATCATGTTGAACTTGGGACACAATTGGGTATATTAGATTTCGATCGTGCAGCTAAAATTACAGGCAGTCGTTTTGTTGTAGATAAAGGATTAGGTGCAAGATTAGAACGCGCACTATTACAATTTATGATGGATACGCATGCTAGAGAAAACGGTTATACAGAAATGATGTTACCTTACATTGTCAATGAAACTTCTATGACTGCTACAGGACAATTTCCAAAATTTAAAGAGGAAGCCTTTAAACTGTCTTTAGAAGATCGTTCTTGGTATTTAAACCCTACAGCTGAAGTGCCATCCATTAATTATTTTAGAGATGAAATTATACAAGAAGCACTACCAGTAAAGTTTGTTTCATATACAACCGCTTTTCGTTCTGAAGCTGGTTCTGCTGGAAAAGACACCAAAGGTATTTTAAGACAACATCAATTTCACAAAGTGGAACTCATTCAATTTACAAAACCAGAAGATTCATATCAAGCGTTAGAAGCAATGCTGGTACACTCAGAATCGATTCTTCAAAAACTAGAACTTCCTTATCGCGTGGTTGCATTGTGTACAGGCGATATGGGTTTTGGTATGGCAAAAACATATGACATTGAAGTGTATTTGCCAGGCCAAGGACGTTATCGTGAGATTGGATCTATATCTAATGCAGAAGATTACCAAGCAAGAAGAGGAAGTATTCGATTTAAACGATCACCAGATCATAAAGCAGAATACGTTCACACATTAAACGGATCCGGTCTTGCCATTGGTAGAACGATGATTGCAATTATTGAAAATTATCAAAATGAGGACGGAACGATTACCGTTCCCGAAGTACTAGTGCCATATATGCACACAACCGTCATTTCCTAAAAAAGGAGGATTATATGACTATTGTTTATGTCGAAGACGCGTATGAATTATCAGAAATCATACGTAAATATTTAGAAAGAGAAGGGTATCAAGTTCGTGTATTTGATAACGGCGAAGATGCCTTAAGTATGATTGAAGAAAATGTTGACTTATGGATTCTTGACATCATGTTAAAGGGTGAGATCACAGGCTATGATCTCATTAAAAAAATCAAAGAAAAAAATCCTAAACAAGCCATTATGTTTACATCTGCACGTGATCAAGACATTGATAAAATCGTGGGTCTTGAACTTGGAAGCGATGATTATTTAGCGAAACCTTTTTCACCAAAAGAATTGATGCTCCGTGTTCAAGCCATTTTAAGAAGAACACATCCAAACGCTGAAGGTATTGTTGAATATCCTCCATATCTTATTGACACCAATAAAAGACAAATATTTGAAAACGAAACACAAATTGATCTTACAAACAAAGAATTTGAAATGCTTGCATATTTTTTAAAACACCCCAACACGCCGCTTGAAAGACAAGCCATATTGATTCATGTCTGGGGAGAGAATTATTATGGAAGTGATCGTGTTGTTGATGATTTACTCAGAAGACTTAGACAAAAAATGCCAGATCTAAAAATCGAAACAATTTATGGTTTCGGTTATCGGATGTTATGAACAAATTAAGACTTTCCACGCAATTTTATATTATATTTACCATCGTAATATTGCTCACGAGTTTGTTTTTTACACTTGGGATGAACTATGTATTTGAAGACTTTAGAGCTGAACAAAATCGTGATCAACTCGCTACTTATGCAAACAATATTTTTGATGCGTACTTAAATCAAGGACTTGATAGTCCTTTTTTAAGAAGTGATTATAACGGCTATGTCATTTATGAAGATGGCGTAAAAGTGTATGATGATAATTTTCAAATTATTGATGGTATTTATACATCAAGACAACTATTTTTAAGAATGAACACATGGTTAAGTAACGAAAAAACGGAATCTTTTGGCGATGAAACATTTTATTTTCATCTAACAAGATTTCAAAACGATGTATTAATTGTATCGTTTACAGATAGTACTTATTTAGAAAACTTAGGAACGTCATTTAATGTTATTTTAAGGATTAGTTTTATTTCCTTAGTACTCCTTGGAAATACAACCATTTTAGTATGGTCAAGAATTATTTTAGATCGTATTAGAAAACTCCAAGGTGAAGTGACAAAACTATCTGCTAACAATTATCATGAACCTATTGAAGTCGTTGGTGAAGATGAAATCTCTGAACTTGCTAGACGCATTGAAAACATGAGAAAAGAAATAGAATCTAACGAAAAAACAAAACAAGAAATGATTCAAAATATTTCACACGATTTTAAAACCCCGATTGCAGTCATTCAATCCTATGCAGAAGCTATAAGAGATGGTATAGCCGACATCCAAGATACAACAATCATTACGAAGCAAGCAGATATTTTAAATCATAAAGTAAAGCAACTTATTGAACTCACAAAACTAGAACATAACGTCACAGAACAAGAACGTACAGATATTTCAATAAGAGAAGTCATCCAGCATATTTATGACCAACAAAAATTTAGACGAGATGATGTTCTATTTACGCTTGAGTTAGACCAATCAACCTATTATGGTGTATATGATTATTTCTTCTCAGCATTTTCAAATATCGTGGATAACATGTTACGATATGCTGTTTCAAAAATTACAATTACGTTAAAAAATAATGTTTTAACATTTGAAAATGACGGTGAACACATTGAAGAATCGATGATTCAAACACTATTTAAACCATATGAAAAAGGCCCAAAAGGTCAATTTGGGCTTGGATTATCAATTGTTAAAAGAACGATGGATTTGTTTCAACTATCGATTGAAGTTTATAACACAAATGATGGTGTCGGATTTACGATAAAGCCTTTGTGATAGATGTTAATAAATCATCAAAATCTTTTTCTGAAGTGTTTTCGTGAAATGAGAAGGTGACATCATCTTTAACATATCTAGGGATGACATGAAGATGCACATGAAATACAGTTTGACCAGCAATCTCGCCAACATTACTTAAAAAGTTAAATCCTTTCGGATTTAAAGCAACACGAATGGCTTCAGCGATTTTTTTACCAACAACCATCATGTGAGATAATACATGGTCTGGTGTTTCTAAAACGTCTTTATATGATTCTTTTGAGACGACCAAACAATGTCCTTTTGTAGCTTGAGAGATATCTAAAAAAGACATCACCAGATCATCTTCATAAAGCATATAAGATGGAATTTCTTTGTCTCTAATTTTTTCAAAAATTGTTTTCACTAAGTTACTCCTTATGGCTTCATTGTAGCACATTTTTCTTTTGAAAACGATAGAGTCTATGTTAAGATATTTAAGGAAGGTGAACACATGAAAAAAATACCAATAGGCATATCAGGAAGACATGCACACGTAACACAAGAACATTTAGAAATCTTGTTTGGAAAAGGATTTGAACTTACAGAGTTTAAACCACTCTCTCAACCTGGACAATATGCAGCAAACGAAAAAATAGATGTTATTTCTCCAAAAGGAAATATCATTAAAGGCGTACGTATTTTAGGGCCTGTAAGACCAGCATCACAAGTTGAAATATCTAGAAGTGATGCTTTAAGAGGTGGTTTTGAAGCACCTGTAAGATCTTCTGGAGATGTAAAAGGTAGTGGCGCTTGCACACTTGTAGGACCGAATGGTCAGGTTGAATTAGAAGAAGGTGTCATTATCGCTGATCGACATATTCATTTTTCACTAGAGGATGCAGATGCTTTTGGTGTTAAAAATGGAGATATTGTTTCTATTTTGGTTGAAGGACAAAAACCTGGAATATTAGGGAACGTATTATGTAGAGTATCAAAAAGTTATGCACTAGACTGCCACTTAGATACCGATGATGGTAGTGCATTTATGTTAAACACTGGTGACGAAGCAACACTTGTAAAATCATACAAGATTCAACAATAGTGCCAAAAAGGCACTTTTTTGTATATGAAAAAAACGATTATTGTTGTTGAAGGAACACATGACGAGCACCACCTTAAAACCCTTTATCCAGGGATAGAAACAATTTCTGTTGGCGGAAGTGCAATACATCAACACGTCATTGAATTCTTAGTAAATCATCAAAATGCATTTGATATTATATTGATGTTTGATCCTGATTATCCAGGAGAAAAAATTAGAAAAAAGGTTGCTGAACAACTTCAATCACCAAAACATATTTATATTGATCAAAGCGTTGCTAAATCAAAAAAGAAGATCGGCATAGAACATGTATCTAAAACTGAATTAGATAAAGCATTTAAACATATTGTGGTAGAGAAATACAAACCAAGCATTACAAAAATAGAACTTGTTGAACTTGGACTTGAAGGGCAACAAGGATCTAGAGAACTTAGAGATCTAGTTTCATCTAAATTGCATCTTGGCGGTCACGTCAATGCAAAAACGCTACTTAAACGTTTGAATTTTATTGGAATATCAAAAGAAGCACTTAAAAGGATGTTAGATGGCACATCAATTTAAAAAAAGATTTGGACAAAACTTTTTAAGAGATCAAAACTTACTCAAAAAGATTGTTCAAACAGCTCAAATTAAAGATAAATGTGTCATTGAAATAGGTCCAGGTGAAGGGGGACTAACGAAACACGCAATCAAAGATGCTGATGAATTAGTTGCCTATGAAATTGATAAGTCTCTTAAACCAACACTTAATCTGATGGAACAAGCCGATTCAAACCTCTCGTTTATTTATGAAGACTTTTTATCAATCTCTACGTTTGATAGAAAATATACACATATCATTGGAAATATACCCTATAATATTACATCACCAATCTTATTTAAAGTTTTAGAGATGGATCATATAAAACGTGCAACATTCATGGTTCAAAAAGAGTTTGCAGAGAGATTAACTGCATCGCCTAAAACAAAGGCATATAATGCTTTATCTGTGATGATGCAATTATCTTTTGACATCTCATATGAGTTCACTGTAACAAAAAAAGTGTTTTATCCAATCCCCAAAGTGGATAGTGCAGTGATATCACTTCAAAGAAAAAGCTTACCTAACCACGAACTTAATGTATTCGTAAAAGATTGTTTCAAACAGAAAAGAAAAACAATTATGAATAATTTAAGTGAATCTAGAAACATTCCTAAAGAAACAGTTTCTAACGCACTTAAGAGTTTGGCTTATGCCGAAAGTGCTCGTTCGGAAGAAATTAAGCCTGAAGATTTTGAAAAAATTTATAATAAAACGCTTACATAAAGCCAAATACGACACGTTCGCGATATGTTAGAAACGAAATAACCCTTTAATCAAGCCATATGAAATAATGCAAAAGTTGAAAAACATGATTATTATGATATAATGACGATAACGATGATTCGTGGAGGAAAAAGGATGAAAATTACCGATGTTCGTGTAAAACTTGTTGAAAGTGATAGCCGTTTAAGAGGTGTTGCTACCATTACTTTTGATGATGCATTTGTTGTTCATGACATTCGCATTATTGAAGGTGAAAATGGAATATTTGTAGCAATGCCATCTAAGAAAACTCCAAACGGAACTTTTAGAGATATTGCACACCCAATTCATGGCGACATGCGTAAACTCATCGAAGAAGCGATTGTAAAAGCTTTTGAAGATGTGAAAAATAACCCACCTCAGGAATAAACATTATGACAACAAACACGTCAATTGACGTGTTTTTTTATGATTAAATAAATCAAATTCATGTATAATAGAATGTGGAAAAGAGGTCCATATGTCAGTCATTCACGATAAGAAAGTAAAACTATTTGCGTTAAGTTCAAATTTGCCACTTGCTGAGAAAATCGCAGAATCTGCGCAAATCCCACTATCCAAAGCAGAAGTTTTTAAATTTTCTGATGGAGAAATCACCGTTAATATTGATGAGAGTGTTCGCGGACATGATGTATTCATTATTCAATCTACTTCTGCGCCGGCAAACGAACATGTCATGGAACTACTTATTATGGCAGATGCAATCAAGCGTGCATCCGCAAAATCTCTCACCGTGATCATGCCGTATTACGGATATTCTAGACAAGACAGAAAATCCAAATCAAGACAACCAATTACTGCCAAACTGATTGCAGATCTTATTGAAGTTTCTGGTATCGATCGTGTCATTTCAATTGATTTACACGCAGCCCAGATTCAAGGTTTCTTTAATATACCTATAGACAATTTTCCCGCATCTTCCTTGCTTGCTGAAACATTTATAGACACCCATTCAAAAGAGAATCTAGTCGTTGTATCACCAGATCACGGGGGTGTTACACGTGCCCGTATGGTTGCAAATGTATTAGGTGCACCTCTTGCAATCATAGATAAACGCAGACCAAAACCAAACGTCGCTGAGATTCAAAATATTATCGGTGATGTTCAAGGCATGCGTGCCATCATGATCGATGACATGATTGATACTGCAAGAACATTATGTGCTGGTGCTCAAGCATTAAAAGATGCAGGTGCAACCGAAATTTATGCGATGGCAACACATCCAGTACTATCAGGAAACGCACTTGAACTTATTGAGAAATCCGTATTAAAAGAAGTGTTTGTGACCGACACTATCAAAGTTGATTTAAGCAAATCAACAAAAATAAAACAAATTTCAATTGGTAAATTATTAGGAAGATCTATTGTGCATATCGCAGGTGACTTACCAATTAGTCAGCTTTTTGACCGCTTAGCACACAAGGTTACAAACAACAATGACTAAACTTATTGTTGGACTAGGAAACCCAGGAAAAAAATACGAAAAAACCAGACATAACGCTGGTTTTATTGTTTTAAATCAATATATCAAACAACACAACATCACAATGCAAACAAAAGATAAGTTTTTAGGGGATGTCGGTGTTTTTGGATTTCAAGACAATAAAACAATATTTTTAAAACCTAACACATATATGAACCTATCAGGTCAATCAATATTGAAAGTCATTCAGTATTATGACATTGCTATTAAAGATATTCTTATATTTGTGGACGATATTTACTTAGATGTAGGAACGTTAAGGCTAAGAGAAAAAGGCGGTCACGGTGGACAAAATGGCTTAAAAAATATCATTGCACACTTGCAAACACAAGATTTTAAACGTGTGCGATTTGGTATTGGTGACAATAAAAACATGCCACTCGATGCCTATGTTTTGTCTAATTTTTCTAAGACTGAAGAACCTATTGTATTGGAAACAGTGATTTCTTGTATTGATATTATTGACAGATTCATACAAGAAGAACCCTTTGTAGATATCATGACAAGACACAATACTAAAAAATAATGACAGTTAAACATATTGTAGTACATCAAGAACATATAGAAACAATAAAATCCCAGCGTCAGCATACGCTGGTTTTTAAACATTCAACTCATCCGTATAACATGTATTTGCTTCAAAAATTATATGAACAAACAAAGAAAACGATGTTTATCGTCCTACCCAATTTATATGAAGCGCAACAATATTATGACCACATACAAAAAATTACAGACACAAGCAACGTTTTATTTTACCCTGTTGATCAAACACTCACCTATTTAATGGCATTAGGTAGTCCAGAATTTAAAACAGAACGTTTATTTACAATGTATCAATTACTTTCGGGTAAGCCATTTATTGTTATTACAACGTATCAAGGTTTAGCAAGAACAACCTTATCTGTAAACGACTACGAAAAAGCAAAAAAAACGCTTCAAATCAATAATAATTATGAACGAGAAGATATTCTAACCTATCTTATCTATAATGGATATCAAAATGTTCACACTGTTGAAAAACCGGGTGATTTTTCAACAAGAGGAAGTATCATTGATTTTTACTCTTTACAATATGCACACCCTGTACGCCTAGATTTTTTTGGTAAAAAACTAGAATCGATTAAGTTTTTTGAACTTCACACACAAAGGTCAGTAGGAAAAATTGAAACCATTGATATCGTTCCAGTCAATGAGCTTTTTTATACAGATATCATGAAAGAAGCGCTTGTTTCAAAACTTGAAAAGGATATAAATAATGATGCGCTATCTGAAAAAGAAACTAAAAAACTTATTCAAGATATTGAAAACATTCAAAACAGAAGACATCTTGAACAATTAGACATATATACAAACATTATTAACCAACGGCCATCAAACATTTTAGATTTTAGTGAAGATAATTTTATTTTTATGGTTGATACACACAAAATGATCCTCAATGAAACACAAAAAGATAGCGAATTTCAAACATATGTTCACGCGATGGGTGGCAAGTATTTTTTAAACATGCTTAAAGAAAGAAGTTTGAAAGACATCTTGGATATCCCACAAATAAGACTTTTTACACAACATACTGAAGAGGAAGGTTTTGTATTAAATATAGAAAACATTCCCTCCTATCAACAAAACATTCAGCTTCTTTTGCACGATATTAAAACAACACCTAATATCAAAAATATAATTATTTCTATACCAACAAAAGCCTTAAAAGAAGTCTTTTTAGAACAAGCGAAAGCATTGCTTATCCAATATCCAGTAATTTTTACTGATGACTATATGATTGGTTCTTTTTACGATAAAAACAACCAAACTATGTATTTAGACGAAACCACAATATTTAATAAACAAAAAACGATACGTTCTTCTTATCGTTCCGTTATGAATCAAACTACAAAAATTCACCATTCAGACGATTTATCTTTGGGTGATTTTGTTGTGCATTATGATTATGGTATCGGACAATATATTGGTATTAAAACAATGGAGTTGGGATCTCAAAAAAGAGACTATTTACATTTGATGTATGCAAATGATGAAGCCCTTTATGTTCCAATGGATCAAATGGATCGCGTATTAAAATACAGTCAAAAAGATGCATCAACTCCAAAACTTTCTAAACTGGGAAGCAAGGTTTGGCAACAAACAAAAGCATCTGTTAAACAAAAAATCAAAGATCTTAGTGATCGTCTTATTCAAATTTATGCAGAAAGAGAAATGGTTACAAGGAAAAAGTTTGATGTCGTTAAAGATTTAGAAACCAGTTTTGCGTTAGATTTTCCATATGAACCTACTATTGATCAAGAAAAAGCGATCATAGAAACGTTATACGATATGGAAGGTGACAAACCCATGGACCGTCTCATTTGTGGAGATGTTGGATTTGGAAAAACAGAAGTTGCTTTGAGAGCAGCTTTTAGAGCTGTGACCAATGCTAAACAAGTCATTGTTTTAGTTCCCACAACCGTTCTTGCGAGACAACATTATCACACGTTTAAAGAACGTTTTGAAAAATACGGGGCAACGGTGGGTATTTTAAGTAGATTTGTATCGTCTAAAGATCAAAAGAAATATATGAACGATTTTCAAAAAGGATTATTAGATGTTTTAATCGGAACACATCGTGTTTTATCAAAAGATGTTATCCCCAAAGATTTGGGGTTGCTTGTAGTTGACGAGGAGCAACGCTTTGGTGTAGAACAAAAAGAAATTATTAGAGAAATAAAAAAATCTGTAGACACGCTCACAATGTCTGCAACACCGATTCCGAGAACACTTCAAATGTCATTAATGGGCCTTAAAGATATGTCTATGATTGAGACACCGCCTAAAAATAGATATCCTGTTCAAACGTATTTAGTTGAAAGAAATGAAGCACTTGTTAAAGAGGCGATTGAAAGAGAAATTGCGAGAGGCGGACAAATCTTTTACTTATTTAATCGAGTTTCCGGTATGACTGGAATGCTTCAAAAGTTAAAAAAACTTGTGCCTGAAGCAAGAATTTCATATGCACATGGAAAACTCCATAGAGAAGAACTAGAAGAAGTATTAACAAA
>JALQTF010000068.1 GCA_023264085.1 Acholeplasmataceae bacterium
TTTGCTTTTAAAAATGCCATTCGACAAGCCAAAGAAATGGCAGAAGCAAACGTTATTCAAAAAGTGAAAGATGCCCTAGAGGCATATCAAGAAAAGGCATGAAAACATTATTTCAAAGATTAAATATTCAACCGAAAAACATTGAACTGTATGAACGCGCACTTACACATGCATCCTATGCAAATGAGCATCAAACACTAAAAAATGAACGCTTAGAGTTTTTAGGAGATGCTGTATTGGGACTATTAATGACACATTATTTATTTGATCATATGGATGAAGATGAAGGTGAAATGTCTAAACGCAAAGCACAATCTGTTTCTGAAGAAGCACTTGTATTATATGCAGGACATATTGATTTAAAATCTTATTTGCGTTTAGGAAAAGGCGAAATGCAAAAAGGCGCGAATCAAGCAATGATTGCAGATGCATTTGAAGCATTACTTGCAGCGATATATTTGGATTTAGGATTTGAAAAAGTAAAACAAGTATTTAATCAAATTGTAATTCCACACTTAAAAGAAACACATGGCATGAAAGATTATAAATCCACGCTTCAAGAATTTATTCAAAGTGGTGATAAAAGAAATATTAGTTACCATGTATTAGAAGAATCAGGACCTGCGCATAACAAACATTTTAAGATTGTTGTGAAGCTTGATAAGCAAATTATATTGGGCCAAGGAGAAGGTTCAACGAAAAAAGAAGCAGAACAACATGCTGCGAAAGATGCATTAGAAAAAGGAAACTATGAAACTAAAAAAGTTGGTTGAACGACAACTTGTTCAACTTGAATCCCTCATATTCCAACACCATAAAGCACTTCAAATTACCTCAGATGAGATGATGGTTCTTTTTGCATTGATCGATATTTCTAAAAAAAGAAATACATTTACGATGCAAGCCATTTCGAAAAGAGTGAGTATAGTACATCAAGATTTAGGCATGATAATCGATGGGCTCATAGATAAATCATATGTATTCACTTATTTAGATGAAACGACGCAAACAAAAGCAAAAGAACTTTTTCATTTAGATGGGTTATATTCTAAACTTGAAGAAATGATGGATGCTCAAGAAGAACAGAAATTAAAACCAAGTGATGATCAATTGAAAACCATCATTCAACTATTAGAATCCTATCTAAAAAGATTACTTACCTCAAAAGAATTGCAAGAATTAAGACATTTTATGGATACACAACGTGTTTCTACGGATGTGATTATAGATAGTATTCATCAATTGAAGGAGCGTGCATCCATCAAAAATATTGAGAAAATGGTCATACTCTCTAAAAATATACCAAAAGTTGTTGTTGATGAAAAAGTGGATAAAGCATTAGATCATCTATATAAGACAATTAAATGAATAAAATCAATGTCATTTTAAATACCCTTCAAGATATGTATCCTGATGCGCATGTTGAACTCACGCATCAAAGTCATTTTCAACTACTTGTTGCGGTTGTATTAAGTGCTCAAACAACGGATAAGGCTGTTAACAAAGTAACACCTAAACTATTTGAAGTATTTCCAGATGCAAAAGCTTTATCCAAAGCATCTGTCCAAGATGTGATACCACTAATAAAAACGATTGGTTTATATCAAAATAAAGCAAAAAACATTATCTTACTGTCTCAACAACTTATGACCCTTTATGAAGGTATTGTTCCAAGTGATAGAGCATCTCTGGAAGCATTACCAGGTGTTGGTAGAAAAACAGCAAATGTTGTTTTAAGCAATGCATTTAATATACCTGCTCTTGCAGTAGATACACATGTTGAGCGCGTTTCAAAAAGGTTAAGACTCGCTAAAAAAAATGATTCTGTGCTTGTTGTTGAACAAAAATTAATGAAAAAATTTCCTAAAAAACATTGGACAAAGCTGCATCATCAACTCATTTTTTTTGGACGTTATCATTGCACAGCAAAGCAACCAAAATGTCATGATTGCCCCTTTTTTGATATGTGTGTCTCTCCTTTGAAACATAAAAAATAATTTTTGAGAAAAAAATAAATGGATTTTCAATTGACACCCTTTATACAATAGAGCTAAAAAATAAAGGAGTGTTCCAGATGGAATTCAATGTTTATACAATGAAGCATTTCATCAAGCAAAGAAAACACTTGATGGAATCGAACTATCAGTCTTTTGGTGCTGCAATAAAAAGGAAAAGACTAGAAAGAAATATGACACTTGAAGAAAGTGCAGAAAATATTTGCAGCATTTCTTATTTATCAAAAATTGAAAATAGTTTAATAGAACCATCCCCGAAATATTTTCACATGCTTAAAGAAAGATTTGATTTAAACGATGAATTAACAATTTCAGATCAATTTCACGAACATGTTGAAAGATGTTTAAATTATTTAGTTTTTAAAGATAATACTGCATTAGAATTAATCAAAAAATTTCAAACATATCCAGATCACATGGGGTTATGGCATGAACTTTTCATGCATGTCTTTGTTGAAAAGCAAGATCAATTTGAACGTCATGCATTGTTTACGTTTTTTGATTTGTATGATGATATTGCATTTTTTATTGTGTTATATGCCTATGCAAAAGATGCAATAAAAAAAGGATATTATCAAGAAGCTTATGACATTATTTATCCTACGTTACAGACTCTGATTCATAATGATAAACAAAAGCTTTTATGGCATACTTTACTCGCAGAAATTGGGGTTCATACCCATAAAGACTACTTATTATTTCATCATAGTGAGAAAGTATATGAACTTTCATTAAATTTTCGAATTTATGATACAATTAATCAGGTTAAACATTATATGGACAGACGTAGAGAAATGACATCCATGCAGCCAGATACTCAATCCCTTGATATCATTTCTAAACAGTATGTCAGTTATTACTTACAAACATATCATCTTGAATCTTTTGAATTAACTAAAGACATCATTTCTGTAATATTATCTTATTTGAAACATGATGATCGTTTTGAAGATGCAATGGCATTATTTGATAATGATGAGCATATCGTGATTCAATATTTTAAAATATTAGCATATGATCATCATGAGTATACTGAAGATTTTTTTAAAACGTATGTATTAAAACAATCTTTAATGAAATATGATTATGTGACCTTGCATTTTCTTCATCACGAAGCGTATCAATTTTTTAATAAATTAAATTATTATAAAGATGCTGCACGTACATTTAAGCAATTTTATTTATACAGTCAACAAATGATGCGACGTTAGTTTAAAATTCAAGACGATTGAAGGACAATTATATGAGACTCAAACAATTAATCAAATTAGGAAAAGGATTATATCATTATATCCTTATCGCAATCGTCTTATTAATATTTAGTAGAATCACTTATTCAATGATTCCTCTTTTTACACAATACGTGTTAAAGAGATTACTCGAACAACCCGGTATCGGAACAACTTTAGAAGCCTATAATCAAGTTAATTTACCTGCATATTTTATCAGGTTTTTTGAATCTGCACCCTCATTTTTAGATGAAATTGTATATGTAGCAGGTGTTCTAATAAGCTTACAAATCATACGTTTTTTATTTCGGTTTATAGAACTTTCAATACGGGGTTATGTGAGACATTCAATGGGGCAAAATCTGCGATTAAACATGTATGAACACATACAAAAATTACCATATAAATTCCACAATAATTCGGATTCAGGAGATTTGATTCAACGCTCGACATCCGATATTGAAACATCAGTGAACTTTTTATCAAGAACACTCATGGACATTATATTTCTAGCATCTACGCTTGTTTTTGGTGCTTATCAATTATATTTTTTAAACCCGTTATTAACATTCATTTTACTATCCATCATTCCTTTTGTTGGTGTCGCATCTATTATTTATTTCAGAAAAAACGATAAGATGTATCAAGATGTTGAAGAAGCAGAATCTAAAATGATGACGGTGATCCAAGAAAATCTATCGAGTGCTCGCATTGTACGTGCATTTGGAAATGAAGCATATGAAATTGAAAAATTGCGTGAAAAAAATGATCACCACAGACATATGCGATTACGTACTGGTAAAATCGTTTCTAAGTTTTGGGGTACTATGGATTTTATTGGTATTTCTCAGTATGTACTCGTGATTGTTTTAGGCATTTATTTTATGAATCAAAACCAAATGGACGCAGCGCAAATTGCTGCTGCATTAGGTTTGGTTGGGATGTTAATTTGGCCAATAAGAGGGTTAGGTCATATATTAAATGATTATGCAAAAGCACTTGCTGCATCCAAACGAATTTATGACATCTTAAATTTAGAAACAGAATATGTAAAAAACGGTACACTCACACCAGAGATCAAAGGGCACATTGTTTTTGAAAATGTTTCTTTTAAATTTGATGATACTGAAAATAAGTTGTTTAAAAATTTAAGTTTTGAAATTTTGCCAGGTGAGACGGTAGCATTTATTGGTCGAACGGGTAGCGGAAAATCTACGCTGATGAATATGCTCATGCGGATGTATGAATATCATGATGGGCATATTTATGTAGATGGTGTTGAATTAAGAGACATCGAGAAAAATTATTTACGTTCTAATTTAGGCGTTGTCTTACAAGAACCATTTTTGTTTTCAAAAACTGTCTATGATAATATTGCCATTGCAAATAGAAAAGCAGATCGCTCTAAAATAATGATTGCGGCACAAGCAGCATCATTAGAAAAAGACATTAAAACCTTCCAGCAAGGCTATGATACTGTTGTTGGGGAAAAAGGAACAACACTCTCTGGTGGACAAAAACAACGTGTAGCCATTGCACGTGTTTTAGTTTCTGAAAAACCAATTTTGATTTTTGATGATGCATTATCAGCAGTAGATACACAAACAGATTTAATGATACGAGAAGCATTATCCAATATGAATGACAAAACAACCACGCTTATTATTACTCACCGTATGACAACAGCCAAAGAAGCAGATAAAATTATTGTCATAGAGGATGGTGTCGTTCAAGCTGTAGGCAACCACCAAACACTTTCTAAACAAAAAGGACTTTATCAAGATCTTTGGAATATTCAAGGGAAGCTTGAAGAAGAATTCCTAAAAACCATAGAAGAGGGAGGACACAATGATGCAAGATGAATTTGACGGATTAAAAAAAGTCCAACTTTCAACATGGAAACGTGTCATTGATATCGTTTTTCAAAATAAAAAGCATCTCTTTAGATTAGGGCTTTTTATGGCAGGAATTACAACACTTGATATCATATTTCCTCAACTTAACAGATATGCGATCGACGTCTTTTTTATTGAAAGAAATATGTCTACACTCATCCCATTTATTGTGATTTCGATTCTTGTTGCTTTAGGATTTGGTTTCCTTGTTTGGGCATTTATTAAACAAGCCATATACATAGAAGCAACAGTGTCACATGAGTTAAGAAGACAAGCATTTCATA
Source organism: Acholeplasmataceae bacterium (assembly GCA_023264085.1). Classification (GTDB taxonomy): domain Bacteria; phylum Bacillota_I; class Bacilli_A; order Acholeplasmatales; family Acholeplasmataceae; genus UBA8290. The sequence goes on from JALQTF010000068.1 coordinate 5,424, forward strand.
CATTACAAAAATTATCTTTTAGTTATTTTGATAAGACCCCACAAGGTTGGGTAATGGCAAGAATGACATCAGATGCTTCAAGATTATCTGAAGTGATTTCATGGGGATTGCTTGATATGTTATGGGCTTTTTTCTCCATGATATTTATAACAGTTGCACTACTTTTAACGAACTTTAGACTGGGTCTTATCATTGTGACAATCATTCCAATCATGGTGATCGTGTCACAATTTTTTAGAAAGAAAATTTTAACCCAAGAACGTCTTTCTAAAAAACATAACTCACATGTGACCGCACAATTTAGCGAGGCATTTTTAGGTGCTAAAACAACAAAAAGTCTTGTGATTGAAACAGAAAATTTTACGGATTTTTATCAATCTACAGGGAAACTCAAACGTGCAGGCATTCGTTCTATTATGCTATCTGCGATGTATACATCACTACTATTAATCATCGCGTATGTTGCAGTATCTGTAACCATGGTCACAGGAAGTATCGCTGTATTAGATCAAATCATTACAGTAGGGACTTTACAACTCATCATTGCCTATACGATTAACTTTTTTGAACCGATGCTTGTGATCTCAGAAAAAATTGCGGATCTTCAAAATGCACAAGCTTCTGCAGAACGCATTGTGGAACTCATTGAAACAAAACCTGAGATTACAGATAGAAAAGATGTTGAAGACACATATGGCACATTACTTGAAACTAAAAAAGATGCTTGGGAATTGATTCAAGGGGATGTTCATTTCAACAATATTTCATTTTATTATAAAGAAGATGAAATCATTTTAGATCAATTTAATTTGACGGTAGAAGCTGGACAAAGTGTTGCACTTGTAGGACATACAGGTTCAGGAAAAACAACCCTCATTAATTTATTATCTAGATTTTATGAACCCACTCGTGGTGTCATTGAAATTGATGGCAAAGATTATAAAGATCGAAGTCTTCAATGGCTTCATCAACAACTTGGCTACGTCTTACAAAGTCCACAGTTATTTTCAACGACCATTAAAGAAAATATTCGATATGGTAAGTTAGATGCCACAGATGAAGACGTGATTCAAGCATCGAAAGCGATTGGATTACATCCGTTTATTATGTCGTTAGAAAAAGGATATGATAGTGAAGTTGGAGAAGGTGGGAATTTATTATCGATTGGACAAAAACAATTGATATCGTTTGCAAGAGCACTCATTGCAAATCCAAGAATCTTGATTTTAGATGAGGCAACGTCATCCATTGATTCAGAATCCGAACTCATGATTCAAGAGGCGACAAAGACAGTCTTGAAAAATAGAACGAGTTTTATTGTTGCCCACCGTTTATCAACAATTGTTGAAGCAGATATGATTATTATGTTAGAAATGGGTAAGATCATAGAAAAAGGCACGCATCAAGAACTCATTGCAAAAAAAGGACATTATTATCAACTGTATAAAAATCAATTTTTTAGTCAAAAAGGACTGATCGAAGATTGGTTAGAAAAATAAAGTAAAAAAACATGCATAACCCTAATATGAGATAAGGAGTTAGCATGTTTTTTTTATTGATAAGTTTATTATTGAGTCCATCCCCACATGTGACATTTGAATTTCATCATACCGTTGTTGAGATGCCTTTAGGTGCAAACCCTTATGATTATGTTGACATTCCATATGCAAAAGTTTTTGTAGATGGTGTTGAAGATACGGATGCTCGTGTGATCTACGAACGTGGTGTTGAACGTACATTTTTATCCGTATTACATACAAAAGAAGTCAAATCATTTTTTATTAAATATCGTGTACACGCACCAGCGTATGATTTAACAGAAACCATTACAATCCAATTTAATGTGTATGATGATATTGCTCCAAAGATTACATTACGTCAACCTCTTATTTTTGAAGTAGATACCCATATCGATTTTTTAGAAATGTTTCAATTTTCAGATAATTATGATGCTGTTGAGGACTTAGACATTTATATTTTTGATGCAAACATTAACGTCAATCAAGTTGGAACTTATACATTGACTGTCCATGCTAAAGATCAATCGAATAACGAAACGATTCAAGAGTTTTTAGTTGAGATAAAAGATTTTATTGCACCATCAATTGACCTTTTAAAAGAGATTCAAATTGAAGTGTATGATCAATTAAATATTTTTGAATTCATCAAAGTCAAGGATAATCATGATCAAAATCTCATCGTGAATATTATCACGGATGATGTTGACTTTGATACTTTAGGAACATATGACATACGTATTTGTGTTTCAGATCAGAGCTTAAATACAACATGTATGGATTCCAAAATAGATGTGATGGATACAACATCTCCTGAAATTCAAGTGGTCACTTATACGCCAATCATTGAAGTACATACCATCTTTGATCAACAAGACTTTTATCAATTTATTGTGAGTGTACATGATAATTATGATGCGTTAACCATTCAAGATATTGAAGTTCAAACAGATATTCGACTCGATATTACTGGTCAGTATTTCATTACTTACTTTATTTCAGATACATCATTTAATCATACTGAAGTAAGACTTAAAGTTGAAGTAAAAGATACAATCGCACCTTTTGTGAGATTAAAAGACCCACTTATTTTGGATGTTTTTAGCATTTTAAAGCCATGGTCACTATATGTCATTATACAAGATAATCACGATGATGAAACACGATTAGATATCTATTTTGAATCTGATGTGGATACATCTATTTTAGGCATATATACGTTAGAAGTACGTGTGAAAGATGGATCAAAAAACGAAGCAAACTATCTTTTTTTTATTGAAGTGATAGATCGTGTCGCACCAGAAATTACATTGGATGATGCCATCATAATTACGAATTTTAAACAACCGAATTATGCCTCTATTATTCCTATTCATGATAATTATGATCCTTTTAAAATGCTTTCAATTCAAATTATTGATACCCATGTTGATTATGATATGATTGGTTCTTATGTCATTGAAATCATCATTTCAGATCTAAGTTTAAATGTGACCTCTCGGCTTATTGATGTGTTCATTATTGATATTTTGCCTCCTGAGATAATTTTAACAACAGAAAAAATAGACATTGATGTTCAAGTTCAAGAGTTGAATTATAAATCAATGATTAAAGAAGTGAAAGATAATATCACACCGCTTGAAATTGAAGATGTCTCTATCACGTCCAATGTTGTATTTGGTAAGGTCGGAGCTTATGATGTTTTTTACAGTGTAAAGGATGCATCATTGTCTGAAACGGTTGTGACATTGAAGGTACAAATCGATGTTTTGATCGAACCAGACATTCAATCACATGACGTAACCTTTCAATTAAATGAAGACATCAATTTAGATTTAGGTATTTCGTATAAATCGAAAAACATTTCTCAAGTACACATGTTATATGATGATCGCATATATAGTGAAGTAGGATTATATGAAGTGGTATACATTCTTTATGATGATGCAGGAAATCATTATATCGCAACAAGCTTTATCACGATAGAAGACACATCACTTCAATCACTGTTTCAAGGGTACATTCCGATGATTTCAATCCTTATTTTAGGCGTTGTAATAAGCATATTTCTTAAGAAGTTTTTATCAGTTGATAGCTTTGACAAACATCATCAATTCATTTATAATGAAACCACCGAACACACACAGGAGAATTAAATCATGGCAGATGTATTAATGGTCTATTGGAGCGGTACAGGGAATACCGAGATGATGGCTGAAAAAATCAAAGAAGGTTTAGAAAACGAAGGTTTAGATGTCGAAATGGCAATGGTGGATGAAATAACACCTGCTGATGTTGAACATTATCAAAAATTAGTTTTTGGATGCCCTTCGATGGGTGAAGAAGAACTAGAAGAAACTGAATTTGAACCATTTTTTGAAGATATTACCCATTTGCTCAAAGATAAGCACATCGCCTTATTTGGTTCATTTGGTTGGGGTGAAGGTGAATGGATGAAATTATGGGAAGCACGTGTAAAAGATGCAGGAGCTCATCTTTTTAGTGATGGACTCAAAGTAAATTACACACCAACAGATGAAGATGAAGAAGCATGTGTTGCATTTGGTGAGGCATTTGCTAAAATATAAATAAGTGCACAGCACTTTTTTATTATGGAGAACGCATTTGGGATATATTGGTATTCAGAGTGTCTATACATTTTTAAAAAGTACACTCACAATTGAATCGATCATTCAGGCATCTAAACAAAGACAACATACATCTGTGATTTTAACAGATGAACATTTGCATAGCATGTTGTCTTTTTTTAAATTATCAAAACAACAAAATTTAAACCCTATTTTTACACAGATGATAACGGTAATAAAAGAAGATCATAAATATGACGTCATCATCGGAATTATGTCTCAAAAAGGGTATCGTAATTTAATACAAATTAATAAATACATTTCTAATCAATCGCTTGATTTTGATGTTTTAATTCAGTATCAAGAAGGTCTTAGTATCACATTATATAGACTGTTAGACATCTATGATTCTCAAACATACATGTCTCATTGTTTTGAGTTTATCAAACCCTTTGATACAAGCTTTATCGGCATCTCATTTCAAACGTTAGAAGATGATGCGTTTTATACAACCACACATGAACAATTAAGTGTAAAAACAAACAAACCCATCGTACATATACATTTAACAAAACATTTAAATGATACAGATAGAGAAACACTCGATCATGTGTATCAAATTGGTGGTCAAGAAGTGTTAACAGGTAAGTATCATTATTTAAGTTTAGACGCACTAAACGAAGTGTATCTCTCGCATCCTAAATTAAAAGATGGGATGCAAATGTATGAAGAGATACATCAATTTGAACTTTCTTTTCCAACCTTTCACTTACCGCAAATTCCGCTTCAAGAAGGTGTTACATCACGTGCTTTTTTAATATCACTTGCACACGTTGGACTAGAAAAAAGATTGAAAAATCAAAAAAACATGGATATACAAAAATATCAACAAAGATTAGCATATGAATTAAAGGTTATTCAAGATCTTGGATTTGAAGAATATTTTCTTGTTGTTTATGACATTATTAAATACGCCAAAACACATGATATTTATGTTGGACCAGGTAGGGGAAGTGTTGCCGGTTCTCTAGTTGCTTATGTCTTAGGGATTACGGATGTGGATCCTATTAAGTATGATTTACTTTTTGAACGGTTTTTAAATCCTGAAAGAAAAACAATGCCAGATATCGACATGGATTTTCCTGATGATAAAAGAGATGACGTCATTATGTATGCAAAATCACGATTTGGGGAAAAGCATATCGCATCCATCGTAACGTATCAAACTTTTGGAAAAAAATCAGCAATTAGAGATTTAGCAAAATTATTTAAACTCAATGCGAACCGTACAAAATATTTAACAGAATCTATTTTAAAAGAAAAAATAGACACACAAGATCAAGAAATGATGCACTTAAATGAAGCTGTCAAAAAACTAGAAGGCATCCCTAGACAAACAGGAACGCATGCTGCAGGTGTCATTTTATCTAAAGAACCACTTGATGATTTTATTCCATTAACTGAAGGGCCATATTCATTTTTCCAAACACAATTTGAAGCAAAAGAACTAGAATCTATTGGGCTTCTTAAAATGGATTTTCTAGGCATTAGAAATTTAAAAATTATTGATGATGTCGTCAAAGCAATTCAAAAGCAAGATGCAGCATTTCTTATATCAAAAATACCGTTAGATGATAAAAAAACGTTTGAACTGTTATCATCTGCTTCCACAGATGGTATTTTTCAATTAGAGTCTCACGGTATGCGGCAAGTTTTAAGAAAATTAAAGCCAGATCAATTTGAAGACATCATTGCACTTCTCGCTTTGTATAGACCAGGCCCGATGGCATTTATCGATACTTATATTGAAAGAAGACATGGGAAAACATTTGAACATATGCATCCTTCGTTTGAGCCATATTTAAAGTCAACCTATGGCATTATTGTGTATCAAGAACAAATTATGCAAATCGCACAATCGTTTGCAGGGTATAGTTTATCTGAAGCAGATTTATTGCGTCGTGGTATTTCTAAAAAAGATGAAGCATTACTCAAAAGTGAATCTGAAAGATTTATTTCAAAAGCAATTAAGCATGGACAAAAAGCACATGATGCAAAAGAAGTCTATGATCTCATCGTTCGTTTTTCTGATTATGGATTTAATAGAAGTCATAGTGTATCTTATGCACTTGTGGCGTATCAAATGGCCTATTTAAAAGCAAATCACTATGTGTATTTTATGCAAGCACTTCTAAATTCAGTCATTGGAAGTGAAAAAGCGATTGAAAACTACCATAAAGATTTACAAAAAAATGGCATTCAACTTTTACCTCCAAATATTAAAATGAGTCACGATCAATTTGAAGTGATTTCCATGAATGAAATGCGTGCACCACTATCAATTGTTAAGTCTATCGGCACGAAAACAGTCAATCAAATGTTGAGTGATCGAGATGCATACACGCTTGATACTTGGCAAGATATTAAATCATGGCTCAAAACTCATGTATCAGAAAGGCAACTCACCCAATTAATTCATGCGGGGAGTTTTGATGATTTAAATTTAAACAGACGTACACTTATTGAAAATAGTACATTTTCAGACATTGAATATGCCATGTACTTAGATCAGATGACGATGGCATCATTTGCTGAATATGATGATGATTCGCTTTCTGAATTGGAAAGAGAGGCATTAGGGTTTAATTTAACCTATGATTTAGGGGCACAATTAAGGAAAATTCAAACATGCTTTATTGATGCAATTACTGATCGAGCAAATGTGATGATTCGAATACAACAGATCAAAACAATTCAAACAAAACATCATGAAACCATGGCATTTATTACATGTCATGATGGTCAACAAACATTTGAAGTAACGGTTTTCCCTAAAGTTTATCAAAAATATCAACCTATTTTAATGCTAGGTATATTTGAAGCCAACATTCAAAAACAAATTTACAAAGATAAAACATCGTATGTTGGCAACGCTTTCAAGCGATTTGAGAAAAGTATAAAATCTTAGTAAAAAAACATCAAAATATATAAAAAAATCAGTAAAATATGTTAAAATTAAATACGATTAACATTTGCGTAATATAAAACGCGCACACATGCGTGAGGAAAGGTAGGCGTTTATGCAATTATTTCAATGGGGAGTGATCATCCTATTTGCAGTATTACATTTTGCTCTTGGATATTTTAGAGGGGCTGCAAAATCAGGATATTTCACACTCGTAAACATATTATTATCATTTATTATTTTGTGGATAGTATCCGGAGTATCCATTGCAAATTCATTACCACAAGCAGATTTAATCGCTCAAATCGAAGCGAATTTATCTGGTAATGTATCTGCTGAAGTACTCTCATACTTAACACGTATTGAAGTAATTAACTTACTTTATGGACTCGTCGACGTATTCGTAAGAATTGTTACTTTCTTAGTTTTATACACTGTTGTACGTTGGTTTTTATCTTTTGTAGGATTTGGTTTACTCTACAAATATGTATTAGAAAAACATGTTCAAAAAGTGTTTAAAGTTGAAAAAGTAACATTTACAACTGAGAAAGACAAAGAAAATGATGGTGCTGAAACCATTAAAGATCCGGTTGTACATGCGAAAGTCATTAAAAAATCTACAGATCGTTTGATCGGTGGTGCTTTTGGTGCTGTTCGTGGATTTATAACAGCCATTTTCTTATTGTTACCACTTGTCGTATTAGCATCGACAACAAACAATTTAGATTTAGAATCAAACGGAGATGTCTTTGGTGAAACGAACTTAAATGAAGTGATTGCACCATTACAAGTGACACCCATATTTTCTGGTTTACAAAATAGCTTATTTGATTGGGCATTTGAAACAGACTTAACAGAAACGCAAGTATTTAACTTACGTGATGAGCTAAATAACGTGACTGCGATTGCACAACGTGCTTATGACGCTGGATTCTTATCAGAAAACTTTGATGTGAATGCATTAGGTTCAGAAGATGCACAAGCAGTGAAAGATATTTTAGGACTTGTTGGAGATTCAGATGTATTAATTGCTTTCTTAGAAGTCGGATCTGATTTAGCAGCAGACGGATTACTTGAAGAACTTACAGGTTTAGAATTATCTGATGGTGCCGCAACACAAGCAGCACTTACAGAATTAAAAGCTGTGGATTGGAAATTAGAACTTGCAGCACTCGGTCTCATTTTTGAGAAACTCACTGAAGTGGGTTCATTAGAAGAAATCAGTGCGTTACTTGAAGATACAAATAACTTAGCATCTCTTAGTGAAGCAGAAGTAACAGCACTTGCGGATGTTTTAAGAGCAGTTGCTGACCTACAACTCATTAAAGTTGCCAATGTTGGTGTTGAGTATGTCTTAGAACTTGAAGATGTACAAGCAAACATTGAGTGGTTACCGGTTGCTGAGCGTGAAGCATATTTAAAAGAAGCACTTGCAGAAGTCCTCAACGATACAGAATTTTTCTATGGTGAAAATGGTGATCTTTATAATTTAGCAGACTTATTAGAAGTTGTTCTTGCTGATTACGGTACGTTTAGTGTCGCACAACTTCTTGAAGAAGATCCAGTCGATGCACTCTTAACAGAAGATGGTGAAGATTTCTTAAATGCAACATTAGATGAAGTGACACAAGTTGAACTTGTTTCAGCATTACTACCGACAGCTGTTGACTTTGCATTATACAGTGCATTTGAAGCAGATGTTGCAGCAGAGCTAGATGAAGCACTAAATGACACAGTAGACAATTTAGATTTTGATGCAGAATTTGATACATTTGGTCAAATCTTTGGTGCACTTGTCACCTTAACAGCGAATGAATTGCTAGCTGGAAACGAAGAAGTGATTGATTTTGTAGATAGAGTTGCACAAAACAACTTACCAACGGTACGCCTACTCGTTGGCTATGTATTTGATGATTCTGTTTTAGTCAATGCAGCACTTAATGAAGCAGCACCAGTATTACTAGATGCCTTTGTTGAAGATCAAAATACAAAAGATTTATTAGATACGTTATTATTTGATGAAAATGGATTAACGATTGATTTAGGTCAAGAACTTAATACATTACTTGATGTCTTAGAAGATGTTTACGGATTTGCAACTTTACAAGATGTTTTAGACTTAACGAATGGAAATGCGGATGTCGTTTTATTCTTAGATTCAGTTTTTGCAGATGCAACTGAAGCAGCTGCATTAAGAAGTGCACTCAACACATTATTAGCAGACTCTCAACTCATTGAACAAGTGGGTAATAACTTCGACGCAGTATTACCGTATCTTGTAGAAGATGAAAATACGCTTACATTATTAGAAACATTACTTGCAGATAACAATGGAGCACTTGCTTTAGATCTAGCTGCAGAAGTCGATACATTACTCGATATCTTAGAAGCAACCTATGGATTTACAACTTTAGAAGGACTTCTAGGTGCAACAGAAGGTCTTGATTTAAGAGGTTCAGCTAACTTAGGTTATGCGTTTGGATCACTTGCACCTGAAGACTTTGCAGCATTAGTAACTGCAGTAAAAGACTTACAACTTGTAGGTGCGTTAAATCAAGAGAACACTGAAAGCTTACTTGCATTCTTGGGTGTTGAAAATGTTTATGTACCTGCAACATTTGATGCAGGATTAGAATTAGAATATGTACTTAATCTTGTATACGGATTATCCGTTTACTTACATGAACATATGGAACCAGGTTTAACTCCGATTGAAGATGTTGATTTTACAGACTTATTATTAAGTGATGCACTTGCAGGATTATTACTTGTTCAAGAAGGCACACCAAATTCTCAACTTATCGTACCAAATCTTGCATACTCAATTGAAACAGCGCTTATCGAAGCTGGTTTAAATGAAACGATTATTGTTCCTGAAGTATTACTTGCATCTAGTCCAGAAAGTGCAGCATGGGTCGCAGAATACAATGTATTAGTCACGTTATTATTAACCATTGCTGAACTCGCTTCTAACTACTATGAACTTTCTGTTTGGGGACTCGAAGACTTACTTTCAAATACTGATGGTGAGCTTGTGGATACATTAGCATTTGCTGATGATATCTTACAACCAAATATGACCGCACTTAAACAAGTGGTGGGTGGCATTGTTGCAAATTCTCAAATATTAGTCGCAACTGCAGATCAGACCTTAAACAATTTAGTAGAACCAATTTTAGGTACACCAGTAAATATTAACGTGATTCAAGAAATCATGACATTACTTGATGTTGTAGAAATCGGATATGAATTTACAACGCTTGAAGGTATGTACACAATTTCTCAAGATTTAAGCTTAGAGAATATGGCTGCAGCAGGTATTGCATTTGGTAGTTTATCTCCTGAATCTGCAATAACACTTGTTCAAAAATTAACATCATTACAACTAGTGTCAGCACTTGATAGATCATTGATGTTAGAAGCTTTAAATAATTTAGAGGCTGCAAATATAGTTGTTCCTCAAGACTTTAATGCAGCGTATGAATTAAGTGTCATATTAAACTTACTTTATGCAACATCACATTACTTACATGAAGAAACCAATGAAGTGCTTGGTGTGAAAGGTTTAGACTTTGGACCACTCTTAACAAGTGCAGCATTTGAATCATTTATGGTTGCTGAAGAAGGCAACACATATTCTAAGATGTTAGTTGCAAACTTCAAACAAGTGATGTTAATGGTTGAAGATATGCCGGCATTAAGATTATACTTTGATGTTCCAGCATCACTTGAAGCACAATTTGCAGAAAGTGCAGCATGGACAGCTGAATATAACAGACTCATTAAATTTGTGATTGGATTTGCGGGAGCACTCAACGAAAACATTGAATTATCATCAAATCAAATCACTGTATTTACAAACTCAAGTTTCAGAACATTAACATTAGATGTGATTGATCCATTTAATGATCCAGTTATCTTTAATCAAACATTTGGTATTTTAGATGATTCTGAAATCTTTAGAGCATCTGCAGTTAAATTATTTGAATTAGGTCAGTTAGTTGCTGAAACAGTGTACGGATATGAATTAGAATTACCAGCAAACGTTTTTGAAAATGGTGCTTTGAAAAATAATGCACTCCAAGCATTAATCAAACCACTTGTTTCTATACTGGTTGATGTAAAAGATGCCTCAGGACTAGAAGTTGTTAGAGATTTATTCTTGCAAAGAACTGCAGAAGAAACTTTAGAGTTCTTAGGATTATTTGCTGCAATTGATAGAGATGATGTAGTGTTATTAGGACAATCAGAAATCTTCATTGGATTATTATCACAGTTTTTAACAAATCCAAACAATCAATCACTTTTCTCTACAACCATACTTGACTTAGCTGCGAATTATGCTGGTATTCAAAACGAATTAATTACTAATATACCGTTTAGTACTGAATTATTTGAAATCAATCCTGCTGCATTGGATATAAACGGGAACTTAAATCCAAATGAAGTAGTGATCATGTTTGATTTAGCAAATGCATTAACAACAGCTACTGGATTATTTGAATTTAATACTCTAGATGATATTTATGCAGACGGCTTATTAGATGGGATTTTTGAATCAGATATATTCATGAGTTACGCATCGAATGCACTTCAAAATGAAGCAATGCAAGCATATGCAATTGCAGTTGCGAATGATCGTCAAAACGTTGCAACCGTCCCATCAACATTTGTTGAACTTGATTCAGCATTATTAGACACGAATGGATATGTCTTACCTACTGAGTTAGAAGCACTTGCAGATGTGATGTATGTATTAGGATTGATGGATATCGATACTGTTCGCCAAATGATGGCAGATCTAATGGCATCGCCATCTCTTCCAACTGCACTTGGTTTAATTAGAGGTTACGCTGTTGATGAAGCTTTTGAAAATCAACGTTTAGATGTGATACTTAATTCAAACATTGTGTATTCAGTCATCGCACAATACTTAGATAATGAAAACTTAGATGATGTTTTATTACCATTCTTGCCAGAAGCACTTTCAGATACATTTGGAAATGTCGATTTAGGCGTTCCAAGTGATCTTAAAGCAGATGAAGGTTTAAGTGTTGAATATATCTCAAGAGCTGAACTTAAAGCGTTACTTACTGCAGTTACTTACATTCCTGTGGATCCAACAGCTCTTGATGGTAATGTCTTTAATTTCATTACTGACTTAATTGGTGAAAACGTCAACACTGATACAAACGAAGATGATTTAGATCGTTTCTTAGCATCAGGATACTTAAGAGAAAAACTTTCTAGACTCTTCTTATCTGAAGCAGTATTGAGTCTATTTGATGAGACACCAGAATCATTTAATTTACCAGCAGATAGCTTTGTTGTTGTAGATGGACAAAGAAGATTAACAGCTCAAGAATTAAGAAACATAGTAGAAGCATTTGCTGTCTTAGAAATTACAACAATCGATGAATTAGATTTCTCATTTGAAGTATTTACCGCATTAACAGCTGAAGAAAGAGAAACAGTATTAGCATCTGACTATTTATATGCAGTTGTTGATGGATTGATTCAAAATCAACAATCTGTTGCGATTCCACAAGAAGTGATCGCTGTCACAGGTGAAATTTCTCAAGAAGAAATATTAGCAGTAATAGAAGCAGTAGAATTGTTAAATATTACAGATGTTACAAGTTTACAAGCAGCACTTACAGGATTAGATC
>JALQTF010000028.1 GCA_023264085.1 Acholeplasmataceae bacterium
TAACAGATATCCAAGGCATGGAAGATCATGAAGGTGACATGGACTTTAAAGTGGCTGGATCTGAAAACGGAATTACAGCATTACAAATGGATATCAAAATTACGGGTATCAATGAAGCCATTTTACACGAAGCACTCGAACAAGCAAAACTCGCACGTCTAGAAATTCTTTCTCACATGAATGAAACCATTTCTGAAGTCCGTGAAGATTTATCACCATATGCACCGAAAGTAAAAATGATTACGATTTCTCCAGATCGCATCCGTGATGTCATTGGTGCCGGTGGTAAAATTATTAGTCAAATTATTGAAGATCATGATCAAATTAAAATTGATATTGAACAAGATGGTCGTGTATTTTTAATGCATCATGATCGTGCAACCATTGAAAAAGCAGCAGACCATATTCTTAATTTAGTAAGAGAAGCTGAAGTCGGCAAAGTCTATGAAGGCATCGTGAAACGTATTGAAGCATTTGGTTGTTTCGTAGAGTTATGGCCAGGTACTGAAGGACTTGTACACATTTCAAAGCTTGCCAATGAACGCGTTGAAAAAGTCGAATCAGTCGTATCATTAGGCGATCAAATCATGGTGAAATGTATTAAAATAGATGATAAAGGTCGCATTGATTTATCACGAAAAGACGCGCTTAATGATTTGAATCCAAAAAACTAAATTCTATGATAAAATAGTAAAGTCAATGGAAGGTAATCGAGCGCATCATGCGTTAGGAAAGTCCATGCTAGCACATGCTTCACTGCATGTAGTGTTTGTGTCTAAGGAAACAATAACTTAGAGTACTTTGTGTAACGGCGTTGATCTTTCTAAGGGAAACTATGAAAGTAAATGTAACGTGCCACAGTGACGAAGCACTTAGAAATAAGTGAGTGAAACGCGGTAAACCCCACAAGCTAGAAACCCAAATTATGGTAGGGGCACATGTTTATTTGAAAAAGTAAACATGCTATACATTGTATAGAGATAAATGATTACACCCAGTTAGGGAACAGAACATGGCTTATGCACATTGACAAAAAAAAGGTCCTTTTATAAGGACCTTTTATATTGAACGTGTAATGATGAAAATGAGATAAGATGCATAAAATAACAGAAGAAATATACCAAGTAGTTTAGAAGTGTTTCGTCTAATCAATAAATACATGTAAGTAATTAACACAACAATGACAACAAGTATGCCATCAAAAATAACACTTGAAGTTACTCCTAGAGGAATAACTGTAGAAGATAATCCAACAACTAATAAAATATTAAAAAGATTTGAGCCAACAACATTTCCTATCGCAATGTCATGATCTCCCTTTTTAATTGCTGTTAGGGTTGTCACTAGCTCAGGCAAGGAAGTACCAATTGCAACAATACTCAGTCCAACTAAGGTAATCACTTGATCTGGATTCATATTAAATACATTTACAAGTAGTTCAATGGCAAGCATTTCTGCTGAAGATGTTACTAGATATCCACCCAAAGAAACTCCAATTAAGCCAATAATAAGAATGAATATATTCGATCTTAAGCTCGAATGTGTAGGTTGAATTTCAATATCAATCTTTTTTTCTTTTAACAACAATTTCAAATAATACCCAAAAAAAAGTAATAAGATCACACCTTCAAAACGAGAAATCACTGATTGTGATTGAAAATAGTACATGAAAATCACAAATAATGTTGATATTAATAGTAAATAAGGCAAATCTCTTTTAATAATCGATTGTTTCACGTGAATAGGGACAAGCATCGCAGATAATCCTAATATTAATCCAAAATTCGCTACATTTGAGCCAATGACATTACCTAAAGCAATATCTGCATTACTATTATTAACATATGCTTGAATGGATGCAACAAAACTGACCGCAAATTCTGGTAATGATGTACCAAAAGCAACGAGTGTCAAACCGATAACAATTTTAGAAACACCAAATCTCGTTGCGATTGAAGTGGCACCATTAATTGTGAAGTCTGCACCTTTAATTAAAAATATAAATCCAATGAAAAGTAATCCTAAATTGAATAAGATTTGCATGGGTTCTCCTTAAGTAACGCTACTATTATAACATAGCCAACAATATAAATACATTGACAAATGCGTCATCATTTAGTAAAATAATACCGCATAAATTAAAACATGAGGTAACATTTATCCATGGAAGTTAGCCAGAGGATCGACGATCCAACATATCCCGAACACCCGAAGATAACGTCTTTTTTAAGTTGTCTTTTTTTATTAGGTTTACATCATGACAACTGATCAAATCATCTATATTATTGTAACGTCAGTATCCCTTGTGATGCTTTTTATTCTTAATTTAGGGGAAGTGGCATTTATTCGTATGCCAGATGATACACTTGAAGAAGATGCTGAAAAAGGTCATTATCAAGCGAAAAAATTAAAGTATTATACAGAAAATTACAGACGCTTTGAAATCCACAAGCAAATGATGAGTGTGCTCATTTTGTCTGCGATGATGATTCTATTTTATACACTTATGACTGACCTTGTGATGCATGTATGGCTTGTCATTGTATTGATGCTCGTTTTTTATATTGTGTATGTTATTCTTTTTAATCATTTACCTAAGCGCTTAGGCATTCGATTTTATCATAAACTTGCATATGGAAGCTACATTCCTTATATTATTGTATTTCGATTGTTATATCCAATAACCTATGTAATTTATACTGTGTCAAAATGGATTGCATCATTATTACAACTGAATCCAGAACTCACAGATAGAGATATGACAGAAGAACAAATACGATCCATTGTTACTGAAAGTTCACAAAGTGGTGTTCTTGATGAAGAAGAATCTGAAATGATTCATAATGTGTTTGATTTTGATGATACTGAAGTATACGAAGTGATGACGCATCGGGTCGATATCGAAGGATTAGAAGTGTCAATGACACCTGAAGAAATTATTAAAATTATTGGTGATCAAAGATTTACCCGCTATCCAATTTATCAAGAAAATTTAGATACGATCATCGGTACAGTTCATTTAAAAGACTTTATCCCATATTTAACTGGTAAAAGAAAGACCATTCGTTTAAAATCATTAATGAGAAAACCATATTTTATTCCAGAATCTCAAAAAATTAGTGATCTATTAAAAGAAATGCAACAATCCAAAAACCACATTGCGATTGTCTTAGATGAATATGGTGGTACATCCGGACTTGTAACATTTGAAGATATTATCGAAGAAATAATTGGTACTGTTTCTGATGAATTTGATGATGATGATATTGAAATTCATAAAATTAGTGATCGTGTATATCATATCCTAGGAGATGTCAATATATACGATGTTGAAGATTTGCTTGATGCTGGCATCGATGTGGAGGCATATGATACATTATCTGGATTCATGTTGGATCAATTAGGTCATTTGCCAGATAACCAAGAAATTGTTGAATTTGTATTCAACAATATTCAATTCAAATCTCTAACAATTGAGGACCAAGTGTTTAAAAAAATAGAAGTTACTATTTTAGAGGAGATGGATTCAGATGTATAATTCATCCCTAATTGCTTTATTGATATTAATCTTACTATCTGGGTTGTTTTCTGCTACAGAGACTGCATTTTCATCTTTGAATCCAATAAAGTTGAAATTTTTGATTGAACAAGGAAATAAACGCGCATCAAAAACACTTGATTTATATGAAAAGTTTGAAAAGCTTCTTGTTGTCATTTTAGTAGGAAACAATATTGTAAATATTCTTGCTGCCTCATTAGCGACAATTATATTTGTAGATTTACTCGGGCAGGATTTAGGGGTAACCATCTCAACTGTTGTCCTTACAACTGTGGTGCTTATTTTTGGTGAAATCACACCAAAAAGTATTGCAAAACAGTTACCAGAACGTTTTGCGATGGTTATTACGCCATTTATTAAGATCGTAAGTTATGTTATTTTACCAGTCACATTTATTTTTGGGCTCATTCAACAAGGAATGAATCGTCTGTTTAAATTTAAAAAACAAACAGTGACTGAAGATGAACTATTGACATATGTTGCTGAAGTTGAAAAACAAGGTGGTATTAATGCCAATGAAAAAGAACTGATTCAACGTGTGATCGATTTTGATGCATTAAAAGTCACTGAAATATTAACGCCTCGTGTGGATATTGAAGCTGTCGATATTACAGATACTATCGATGAAATATCAGAGATATTTGAATCTACAGGACATTCTAGATTACCTGTCTATGATAAAGACTTAGATCACATTATTGGGATATTACATTACAAAGATTTCATTTATCATGTAGTTCCAGGAAAAAAGACTGTTAAACAAATGATGAAAGATCCAATCTTTGTGACCGAATATATGAAAATTGTTGATTTACTTCATATGCTTAAAACAAAAAAAGAACATTTAGCGATTGTTAAAGATGAACATGGTGGTACACAAGGTCTAGCATCTCTAGAAGATATTGTTGAAGAACTCGTAGGGGATATCTTTGATGAGCATGATGAAGTTGAAAAAGACATTACAAAAGTTGATCAAAATCACTATATTGTTAAAGGTTCTGCAGAACTAGAGCATGTTTTACAACACCTTGGCTTTGAATATGATGATGCTCAAACGATGAATGGGTTTATGCTTGATCAAATGGGAAAAATACCGTTTACTAATGAAAGTTTTGATTATGAAGGATATACTTTTAAAGTAAGAAAAACAACTAAGAAAAAAATATTAGAAGTCGAAATAAGCAAAAGTGATGTATGATGCATACATCACTTTTCATTTAATAATAAAAAATTGAACCTAAAAAATGGCGATATTAAAGTGAATTCTATATTATGTGATAAAATATATTTGGTGAAAACATGAAGAAAAATACTAAAAATATAAGAAACTTTTCAATTATAGCACATATCGATCACGGTAAATCAACACTTGCTGATCGATTGCTTCAAATGACAGATACTGTACCAGAAAGAGAAATGAAATCTCAATTACTGGATTCCATGGATTTGGAACGTGAACGTGGTATTACAATTAAACTTAATGCAGTTGAATTATTGTATAAAGCAAACGATGGACAAGACTATGTTTTTCATTTAATTGATACACCAGGTCATGTTGATTTCACATATGAAGTGTCAAGATCACTCGCTGCTTGTGAAGGTGCTATTTTAGTTGTCGATGCAGCTCAAGGCATAGAGGCCCAAACGCTAGCAAACGTATATTTAGCGCTTGATCATGACTTAGATATCATTCCAGTGATTAACAAAATAGATTTGCCAAGTGCAGATCCAGAACGAGTCAAAAAAGAAATAGAAGATGTTATTGGTATTCCTGCACAAGATGCACTCCTTGTATCTGCAAAAGATGGTATTGGTATTGACCAATTATTAGAGCGAATCGTTACAGACATACGACCGCCTTTAGGAGATTTAGAAGAACCATTAAGAGCACTTGTTTTTGATTCGTTTTTTGACCCTTATAAAGGGGTTATTCCTTCTATAAGGGTTAAAAATGGATCGATTAAAAAAGGTGACCATATTCAGATGATGGCATCAAAAGCGACGTATGAAGTTTTAGAAGTTGGCGTCAATACACCTAAACCAGTGAAAAAAGAGTTGTTAGGTCCAGGTGATGTGGGTTATATGATTGCTTCGATTAAAGACATCCATCATGTGCGCGTAGGTGATACAATTACACATCTGAATGATCCAGCAACGGAAGCACTTCCTGGATATCGAACACTCAATTCAGTTGTTTTTTGTGGGCTATATCCTTTAGATGCTTCTGAATATACTGATTTAAGAGATGCACTCGATAAACTCAAACTTAACGATGCTTCATTAATGTATGAAGCTGAAGCTTCTCAAGCACTTGGTTTTGGATTTAGAACCGGTTTTTTAGGATTGCTTCACATGGAAATCATTGTTGAACGTATTCAGAGAGAATTTGATATTGGTCTTATTGCCACAGCACCTTCGGTGATTTATCATGTGTTTTTAACAGATGGCACTATGATTGAAGTGGATAATCCAACGAAATTACCTAAACCACAAGATGTAGATCATATGGAAGAACCTATGATAAAGGCAACCATCATGACACCAAAAGAATATGTTGGAGCAGTGATGGATGTATGTCAAAAGAAACGTGGTCAATTTCAAACAATGACCTATATTGATGCTAATCGTGTATCGATTATTTATCAGTTACCACTTGCAGAAATTGTGTATGACTTTTTTGATAAACTAAAATCAACATCTAAAGGATATGCATCTTTTGATTATGAACTTTCCGGATATCAACCATCCAATCTTCAAAAGATGGACATATTACTAAATGGTGAAGTTGTCGATGCATTATCCATTATCGTTCATAGAGATTTTGCATATCAAAGAGGTAAAACGATTTGTGAGAAAATGGTGGATCTTATTCCGAGACAAATGTTTGAAATTCCAGTACAAGCAGCTTTAGGATCCAAAATTATCGCACGTACAACGATTAAAGCAATGAGAAAAGATGTTTTAGCGAAATGTTATGGTGGCGATATTTCTAGAAAGAAAAAACTATTAGCGAAACAAAAAGAAGGTAAAAAGAAGATGAAATCGATCGGACGTGTCGATGTCCCACAAGAAGCATTTTTAGCGATTTTATCGAATAGTGATGATTGATGCGTGGATTATACGTTCATATTCCTTTTTGTGATGCGATTTGTCATTATTGTGATTTTGTGAAACATGTATCAAAAGGACATGATCACAATATGCGATACTTAGAAGCATTAAAAAAAGAGATTCAGTCTTACTATAAAAAGTATCCTCAGGTGGATACTATTTACATTGGTGGTGGGACACCATCGGCACTCAATCATGACGAGTTAACATTTTTATTAGAAGCATTATCAATCTATCAACCAACTGAGTATACGATTGAAGTCAATCCCGAATCTTATGATCATAAAAAAGGAATACTCATGAAAGCATACGGTGTTAATCGTGTGTCTTTAGGTGTTCAAACATTCAATCAAAAACATTTAGAAAGACTGAATCGGAAACATACTAATACCATGGTGTTTGATACCATTGCATCTTTTAAATCTCTCGGAATAACAAATTTGAATGTCGATCTTATTTATGCATTAGAGCACCAAACAGTTGAGGAATTACAGCATGATATTGATACATTGATTTCGTTAGATATTCCACATGTAAGTGCTTATTCATTAATTATTGAAGAGAAAACTTTTTTTTCACATCAACTTAAACGAAATAAATTTGTAAAAACGGATGAAGATACGGAAGCAACGATGTATGATCTTGTTATGGATCGTTTTAAAGATGCTGGATATGATCATTATGAAATATCAAATTTCTCTAGAGATGGTAAAACATCTCTACACAATACATTGTATTGGACGCTTCAAGAATACATCGGTGTAGGTTTAGGGGCACACGGTTTTATTGATAATACACGTACCTATAATCACAAAGCCATGTCAAAATATATCGTTGATCCACTTAAAGAAGTCATTGAACAAGATGAAGCAACATTAAGAAATGATCATTTGCTTTTTAAACTTAGAATGACTCAAGGAATCGATTTAAATATGGTAAAATCTAAATACAATGATGATATTTTCAATTTATATCCTAGTCTATTGCGTTTTATTGATGATGGTCTTTTAGTGATTGAGGATAATCATCTAAAATTGACCAGACGTGGATTACAATTGGGGAATCTTGTATTTATGGTATTTATATGACATATGAAATTAAAGAATTTGAATACTATTTGAGGCAAGAAAAGCGTTTATCTAATCACACGGTTGAAGCATATATTAGAGATTGCACGCTTTTTTATGAATTTGTAAACAAATATCACCATGTAACTAAAGTTGAAAAGTTAGAAAAAAGACACATTGAATCCTATATTAAAAGTGTATCCAAACAATTTGAAACAAGTTCTGTCGCGAGAAAATTATCATCCATAAAAATGTTTATAAAGTTTTTAATGTTAGAACGTATGATTGATCAAGATATCGCTAGACACATAAAAACACCTAAAAAGGCAAAACATCTTCCTTCGACATTAAATGTTTCAGATGTGTTGAAACTATTAGAACATGTTGAAGGTGATTCGGTGCTTGCAAAAAGAAATGTCGCACTAATAGAGCTCATTTATGGTTCAGGGTTACGGGTGTCTGAGTTATTAAGTTTATCCATCAAAGATATTCATTTAAATCATATGTATGTACATGTCATCGGTAAAGGAAATAAAGAAAGAGAAGTTCCAATCTCTGAAATGGCATATACAGCAATCACGAAATATTTAAAAGATGCACGGCCGCAACTCAACAAATATCATTCTAATATGATATTTTTAAATCATTTAGGAAAACCATTATCAAGAGTTGGATTTTATAAATTACTAAAGCAATGGGGCCAAGTCATTGGGGTTGAAGATATTTCTCCCCATACATTAAGACATGCTTTTGCAACACATTTATTGGAAAATGGAATGGACTTAAGAGCACTACAATTATTGTTGGGTCATGAAAATATCTCGACAACACAAATTTATACCCATTTAAATCAAAAAACCTTAAAAAAAATGTATGACACCATGCATCCAAGGTCAAAGGAGTAGGTATGTTTAATAGAATATTTTTAATTGTATTAGATTCGCTTGGGATTGGTGAACAAGAAGATGCAGTGGATTTTAATGATACAGGTGCACATACAATCGGCCATATTATTGAAAAGTATCCACTTCATATTCCTAATTTAATTCAATTAGGTTATGGTAATATCACCGATGTTAAAGGATTATTACCAGTCAAGCAACCAAAAGCACATGTTGGAAAAATGAGAGAAATATCATCTGGAAAAGATACCATGACTGGACATTGGGAACTTATGGGACTTCAAATTAAAGAACCATTCCAAACATTTACGGATACAGGATTCCCACAAGATTTGATTGAGTTATTAGAAGAAAAAACCGGTCATAAAATTGTAGGGAATAAATCCGCATCAGGCACAGAGATTATAAAAGAGTACGGTGAGCACCACATGAAAACAGGTGATCTCATTGTTTATACAAGTGCTGATAGCGTCTTGCAAATTGCGATGCATGAAGATGTTATCCCAATAGAAAGACAATATGAAATTTCACAAATTGCTAGAGATATCATGATGGAACCAAAATGGAAAGTTGGACGCATCATCACAAGACCTTTTATTGGTAACAACAAAGATGATTTTACAAGAACATCTAATCGCCATGATTACGCATTAAAACCATTTAATAAAACCGTTTTAAACTTTTTAGAAGACAATGGTAATGACGTCATTGCACTCGGTAAAATCAATGATATCTTTGATGGATATGGAATTACATCATTCTCTAAAACTATATCCAATGAAGATGGTATGAATCAAATCATTGAACAAAC
>JALQTF010000065.1 GCA_023264085.1 Acholeplasmataceae bacterium
AAAAACATACGGTATTTAGATAAACTTGTGGATGAACTTGCAAAAGGAAGACCTTTACATAAAATATTAAGGGAGGCTCCCCGTGGCATATGAACAATTAAAATATGATGTATTAGAAAAAGAAGGACATATTGAAATTAGAAAATATGCCCCATTTGTGATGATGAAGTCAGGAAGTCCTTCGTATTCTGGATTTCAGGTTTTATTTAGTTATATTTCAGGTTATAATTCAAAAAAACAAAAGATCAATATGACGGTGCCTGTATTTACGGATGTGAAAGAATCGGGATACATTGCATTTACGATGCCAGAAGACGTTGTGAAAGAGGGTTATCCAGAAGCACTTGATCCTCGTATCAAGATTGAAAAACAAGAAGAAAAAACATATGTATCTTACTCATATGTTGGTTCAATTAAAAAAGTGGATACATTGATAAAAAAACTTCAAGACTATGCCGAAAATAAAGGGTTAAAGATTCAAGGAGATCCTGTATTGTTGCGCTACCAAGGTCCGATGGTACCACCAATCTTTAGAAAACATGATGTGATGCTAGAAATAAAATTCTAGCATCTTTTTTTATAAAGTTTAGGAAACCGGTTTCTTTAAAAGCGGTTTCATGGTATGATGACGTCATATCAAAAGGAGACAGCATGAGAAAAATCATTACAGGAAGCATCATGTTACTCATCTTATTTTTATTAATAGGATGTCAAAGTAACAAACAAGAAGATATTCAATTAGAAAAAGCAATTACATTGGTATCAGGTTTAGAAGATATCAATCACCCAGTAGGAAAATATTTTAATCCATTAGATCAGGTGTTCATGCTCAATGAATATCAAAATAATGTAAAACATTTATTTGAAGTCAAAGGCTTTGTTGATTATGGAACTGTAGGTTCATATACACTAAGTTATGATATGACTTATGGTGGGGCATCATTTTCATATGAGCGCACTATCACTGTAACAAATGATCCAATACAATCACTACAAGCACCTGTTGTATCATCTGATACATCGATGTTTTTAGGGTCTGGCACCTTAAGAACCGGAGTTGCATCTGATATGACACATGCTGCAAATCCAACATATATTGATAATGATCTTAAACAATATGCAATTCCATCAAGTTCATGGTGGACATCTCTTATTGTTCAAGCAAAAGGCGGAGGGAATGGTATTTATACCAATCCATATCGTGTATCCTTTCAAGGACAAGGGGCAGAATTTACGAATGCTAATAAAGGATTTGTTCAATATTGGGAACCAGACGGATTTAATACAATGGCGAATTTCTCACTTGCGATTAAAGATGTATACGTAAAAACAACAACGCTTCAGTCAAATTATGACACGTATGTCACAGGCTATGGTGACAATCACGTGGAAGTTGCCTTGAGAAATCCTGGCGATTTAAAAGATCACATGATCGTTACAATGGCACAAGGGTCTCCCTATGTTTTTTATCAAGTCTTAGATAAAGAAAGTGCCATTGTTGAACTTACTAAAGAAGGCAATCAAGGCTATGAATTTTTTAGTACGAATGGACTACGTATTGAAGAAGATGCTTTTACTGGAGATGGTCTTGTTGTTAAAATAAAAGGAAAACATGTTGGCTATCAAACAACCTATCCTCAAGGTGTAGGACAACCTATTTTTGAGGATGTCTATATGTACTTATCTACACCAGAAGATACGTTGATGACATTTACAGATCAAGGGATACGTTTATCTATGGATATGTATAATGTGTTTTCGTTATCTACCATTAATGGTATTTCTGATGCAAGAACATTAAAAGACGCATCTAGAATGATTCCAGTTGATACAGATGCGAGTTTTGAAGTTTTTGAAGATACATCTGAAGTACAAACAACATTTACTACAAGTTATATAAATCCAACAAAAGCATCTATAACACCACTGATCATGGTGTTGCCACATCATCAACTTTATAGTGAATTAGATTATATTGACTTTAGTTTGACCACAGCAAGAGGGGAGATTTTAACAACTCAAGGCAATCAATTTAAAACAACACACACGTTTCATGGTGTGATTCCAAATTATAGTTTACCAAGTTCAACTTTTGATGCAGCAACGCAAGAAATATATTTTGAATCTCTAGATACACTGAGTGAAACAGATGATTTGGAGAATTTACTTAATGATCCTGCACCATATTGGAACGGTAAAGTGTTATTTCCGCTTGCTCAATCCCTTATTGCAGCACATGAAATGAACAGTGAATATGAAATTGTTTTTATTGAAAGATTAAAATATGTATTAGAAGACTGGTTTACGTATTTTAATCAAGGAGATGACAAGTTCCTATACTACAATCCTTATTGGAATACAACGTACTATTCAGACAATACATTTTCTACAGCATCAGAATTATCAGATCACAGTTTTACTCATGGCTATATTGTGTATGCTGCAACGATACTATCTCAATACGATGATACTTTTAAAGAGAAGTATCGAGAGATCATTGACTTTTTCTTAAGTGATTATTTGTATCCTAAAAAAGATCAAAAGACCCATCGTTATTTAAGAAATTTTGATACCTATGCAGGACATACGTGGGCACATGGATATGGAACATTCGCTGAAGGGAATAATATCGAATCTACAAGTGAAGCGATTCAATCATGGGTGGCAGGTTATTTATGGTCACTTGAAACAGATAATAAAGCACTAAGAGATGCCGCCATTTATGGCTATGTGCATGAAGTAGCATCTGCTAAAATGTATATATTTGATTATAAAGATAGTATCTTTCCCAATAATTATGATGATTATGCTGACGTTGCCGGTATGATATGGGGCGGTAAATACGATTATGCAACATGGTTTGGTGCAAATCCTACATTTATATACGGGATTCAATGGTTGCCAAACAATGAATATTTAACATCCTATGCACTCAATGACGATGAAAAACAAACACTCACCAATATTTTCGCAACCTATATGCAAGCAAAAGATAATACCATTGATACATGGTTTGCGAATATGTGGACAATCCAAGCAATTGTAGATTCAGACAAAGCACTCACCATGTTTGATGCAAATAAAATTTTAAGCGATGATTATCCGACAGATCTCTCGCATACATATTATTTAATTCAAGGGATTCACCATTATGGCGATAGAGATTCAAGCTACAGAATGATGATTCATGAAGCTGTTTCCTCTTCTATTTATCAAAATGATGATGGTGACATCATCGCAATTGTTTGGAATCCAACAAATGAAAAGCAAACCGTCACATTTATCTCGCCAAATGGGGAACAAATAACAAAGTCTGTGAGTGGGAACTCATTAACATCGATTAAATTATAAATAGATTGGGAATCTTTAGATTGGTCATTTGCAAATAATTTGTGTAAGAATTTAATTTGATATTCCAACATTTTTTAAATATGTTAAAATAATATCAAGAATAATGAATATTAAGGAGAAAAAACATGGATAAAAGAACTGCTTTAATCGTATGCGGAAACTCAGGTGTTGATTACATGAAACTTGATTATCCAGTACAAGTTTTTCGTTCCATCCTAAATTTAGATGGAAAAGAATATGAAGACTTTGTTGATATTACGGCAGAGGCGTTTTACGACAAAATCGTCAAAGAACCAGATATTGATGTTTCTACCTCTCAAACTGCAACGGGTAAAATGGCAGAAGTATACCAACAATTAAAAGATGAAGGATATCAAGACGCCATTGTTGTTACGATTTCATCAAAACTTTCAGGGACCTATCAAGGTGCTGTATTAGCCAAAGATATGGTAGAAGATTTCCCTGTTTATGTCATAGACTCTAGAAGTGTCTCTTACGGTGAAGCTTATTTAGTATTAGAAGCTATCAAAGACATAAAAAACGGTGTTGCAACAGAAAAAATTGTTCAAAGACTCGATCAAATTAAAGAAAATACTACAATCTATGTTCTTGTGGATACACTAAAATATTTAGTAAAAAATG
>JALQTF010000044.1 GCA_023264085.1 Acholeplasmataceae bacterium
GATAGATCATAAGATTGAGATTAAAGATGACAATTGGCTATTACAATTAACTTCAGTGTTTCAAGAAAGATTACATTTTATAGGTGAAATTGTCACACTTTATGAGAACTTTTTGAGTCAACCCTTTGTTTTAAATGAAGACATGATCTCTTTTTTAAAAGAACATCAACTTCAAGAACTCATAAAAACGTTTAAAGCGAAAATAGAAACAATTGATTGGACTCCTGAAGCGATACAAGAATTAACAAAAGATATTTCTGTATCATTAGGAATTAAAGGTAAGCCACTCTTTATGGGATTGCGGATTGCAACAACAGCAGAACTTCACGGTCCAAGTTTACCGAATATGCTCGCATTACTTCCAAAAGATACAGTATTGTCGAGATTAGATGACACTTTAAAATTATGGTGAGGATACATACAATGAAAAAAATATTATTCATAATATCAGTATTTGCATTTGGACTAACACTGCAAGCATGTAATGACGCAAATACAAACATTTCAGCAACAATTGAAATTAACGAAGAAGAAGGCATTCAAATCAATCAAGCCACATTCAATATTACAGTAGAAGATCCTGATTTTGAAATTACAGGAAATGTATACATTTACTTATCTAATAGTTTAGTGACGGTAGATACTAAGACATATAGTTCAGCTGACAGTATTAGTGTTGTACAATTTTCAAACTTAACATCTGAAACAGAATATACGATTGAAATTCAAGCAACGGTTGGACGTGATGCAGTATCTATTGAAACCTATACATTCATGACGCTTGCACAATCAAGTTTAGATATTGAAACACCTGAAGATTTTCTTGCAATGTCAAACAATAGAAGCGGAAATTATGTTCTTAAAAATGACATTGATTTCTCAGGTGTAGAATTTGTGACACCTTTTACGTCATCTTTTATTGGATCCTTTGAAGGCAATGGATTCACGCTTTCTAATATAACCATTACCGAGTCAAGGTTATATAACGGTGTCTTTGGATACATATCATCAGGAAAAGTAAAAGATGTTGTTCTTGATAATGTTCAAATAGGCACTAACGAAGCACCTATCCAAACATCATCTTCTACAAAAACGGGATTTTTAACTGGATATCAAGCAAGTAGTTTATCAGTGATTGAAAATGTTACTATTAAAAATTCCAATATCTATTTAGAATCGGCATCCTCAACATACGTTTATGTTGGTGGTATAGCTGGTGAAGCACGCGGAAGAATTGAAAATATTACCATAGAAAATAGTGCAATCACATTGACATCTACATCGAATGCGATTGTAAGACTTGGTGGTGGTATTGGTTATGGATATGAATCTGTTGTATCTTCTAAATTGAATGTCCAAGTAGACCTAAATTATTCACTTGAAGCTGAGATATCTACAAGGTCTGATAGAAGTTTTTCAATGTATATTGGTGGACTCATTGGAGATGTAGATCCACAAGCAACACAAGCTGGTTTATTAACAGAAATGATTTATACAGGAAATATTAATTTATCAAGTATCGACTATAACACAAATGAGAACGATACATCGAATTACTCATTATATGTTGGTGGCGCATTTGGTGTTATCAACAGAGGATTTGATGAAATGTATGTGGATGCGAATATTTCTTTATCCATTGATCCAATTGATGTCACAAATAACGTGACACAAACACTACGATTCGGTGGTTTTGCGGGACTTGTGAATACATATCATGAAGCTTCACGAGTTGTATTAGAAGGTGGTACCATGACACTTTCATTTGATCAAGCAAATACACAATCGAGAATTGCTTCCTATATCGGATTATCTAGACTGGTTGTGATTGAAGGATACATACTAAACGACATGACTTTTGAAGGTATTGAGATAGATACAACCAAAGATTTAAGTGTACTTAATACGATTCAAAACTTTTTTGAATCCGAATTTATGAATGAACAATTAAATGGTTAGTAATGAATTATCAGTTAAAGGTATATAATACATTAACAAAATCAATTGAAACATTTGTGCCTATTAAAGATGGGCATGTTTCAATGTATGTATGTGGACCTACAGTATATAATGATATACATATCGGAAACGGACGTCCTGTGATTTTCTTTGATGTTGTGAAACGATTTTTAATGGAACTTGGATATGACGTTACCTATGTATCAAATATCACAGATGTTGATGATAAAATTATTGAAAAAGCAAAACAAGTAGGTATGTCAGAATCTCAATTATCTACAAAATATTATGACGCTTTTCAAACAATGGTAAAAGCTTTAGGTAGCGAATTACCAGATATTATGCCAAAAGCAACAGAGTATGTTCAACAAATGATTACATATATAGATGTTTTAATAAAAAAAGGGTATGCTTATGAAACACCATTAGGTGTATATTTTAGAGTTCAAAAAGTGGATTCGTATGGTTCTTTAAGTCATCAAAATAGAGAAGCACTAGAACACGCCGTAAGAATTGAACTCGATCCTGACAAAGAACATCCTAATGATTTTTCCATTTGGAAAAACACAACAGAGGGTTTACATTATGAATCTCCATGGGGAAAAGGTAGACCAGGATGGCATACAGAATGTGCGGTTATGAATCATGAATTATTTGATGGTATGATTGATATTCATGGTGGAGGAAGTGACCTAATGTTTCCTCATCATGAAAATGAACGGGCTCAAGCACTCGCATTAGATCATCACGGATTGGCTAAATACTGGATACATAACGCAAGACTCGATGTAGATCAACAAAAAATGAGTAAATCTCTTGGTAATGTTGTTTTTGTAAAAGATTTAGATGATATAGAAAAACAAGCGTTTAGACTTTTAATTCTTGCGCATCATTATAGACAACCAATACAATATTCAGATAAGTTACTAGAACAATACATGAAACATTATGTTGCTTTAAGTAAAAAAATAGGAATTACTTTATTGGAACTTAAAGCTTTAGGAACATCATCTAATCAAATAGATACCCTATTTATGGAAGAAATCATTGCTGCAATGTGTGATGACTTTCACACACCAACGGTGGTTACAAAGATTTTTGAATTGCAAAAATCTCTCAATAAAAGTAAAGATTTAAATGAACAAGCAATGATTATAAACACTTTTATGTGGCTACTTCCCATCATTGGTGTTCAAGTAAATTTTAATGTAGATGATGATATAAATATTTATTTGGCTTGGCAAAAAGCAAGAACAAATAAAGATTTCAATTTAGCAGATATGTATCGTCAACAACTTATGGAAAAAGGCTATATTTAATTATTTTTTACTTTTATTTTATATCATTTGTGCTATAATTGTTTAAAGAGGATTGGCTATGGCTGAAGCTACAAAAAAGACACAAGTCAATAAAAAAGATACGCCTGAAAAACAAAAAGGGCCTAAAGTTGTTATCAAAGAAGATCTCATCCAAATGGATAGAGATCCTTTAACACTTGATCCATCAGTTTCAGCAGATCTTGATAGTTTTAATGAAAACCACTTGGTTAAATCCAAAGATGATTTGGTTGTTGAGAGATACAATCCTGACATTAAATTAGGACTTACAAATGAAGACGTTGAATCTCGAATCATGGCTGGTCTTTCTAATGTCATGGAAACAGGTAGTTCTAAGAGTGTATCCTCTATAATAATCGCAAATTTATTCACTTTTTTTAACTTTTTAAACTTTGCAATTGCTGTTTGGTTACTAAGTGTTGGCGCAGAATTTGCAAATTTCTTTTTCTTAGGAACTGTATCTGCAAATATTGCAATTGGTATCATTCAAGAAATTCGTGCGAAAAAAATGATCGATAAGTTATCATTACTTTCTGCACCTACTGCCAACGTCGTGAGAGATTCTGGTGATTATGAGATATCAGTCTCCAATATTGTCATTGATGACATCTTATATTTAAATTCTGGAAAACAAATTGCAGCAGATTGTGTTGTTCGTGAAGGCACTTTAGAAGTAAATGAATCACTTTTAACTGGTGAATCTGATCCAATCCTTAAAAGAAAAGGTGATACGTTATATTCAGGTAGCTATGTTGTCTCTGGATCATGTTATGCACAAGTGACTGCGATTGGTAATGATATTTACATTCAAAAATTGACATCACAAGCGAAAGTATATCAAAAACCTAAATCTGACTTACTTGCCTCATTAAAAATTATTATTCGTACTGTTGCGGGTATTATCATACCACTTGCCGGTTTATTGTTTTATACAATGACAACCAACACAAACTTAGGGTACGAAGATATTGTCAAAGCTACAACAGGTGCAATGATTGGTATTATTCCATCTGGATTATTTTTACTAACAAGTATGGCGCTCGCCGTAGGCGTGATTCGACTTGCCCAAAATAATACACTCGTTCAAGAATTGTACTGTATAGAAATGCTTGCACGTGTCGACATGCTTTGTCTTGATAAAACGGGTACGATTACAGACGGTACAATGAGTGTGCATTCTACAGTTGAGTTAGAACCTTATGATAAATTAAGTATTAAAAATATTGTCTCTGCAATGATCAATGCATTAAATGATACAAATTTAACATCACAAGCATTATCAGATCGTTTTGGAACCGCAAAACGTATTAGACACAAAAATATCATTCCATTTTCAAGTTCAAGAAAATTTTCAGCGGTTGAGTTTGAGCGATATGGTACATTTGTGTTAGGTGCACCTGAATACGTATTAAAAAATCAATATCCAGAAACTATTAAAGTCCAGGTGAATCGTTTTGCAGAAGAAGGTTTTAGAGTTTTATGTATTGCAAGAACGGATGAACCGATTTCAGATGATTATACTTTTAAATCTCTAACGCCGATTTCTTTGATTACGATTGAAGATACGATTAGACCTGATGCTGAAGATACGATAAAATACTTTAAAGAGAATCAAGTAGGTGTCAAAGTTATTTCTGGTGATAATCCAGTTACTGTATCTAAAATCGCCCAACGTGTAGGCATTGTTGATGCAGACAAATACATTAGTTTAGAAGGTTTATCTGATAAAGATGTTGTTAGAGCAGCAGGTAGATACACTATTTTTGGCCGTGTATCTCCAGGTCAAAAAAGATTGCTCATAGAATCTCTAAAAAATAATGGACATACTGTTGCCATGACAGGAGATGGTGTGAACGATATTTTAGCACTTAAAGAAGCAGACACTTCTGTAGCCATGGCATCGGGAAGTGAGGCCGCAAGAAATGTATCACATTTGGTATTATTAGATTCTAATTTTTCATCTATGCCGAAGGTTGTTTCAGAAGGTAGACGTGTCATTAATAACGTTCAAAAAGTTGCAGTATTATTCTTAACAAAAAATATTTTCACTTTATTACTTATTATTATTGCGATTGCAAGACGTGGTGTATATCCAATACAACCAAGTCAGCTTATATTAATTGATTATTTGGTTATCGGGATACCTGCATTAATCTTAGCACTCGAAGCAAATAATAAACGTGTTGAAGGTAATTTTCTACTTAATGTCATCAAAAAAGCACTACCTGGTGCACTTGTTGTCATGATAAACAGTTTAATTGTTTTTGGTCTCGCAAGTGTATTAGGCATGAATCAACTTCAAACTTCTACTGTTATTGTGATTTCAGCAACATTTACATCACTGCTTGTTCTATTGCGCTTATCATTGCCATTTAATCGTGTTCGTGGAACAGTATATGTACTCATGATTATCGCTTTTGTCGCATCCATTATATTCTTGCCAAGCTTCTTCAATTATGCGCCATTCTTCACACAAGAATACTATCCAGTGGATCCATTGACAGTGCCACAAATTTTATTACTTCTATCCATTTCACAAGCAGCATTTCCTATGATGTACATTTTATCTAACATTACAAGATGGATCAAAGAAGTGATTGCATCAATGATTAACAAAATTTCTGAACTTCAATAATAAAAAGCGCATCATGCGCTTTTTTTAACTCATATATTTCAAACAAAAATCATATTTTGATATACGAATATCATATAATGAGGTAAACCATGATTATTTACGGTAAAAATGTCATCATTGAAGCGATTAAAGCTAAACGAACATTTTATAAATTGATGATTGACCATAGAATGTCTGATGCTCATTTAAAAAAGTATCTTGAAAGAGTATCAATACACATTGATAAAGTTGACAAAGGACATCTAAACAACTTGACAAACCACGCAGTACATCAAGGCATCGTTGCAGAGGTAGAACCTTA
This sequence comes from Acholeplasmataceae bacterium, assembly GCA_023264085.1. GTDB lineage: Bacteria > Bacillota_I > Bacilli_A > Acholeplasmatales > Acholeplasmataceae > UBA8290. Next base: position 6,233 of record JALQTF010000044.1, read on the forward strand.
TCAATATAAAAAAATTGAAGACATACTCGATATGCCTAACGGTAAATTTTTGATATTAGATTCGATTGAAGATCCACATAATTTAGGTGCCATCATTAGAAGTGCAGATGCTATGGGTTTGGATGCGATCATCATGAGTCAAAAACAACAAGTACCCTTGAATGCGACAGTTGCAAAAGTTTCAACAGGTGCCATCGAATATGTTCCCATTGTTTTAGTACCTCAATTATTTAAAGGGATCTCTATGTTGAAAGAGGCAGGCATTAAAATATATGGTACAGATATGAAAGATGCGATATCATATCAAGAAGCAACATACGACGGATCTGTAGCGATTATTTTAGGTAACGAAGGTAAAGGCATTAGAAATTCAATTAAACCGCTTTGTGATAATATGATCATGATTCCAATGAAAGGACATGTGCAGTCATTAAATGTCAGTGTTGCAGCTGCACTGATTATGCAAGCACTCACACAATAGGATTGATGTATAAGATCAATGATTATGAAATAATTTATTTAATCAAAGATCACTTTCATGAAGATGCTTTTGCATTCATGCTGAAAAAGTATGAGAAGTTTATTTGGAAAAATATCCATTTGTTATATGTTGACGAAGATAACAAATATGATTTTTATCAAGAGAGTATCATTATGTTACATAAAGCCATTCAAACATTTGATGAATGCTACAATAAAACATTTACAAGATATTTTGAACTTATTTTGAAAAGAAGATTATACTCACTTAAAAAAGAAGTCAATCATTATGTCCTTAAAGAACCATCATTTTTCTATCAACTAGAATCACCATCTACACAAAAAGAAGATGTCGTGATTCAATTCGATGATGAAAGAAAACAAAAAGTATACGAATTATATTTTGATAGTCATCGATCCATAAAATACATTTCTGAAACCTTGCAATTAACTAAAAAACAAGTGTATAATACTATTTATCTAATTAAACAAAAAATCAAAGAAGAGATTTCTTGAAAATCCTTTTAAAATCGTTGACTCAATGTATGTAACGTGATAAAATACTCATACATTGACCACAGGAGTGGTTTTTTAATGCGTAAAAAAATTATTTTAATTTGTAGTGTATGTCTTCATCGGAATTATACAATAACGAAAGCTTCTACGGCAACAGACCGTATAACAATCAGTAAGTATTGTCCGCATTGTAATACACACACAATTCACAAAGAAACTAAATAGAGGTGTAAAATTATGGCAATCAAAGTAAAAGATACAGAAGAAAAATCAAAATTATTAGAAGTTCTTACAAAAGAATATAAGTGGGAAAATTTGTTGTTGGGTGTACTTGCAACAGTATCTGCAGGACTTGCACTTATGATTATCAGTGGCAATCCCTTACTTCAAATTAACCCAAACTTTCCTATACTTGGAACAGAACCTAATGGGACTATTTTCTCGTGGGTTTTACTTGTAATTTCGTTTTTTGGATTAATTCTAGTCATTTATCCATTCTTTATTCCTGCAGTTCCAGAGCTTAAAAAAATTATCTGGCCAACCCGTTCAAAATTTTTAGATCAATCTGCACGTACCATTCTATTTCTATTATTTCTAACACTCGTCATATTATTATATAACTTCTTAATACTTAATTTACTTGGTGGTATTCTATGAGCCAACAAGCTCGTTGGTATATCATTCAAACATATTCAGGTTATGAGAATTCAGTAAGAGAAGATTTACTGAGACGTGTAGACTCGATGGGAATGAATGATTTTATTTTCTCCGTCATTGTACCTGAAGAAACGATTATAGAGAAAAAAGAAAATGGTAAAGAGAAAGAGAAAATCAAACAATTGTACCCAGGGTATGTTTTTGTTGAAATGATTGTCACCGATGAATCTTGGTTTGTTGTGAGAAACACACCGAGAGTCACTGGATTCCTAGGGTCTTCCGGTGGTGGTACAAAACCTGTACCGCTCGCACCAGAAGAAATCAAACAGATCTTACTTAAAATTGGTGTTATTTCAAAACCCAAATATGATCAATTACTTGATAAATATGTTGAAATTTTATCAGGTGCATATCAAGGGATTAAAGGGAAAGTGTCAATCGTGGATAATGATCAAGCAAAAGTTGTTGTTGAAATTGACCTCTTTGGTCGTGCAACACCAACCGAAATTGATGCCCATGAAGTCAAAGTCATCGAATCCTAAGAATTTTCGTTGACAACCACGTAGTTTCGTGATAATATAGCTTCGCATGTTTTAAAAACACACCATAGTGGAAGACATTGTCAAACCACATACTTATGTAAAAGAAGGAGGATGTGTTCATGGCTAAAAAAGTTGTTAAACAATTAAAGCTACAAATTCAAGCAGGAAAAGCAAACCCAGCACCACCAGTTGGTCCGGCACTTGGGCAAGCACAAGTAAATATTCCAGCCTTTTGTTCTCAATTCAATGAAGCAACAAAAGATCAAATGGGATATATGATTCCTGTTGTCATCTCAGTGTATGATGACCGTACGTTTACTTTTGTAACAAAAACGCCACCAGCGAGTGATTTGCTTAAAAAAGCAGCAAACATTTCAAAAGGCGCAAGTAATGCACTTAAAGAAAAAGTGGGTTCAGTTACGAAGGCACAGTTACGTGAAATTGCTGAACTGAAGATGCGCGATTTAAATGCATACGATGTTGAAGCAGCAATGAACATTATTGCAGGCTCTGCTCGCAATATGGGTATTACAATAAAAGATTAATGGATCTAAATTGTGGGAGGATATCCCGCTAGACCACATTTTAGGAGGAAAAGCATGAAAAGAGGTAAAAAATACCTTGAAGCCGCGAAACTCTATGACAAAAACACAATTTATGTTGTAGAAGAAGCATTAGGCTTAGTAAAAAAGACGTCATTTACAAAATTTGACGCATCTGTTGAAGTCGCATTTAGACTCAATCTTGACCCTCGTCAAGCAGATCAAAATTTAAGAGGTGCCATAGTCTTACCGCATGGTACAGGAAAAACTCAACGTGTTGTTGTGATTGCAGAAGGCGAAAAAATTAAAGAAGCTGAAGCAGCTGGTGCAGACCGTGCCGGAGATAATGAACTTATTGAAGATATTGCTAAAGGTTGGTTAGATTTTGATGTTTTAGTAGCAACACCATCCATGATGGGTAAACTTGGAAAATTAGGACGTGTATTAGGACCTAAAGGTTTAATGCCAAACCCTAAAACAGGTACAGTAACTATGGATGTTGCAAAAGCTGTTGAAGAAATCAAAAATGGTAAAATTGAATATCGTACTGACAAAGTCGGAAATATTCATGCACCTATCGGTAAAGTATCATTTGATGTTCAAAAATTAAATGAGAACCTACATACACTTTATCAACAATTAATTAGAATCAAGCCAAACACTGTTAAAGGAGCATATGTAAAAAACATTACAGTATCTTCTTCAATGGGACCTGGTATTAAAGTATTAGAAGATTCACTAAAATCATAATTGAAATTGAATCAAAACCAAAGACAGTAGGAGCGAAAGCTTAATATCCTACCGAGGCAATGAAAATGAACTTGGAACTCTTTGGTTTTTGACGAAAAAAATCAAAGAGTTTTATTTATACTACAAGGAGGAAACGATGAGAGATATACTTGTTAAAAAACAACAATTAGTAGATGAACTTGCAGAAAAAATGCAAACCGCAGTATCACTTGTTGCATTTGATTATCCAGGTTTAACGGTAGCAGAATTTACAGAATTGCGTATTCAATTAAAACAAGCAGGTTGTGATGCAAAAGTTTACAAAAATAATATTGCAAGACGTGCTGCATTAAAAGCCGGTTTTGATGAATTATCTGATATCTTTACAGGTCCAAAAGCGATCGCGATAAGTTATCAAGATGCTGTCGCACCAGCAAAAATCTTAAATGATTTTGCTAAAACACATCCTCAAGTTGTGTTAAATGCATCAATCGTAGAAGGTGGCTTCTTAAATGAAGCAGATACTAAAGTACTTGCAAACATTCCACCAAGAGAAGTGTTACTTACACAACTCGCAGTTGGATTATTGCAACCAGTTAGAGAATTAGCCGTTGGTCTAAATATGATCAGCGAAGAAGCATAATAAAATAAAAAAGGAGAAATTAAATCATGGCAAAATTAACAAAACAAGCATTTGTAGATGCATTAAAAGAAATGTCTTTATTAGAAATTAAAGAACTCGTAGAAGGATTAAAAGAAGAATTTGGAATTGATCCAACTGCAGTTGCTGCTGCACCAGCAGCTGGTGGCGCAAGTGAAGCTGCTGCTGAAAAATCAGAATTCGATGTTATCTTAAAAACATTTGGTTCAAACAAAATTGCAGTCATTAAAGTTGTTCGTACAGCAACAGGACTTGGACTTGCAGAAGCAAAAACATTAGCTGAGACAGCTGATGCAGTGATCAAACAAGGTCTCAAGAAAGAAGATGCAGACGCACTTAAAGCTGAATTAGAAGAAGCTGGTGCAACTGTTGAACTTAAATAATCGCGGTTAATAGTTACACTCAAAACCTAAGGCGACATAAGCGTCTTGGGTTTTTTGTCCGTTAAATTTATGTCGCATTATTATCAATTTGATAAACAATTAAAGAGCCTAGAAAAGCAAATCACATACCAATTTAGCAACCATACATTTTCATTCATCACAGATCATGGTGTTTTTTCTATGGAACACGTCGATCATGGCAGTGATGTTTTATTACATGCAATTGATTATGAAGATTACAAACATGTTTTAGATGTAGGATGCGGATATGGTGTTTTAGGGTGCGTCTTAAAAACGTTGCATCCTAACGCTAATGTCACAATGTTTGATGTGAATCCTAGAGCAGTTGCGTTATCAAAAAAGAACACGGCACACTTAGAAGATGTCGTTGTACTTGAATCGGATGCTGTTCCAGAAGGATTGTATGACTTAGTTGTGATGAATCCACCGATAAGAGCAGGCAAAAAAGTCATTTTTGATTTGTATACGCAAATCTATCAACATATGACATCAAATAGTGCATTTTATATCGTGATTAGTAAACGACACGGTGCACCTTCACATCAAGCATTTTTAAAGACGATGTTTGATGATGTTTATAGAGTTAATAAATCAAAAGGCTATGATGTTTACAAAGCGATTAAATATTGACAATTTGCTATTTTATATGATAATATTATAGAATGCGAAAAGTTGTTTTCTACCACGATTCATCAATTAAATTTTATATTTTTTAGGAGAGTGACCCTATGGGATATCGCGTAGTTCAATACGGTAAAAAAGCTTCAAGAAGAAATTATTCTAGAATGCGTTATGATATTGATTTACCAAACTTGATCGAAATCCAAACGAACTCGTTTGAATGGTTCTTGAAGGATGGTATTAAAGAATTACTTCAAGACATTTCACCAATTGAAGCACACAACGGTGATATGAAACTTCATTTTGAAGAACATGAACTTACTGAACCTAAGTACAATGTTCAAGATTCCAAAAAACGAGACATTAACTATGCAAAACAACTATCTGTTAAAGTCAAATTAGAAAATGTTTTAACAGGTGAAGTAAGAGAAAACAAAGTCTTAATGGCTGAAATCCCGGTGATGACACCAACGGGAACTTTTGTCATTAATGGTGCTGAACGTGTTGTTGTATCACAGATTATTCGTTCTGCTGGTGCATATTATACAAGTGCCATTGATAAAAAATTAAATCAATTACGTTATTCTGCTCAAATCATTCCTACGCGTGGGGCATGGTTAGAAATGGAAATGGGTTCTAAAGATATTTTATATACAAAATTAGACCGTTCCAAAAAGGTGCCTATGACAACCTTTATGCGTGCCATTGGTTTAGGTAAGAAAAAAGACATTTATGATATTTTTGGAAAATCAGATTATTTAGATTCAACGTTTGAAAAGGATGAAACTAAAAATAGTGATGAAGCCATTGTTGAAGTTTACGCGAAATTAAGACAAGGTGAAAAAGTTCCTGCAGATGCTGCACGTGAATTTATTCGCATGCGTTTATTTGATCGTAGACGATATGATTTAGCCGCTGTCGGTCGCTATAAGTTTAATAGAAAACTTGATGTGCTTGCACGTGTTCTAGATACAACACTTGCGCAAGATGTGGTAGATCCTAAAACAGGTAAAGTCATAGTTAAAGAAGATACATTAATCACAAAAGAAGTCTTACAGTTACTTAAAGAAAATCGTCATGTATTAAGAAAAGAAATTATTGAAAAAGAATACTCATTACAAAATGAATTACCTGATGAAATTCTCGCAGAACGTTTACCAGATGGTGGCGATGTTTTATATACTAAAGAAAAAATCACAAACTTAAGAACAGGTGAAGTATTAGTAGAAAAAAATACACCTGTGACTGAAGATGTGATTGGTATTTTACGAAGAAACCGTCAATCATTAGATGAAAAAGTCATTAAGTTTTTCTTAGGTAGAGATATTTATGAAAAAGATGGTGACAGACATGGTGTTGTTGTTGAAATGCTCGATGTTAACGTTAAAGTCGATGATTCCGATAAAACTAAAGTTGTTAGAGTCGTAGGTAACGATCAATTAGAAACTGCAGAACACATTACTGTTTCTGATATGATTGCATCATTAAGCTATTACTTAAACTTATACGAAGGTATTGGCGAAGTAGATGATATTGACCACTTAGGGAACCGTCGTTTAAGGCTCATTGGTGAATTACTAAAAAATCAATTTAGAATTGGTTTGGCACGCGCAGAAAAAAATATTAAAGACAAAATGTCTACCACTGTATTTAGTGAAGCAACGCCTGCACAAATCATAAACATGACACCTCTTGCAGGTGCAATTAAAACATTCTTTGGGTCTTCGCAGTTATCACAATTTATGGATCAAATCAATCCACTTGCAGAACTCACGCAAAAAAGACGTGTATCTGCATTAGGTACTGGTGGGTTAGCACGTGATCGTGCCGGTGTTGAAGTACGTGACGTACACAACTCTCACTACGGTAGAATTTGTCCTATTGAAACACCAGAAGGTCCTTCCATCGGATTGATTTCATCGCTTGCGACATATGGTCGTGTCGATCAATATGGTTTTATTCAAACGCCATATCTTATGGTTGAACATAAAAAAGATGGGTTTTATGTGTCTAATGAATTTAAATATTTAACAGCTGATGAAGAATATCACGAAGTCATTGCTTCTGCAGCATCTAAATTAGATGATAAAGGAAGATTTGCTGATGATAAAGTGATTGGACGTCATCGTGGCGAAACGTCAATGTTTGAAGTTGATCAAGTAACATTTATGGACGTTTCTCCAAAACAAATTGTTTCTGTTGCAACATCCACGATTCCATTCTTAGAACATGATGATGCGTCTCGTGCCCTCATGGGAGCGAACATGCAACGTCAAGCCGTGCCGCTACTCATTCCTGAAGCACCCATTGTTGGTACTGGGATAGAACATCGTGCTGCAAAAGATTCTGGTGCAGTCGTTGTTTCAAAAACATCGGGATTTGTAACGTATTCTGATTCTAAACATATTAGAGTAACATCAGAACCAGACAATACGGTTAAAGTTGGACGTACCACGATCTTTACCAAAGGTGAGCCATTTACTTTTGAAGTTGCTAATAAACTTGTTGAAAAAGGTGTGGATACAACAACGGATTATAAGTTAATACGTTTCTTTAGATCCAATCAAGATACCATGATCCTACAAAAACCGATTGTTAAAACTGGTGAATTTGTAGATGCTGGAGATATTTTAGCAGATGGTCCATCCACATATAAAGGAGAACTTGCTTTAGGTCGTAATGTTACCATTGCATTTATGACTTGGGAAGGTTACAACTATGAAGATGCCATCATCTTATCAGAAGACTTAGTATCTGAAGATGTCTATACATCGATTCATATTAGTGAATATGAAATAGAAACACGTGAACTTAAAACCGGTTCGGGTAAAGAAGAATTTACTAGAGAAGTGCCAAATGTGGGACTCGATGCTTTACGTAACTTAGACGAAAGAGGCATTATCATTCCTGGTTCAGAAGTAAAAGAAGGCGATATCTTAGTTGGTAAAATTACACCAAAAGGTATGTTTGAACCAAGTCCATCAGAAAAACTTATCCATGCTGTTATTGGTGAAAAATCTAGAGAATACCGTGATTCTTCACTAAGAGTACCTCATGGTGGTGGAGGGATTGTACAAAGTGTACAAATCCTCACGAAAAAAGATGGTGTTCTCCCTTCAGGCGTCACAGAAAATATCCGAGTATATGTTGTACAAAAACGTAAAATATCTGAAGGTGACAAGATGGCTGGTCGCCATGGTAATAAAGGTGTTATCTCAAGAATTTTACCAAGAGAAGATATGCCTTACATGGCAGATGGTACGCCAGTAGATATCATGCTTAACCCGTTAGGGGTTCCATCTCGTATGAATATTGGACAAGTCCTTGAAATCCATTTAGGCTTGGCAGCTAAAAAATTAGGTGTGAACATTGCAACACCAGTGTTTGATGGTGTGGATGATGATGACTTAAATGCAATCATCGCAGAAGCCGGATTAGATGCTGATGGTAAAACACAACTTTATGATGGACGTACCGGTCAACCATTTGAAAATAGAATTTCAGTGGGTGTTATGTATATGATTAAACTTTCTCACATGGTTGAAGACAAACTTCATGCAAGAAGTGTTGGACCATATACACTGGTTACGCAACAACCAATGGGTGGTAAAGCGCAAAATGGTGGACAACGTTTTGGTGAAATGGAAGTTTGGGCACTTTATGCATATGGTGCTGCACATACATTACAAGAAATGTTAACTGTTAAATCTGATGATATGATCGGACGTAACAGAGTATACTCTGCAATTACCCATGACAAACCCATTCCAGAAGCATCGATACCAGAGTCGTTTAGAGTCCTCACAAGAGAACTTCAAGCACTTGGATTATATGTAGAACTTATTGATGAACATTCTGGAGAAAATGAAGCTGTCAAATCACTTGTTGATCTTGGCGGTGGATCAAGACCTAAAGGAGGCTTCCGTTAATGGCAAAAGAAAAATTAACATTAAAAGTTGAATCACTTAAACTGTCAGAAGAAGCATTAACGCAGCTAAAACTTTCAGGGATTGATCAGCTTGAAGATTTTAATACATTTTCAATTAAAGAACTCAAATTATTACTCGCAGAAGCATTCGAAGAAATTACGTCAGTTTTAAGACGTTATTCTTTACCACGACCACTAGACAATATGGGCGTTTCAGGTGAAACCGTGGATCGCCTTCGTGCGAATAACATGGAAGATCTTGTAGATGTTTTAGAATTTGATCGTCACCTTTTATATCACATCTTTGAAGATGACTCGATATTAAGAGAGGAAATGAATGGTGTCTTAAAGTTTTATGGATTTGACCCACTTCATGAGCATCATCATGCAGATGGTGAAGAAGATGAAGTAGACATTGAGTCACTTAAAGATTTAGTGACAATACCTTCTGATCCTGTCAAAATGATTGACGTACAAGCACGTATTAATCAAGGTAACAAGGTTGTTAAAGAAGGTGTTGCCAAAACATACTCACATTTAAAAATACGTATCGCATCTCCAGATGAAATTAGACAATGGTCTTATGGAGAAGTCAAAACACATGAAACTATTAACTATAGAACGTCTAAACCTGAAGAGGGTGGATTGTTTTGCGAACGCATTTTTGGACCTACAAGAGACTATCAATGTGCTTGTGGTAAAAAACAAAGCGGAAACAAAGGTCAAGTTTGTTCAAAATGTGGAATCGAAATTACGGAATCTAAAGTGCGTCGTGAACGTATGGGACACATTGAACTTGAAGCACCGATCGTACATACATGGTACTTAAAGAACTCAC
>JALQTF010000030.1 GCA_023264085.1 Acholeplasmataceae bacterium
CAGATCCACCAAATTTGACTGTTAATGCACTATTGTCTTGTGCTGTAATTGGGTGATCTGCTTTAATGGTATCCCAAGGTTGACCTGCTGATACATCCACGATACCACCTGCTGCTTTGATGGTTGCTAATCCTTCAGTAGATCCCATATAGGCAACAAATGCTTTAGATAATGCTTCGTATTCATCTGCAAGGTCACCATAAACTGAATAGTCATCACGTAACATGTAATTAAAGCGTCTTGCAAGTAAGTATTCACCAGATAATACATTCGCTTCAGTTGGGGCAACAGTATCAAAGTTTAATCCTTTAAATAATGTTGTATCTAAAGTAGATAATGAAACGTATCCAATAGCATATTCATCATCTTGTACTGCAGCAATGATTTCAGAATTTCCTGCAATAACAAAATCATCAACTAGTAATGAATCATCTCCAGCTGCATCTTCAAATCCAATTTTTTCCATAAATCCTGCACGTGTCCCGCTTGATGTATCTCTTGTGTATACAGAAATCGATGAAGTTTCATCAAATCCATCTTCTGTGCCTGGTGTGACAACACATGCACTTAATGTAAGTGTAAGAAATAATACTAAACTTAAAGCTATTTTTTTCATTATTTTCTCCTTAATTTATTCTAGCCGGTAATAATATACCGAAACGAATGTAAAGAGTCATGACATATATAGTAAAAAAAAAGTAAAGTTGTGTAAACTTTACTTTTAACTATTTTACAAATACATCATTAAATTGTTTAGCGACTCTAACAAATGTTGTACATTTAGAAAGTTGTTTTAAAGATGGTGCACCAACATATGTACAGGTGGACCTGATACCACCTAAGATGTCTTTCACTGTTTTATCCACCTTACCTCTATAAGGCACTCTTACGGTGCGCCCTTCAGAAGAACGGTAATCTGCGACACCACCATGATGTTTTTCCATAGCAGTTGTTGAGCTCATCCCATAAAACTCAACAAATTTCTTTTCTTCAAAAATCGATTCATTTGTTTCAGAATCAACTTGATGTGTATCATGATATTCATTAATGATTGTCCCGCCACCTTCATCATGTCCAGCGAACATGCCACCTAGCATCACAAAGTCTGCACCAGCTCCAAACGCTTTGGCAACATCTCCAGGACTTGTACAACCACCATCACTAATAATATGTGCGCCAAGACCATGTGCTGCATCCGCACATTCCATAATAGCAGAGAGTTGAGGATATCCAACGCCGGTTTGAATGCGAGTTGTACAAACTGAGCCAGGACCAATTCCTACTTTTACGATATCTGCGCCTCTTAATATGAGTTCTTGAGTCATATCTGCAGTCACAACATTCCCAGCAATAATGACATGTTTTGGATATTTTTTTCTTACTTTTTCAACAAAATCACCAAAAACTTCACTATAACCATTCGCAACATCAATACAAATAAACTTAATCGCTTTATATTTTTTTAAAATTGCATCGATACGATCTAAATCATATTGAGAAGTACCTGTTGAAATTGCAAAATGACGAAAATCTAATTGGGTATCGAGCCCTTCAAAATCTTCTAGATGATAACTTTTTACCAGTGTTGTAAAAAGTTGATGCTTTTGTAGTGCAAGTGCCATTTCAAGGGATCCAACACCATCCATGTTCGCAGCCATAATCGGAATACCTTCATACGTATATTGACTATGTTTAAAGATATAACGTCTTTCAAGTGACACTTCTTTTCTACTTGCAAGTGTCGATCTTTTTGGTCTAAATAATACATCTGAAAAATCTAATTTTAAATCATTTTCGATACGCATCTTCTAACTCCCTCAAACTGGATTTAATATAGCTGTAAACTGGTTGAATGTTTTGAATTTTTTTTATGTGCTGTTTAAATGTTTTCTCTCTAATTTGAAATTGATTTACAATCATCACATCTTCTATTTTACACATAAACATCGCCTTTTGTCCATTAAATATGATTTCAATATTTTCTAATAGTGGACATCGTTCCATGTGATCGAAAAATTCAAGCATTATTGCATCTTTTTTTGAAATATCATATACATAATGATGATGGTACATCAATAATGATGTTTCACTTTCAATATGTTGATTCGTATATTTCATTACTGGAAGATACGTAGGCAATGAAAAAAGAATTTTTAATATCGGTTTACGTTGGTGCACGCTTGTAAATGTCATGAATTGAATATGTTCTTTTTCATATGACAAGCTGGCAATTGAATCATATAAGTCTTCTTGAAGCATCCATTTAATTGGTGTTGTTTCCCA
>JALQTF010000047.1 GCA_023264085.1 Acholeplasmataceae bacterium
TACTTGTTGGTATTGTTGTCAATAACGGTATTGTATTAATTGATTACATGAATCAATTAAGAGAACAAGGTCTTGGGGTCATCGATGCCATTGTCACTGCAGGTCAAACAAGATTACGTCCGATATTTATGACGGCACTTACAACTGTGATTTCACTTTTTATCTTGGCACTTGGTCTAGGTGAAGGATCTGAACTCTTGCAACCACTTGCAATTACAGCCATTGGTGGACTCTTATATGCAACCTTATTAACATTACTTGTAGTCCCAACCATTTATGCAATGTTTAATAGAAAACAAATTAAAGTAGAAAACAAATAAAAGTAAAAGCGATGGAAACATCGCTTTTTTATTGTACAAATCATATATTTATGGTATCATGAATTATATTTTAAGGTATACCTTAAAAATTAAATGCAAAAAGGTGATACACATGACATGGTTTGTTAATCTACCAGCAATTCTCCAAGCATTTTTGGCGACATTATTTACTTGGGGTATAACTGCATTAGGTGCAGCAATGGTTTTCTTTTTTAAAGTAATAAACAAAAAAATTTTAAACGGTATGCTTGGGTTTGCTTCAGGTGTCATGATTGCTGCAAGTTTTTGGTCTCTTTTAGCACCGGCTATAGAAATGTCTGAAAATAGCGGAGTGACTAAATGGTTACCCGCTTTAGTCGGTTTCTTAAGCGGTGGGCTATTTTTATTTTTAACAGATAAGTTATTACCACACGTACATATTGGTCGTTCAGTTAAAGAAGCTGAAGGTATAAAAACATCCTGGCAAAGATCTGTTTTACTAGTTTCAGCAATTACATTACATAATATACCTGAAGGACTTGCAGTAGGTGTTGCATTTGGAGCTGTTGCAACAGGGATGCCTGGTGCAAGTGTTTACTCTGCTATTGCATTAGCAATTGGTATTGGATTGCAAAATTTTCCTGAAGGTGCAGCTGTTTCAATTCCGTTGAGAAGAGAGGGGTTTTCTAGAAGAAAAGCTTTTTTATATGGACAAGCATCAGGTGTCGTTGAACCTATTGCAGGTGTTTTAGGAGCTGCAGCAGTTTTAATTTTTACACCTTTATTACCTTATGCGCTTTCTTTTGCTGCAGGGGCTATGATTTATGTTGTTGCAGAAGAACTGATACCAGAAGCACAACAAGAAAAGAAACATTCAGATATCGTAACAATTGGTGTTCTTTTAGGATTTGCTTTAATGATGTTTTTAGATGTATCTTTGGGGTAAGTGATGAATCCACTATTTGCTTTTTTACTTACATTATTTGCAGGACTCGCAACAGGTATTGGAAGTGTCTTTGCATTTAATAAAAAAATCAAACAAGAAACACTATTATCATTTGCATTAGGTTTAAGTGCAGGTGTTATGATTTATGTTTCATTTATTGAAATCTTCCCAAAAGCGTTTGATGCTTTGTCTGTGAGTTTTTCATCAAATGCAGCGTATATTTATACAACCATCGCATTCTTTTTTGGAATGGGGTTAATTGCAATGATTGATTATTTAATTCCAGATAAAGATAACCCACACGAATTTATAGATGATCAATCAGGGAAAGGTAAAAAGAAAAAACTTATGCGTTTAGGACTATTTTCTGCACTTGCCATTGCAATTCATAATTTCCCAGAAGGACTGGCAACATTTATTGGTGCGCTTGAAGATCCAACGCTAGGAATTAGTATTGCGATTGCGATTGCAATCCATAACATTCCAGAAGGCATTGCAGTTGCAGTCCCAATATATCATGCAACAAATTCTAAGAAAAAAGCGGTTGGGTATACTTTATTATCAGGACTTGCTGAACCATTAGGCGCACTTATAGGGTTCGTATTATTAAGATCGATATTTACAGAGACAACATTTGGGTTACTTTTTGCATCTGTTGCAGGCATTATGGTATATATCTCTTTAGATGAATTATTACCTGCTGCTGAAAAATATGGAAAACACCACTTGTCAATTTCAGGACTTGTATTAGGAATGATCATCATGGCATTGTCTCTTGTATTGTTTTAGGAGTTAATATGTTACATAAAGCAGAAGAAGACTATATTAAATTCATATTTGAGGCATCTTCGAATCATAAGACGTATTTAAGTTTGAAAGAAATTGCGTCTTATTTTTCATATACAGAACAAAGTGTGAATGAGATGATCAAAAAACTTGATAAAAAAGGATATGTTTCTTATATTCCGTATCAAGGTGTTAAACTTCTTAAAAAGGGAAAAAATGAAGCGATACGAATGATTCGTTCACATCGTATTTGGGAAGTATTTTTAGAAAAATATTTAGGCTACTCTTGGGAAGAAGTACATAAAGAAGCAGAGCACCTTGAACATGCTGGTTCTGAGAAGATGATTGAAAAAATGTATGCTTTTATAGGGAAACCTAAAACTTGCCAACATGGCAATCCAATACCAAGTTATGACGAACCTTTTGAATCTAATGCTTATCAAACGCTTTTTGACTTGGAAGAAGGCATGTTTTTTAAAGTACTTCAAGTAAAAGATAATTATGAATTATTGTATTTTTTGAAGAGTCAGAACATTCAAATTGGTGATGATTTAGAGATTATAAAAAAATATCCAGCGCTATCACAAATTGAAATTATGCATCAAAATAATACAATGTTTATGAGTGATAAAATCGCACAAATGATTCAAGGAAAAACACATGATTAGTTATGATAAGCATGGGTATGACCTTGCTGAAGAAATTTTAGAATTATCCATTAAAAATCAAAAAGCATTATTTAGAACCATGGAAAGCGATATTGCTGCAGATTTTTTGCCTTATATAGAAGCTCAGTTAAAAGTGCAAGTTTTTTTAAGATTTCCGATTTCAAAACAAAAAGAAATTGTTTCTAAAATGGCATCTGATGATGTTGTTGATTTACTGAGATTACTACCAGAACCTTTAAGAAATAAATTGCTTAAAGCAAATGATGATCAAGCAATCATTTTGACGATATTAGAATTAGATGAACATACCATTGGTGCTCATGTTAATATAGATTATTGTGATGCAGAAATGAATGCATCGGCAAAAGAAGTCACAAAAAAACTAATTAAAGAAGCACCTCAACTTGATATCGTAGATACGATATTCATTCATGAAAATCACGTATTTAAAGGTGTTGTCGAATTAAAACATCTACTTAAAACATCTGCAGATGTAAACATGATTGAGGTATTGAAACATTATGAAACCTGCTATGAAGATGATTCTATCGATCAAGCGATTCAAGTTTTGAAAACGACGAATCAGAAAATGTTACCTGTACTCAATCATGAACAACAATTATTAGGTGTCATCACTCTCGATGATGCATTAGATTTACTTGAGGAAGAAGCGATTGAAGATTTTGAGAAAATGATCACAGCTAGAATGAGTAATGAAAGTACATTTATTACTGCTGCCTTTCAGAGATTACCGTGGCTTGTGATGGTACTTGTGCTTTTTATTCCTATGTTATTTTTATCTCATCAGTTTGAATCAATCATAGAAAAAGTCGTTGTTCTTATGTTATTTCAACCTCTCATTCTTGGAACTGCAGGAAATGTAGCAACACAAATACTTGCAATCACGTTGCAAAACTTAACACAAGATTTTTCAAAATTAAATAAAACAATCAAAAAAGAATTGATAACATCATTCATGATTTCTTTTTCTATTGCCTTAATCGCTTTAATTTTCATTTTTATCTATGGATCGATAAGAGGTTTTCAAACGCCTTCACCAGTAGAGTTTTCACTAGTAATAGCATCTAGTTTAGCATTGACACTATTGTTATCTCCAATTATTGCAATGTTAGTTCCAATTACTTTAAAATCTTTAAAAATAGATCCTGCAATTGCATCAGGACCCTTCATAACAACATTAATAGATATTACTGCAATACTTATTTATTTTAGTGTCGCAACCCTTTTATTAGGAGCATTGCTATGAGTACAAAACATACGAAAATTTCTTTTAAAAGAAATCCTCAGCAGTATATATCTCAGTATCTAGATGCAAAAACACAAGAAAAAACAAAACAATTAAAAACATTATCACAAAGAGAGATTATCTATTTTTTTACCTTAATCGATATAAAAGAAAAAGATTTCGTTTATCAGCATTTATCATTAGCTACAAAACGATTTTTAATCAAACATTTACCATCAGATGAACTTGTTGAATGGATTCGTCATAGTGAATATCAATCTATTATTTTATCTCAATTAGATGTTCAAAAAAAACACCACATCGAAAAAATTTTGATGTATCATGAGACTCGAGTGGGTAGCATGATGCAAGTAGATTACGTTTCTATTCATGTCAATCAAACTGCAGGAGAAGTACTTAAATATATCATTTCTGAAGTTTCTGAATATACATATATGGATGTATTGTGGGTTGTAGATACAGATAATAAACTTCTAGGCAAAATATCGTTAAGCCAAGTTTTAATAGCTAGAAAAAACACAAAAATTGAAAATGTTTATACACCATTAACAACCTTTTTACATCCTAATGATGACATTACACAAGCAGTTCAAAAAATGATGAATTATGATAAAGAAGCCATTGCAGTCATAGATAACGAATGTCTTGTAGGTATTATTACGTCTGATGATATTTTTGATGAACTCATTGAGAGCTATGAAGAAGATTTTCAAAAGTTTGCAAATATTCATCATTTTGATGCTGCAGATAAATCAATTGTGAGATATAAGAAAAGAATGCCTTGGTTATTAATTGCACTCATAATCAATACAATGGTTGCATTCATCCTTTCTATTTTTGAAAATACATTATCACAAGTAACATTATTGATATTGTTTCAACCATTAATACTTGGTATGAGTGGAAATATTTCAACACAATCTTTAGGTGTAACATTACTATCACTGGATGATGATCATTTTAGTATAAAGAAACACCTCAAAAAAGAAAGGCAAATTGGAATGATCAATGCATTCATTATGAGCATACTAACACTTGTTTTTGCCTTTATACTACTATTGCTAATAGGTACTTCGATAGTACAAAGTTTTCAGGTTGGATTACAAGTGAGCCTTTCATTATTGGTTGGCATGACAGTCGCAACGAATCTGGGATTAATGATGCCAATCGTATTAAAAAAAATGAAAAAAGATCCAGCAGTAGCTTCTGGACCTCTTATCGCAACTCTTAATGATTTTATTGGGTTGGTGATTTATTTTTCAATTGCAACCTTATTTTTAGCCATATTATGATATAATTTTAATTAAGGAAAGAGGCAAAAAATGACACAACTAAAACATTATTTAGAAACAAGAAAGAAATTAAAAGCATATGAATATGTCATGTGGCTGATGAGTTGGGATGCTGAAACTGAAGCACCTAAAAAAGCACTTGAATATCGTTCGAAACAACTTGAAGTAATGGCTGGTGAAGTATATGCCATTCAATCAGATAAACATTATGTACAAGCGATAGAGTCATTACACGAACAGCTTGATACATTAGATAAAGATTTACAAACAGAAATTAAAAAAGAATTTAGAGAATTAAGATTTATTAAAAAAGTGCCTAAAGATGCATATATTGCATATCAAGTCTTACTCTCTAAAAGTGTACCTTTGTGGGCTGAAGCAAAACATAAAAATGATTTTAAATTGTTCGCACCAACATTAAAAGAAATTGTTGAATACCAGAGAAATCTTGTTAAATATTTAGAAGAAGAACATTTAAAAGGATACGATCTTTTACTGGATATGTATGAAGAAGGATTTACACAAAAAGAGTATGATTTCTTTTTTGATACATTAAAGAAAGAACTCGTTGATTTTGTAAAAGAAGTCACAAAAGATCCAAAACCCCTACATCCAAAATTAGTCAATGGTCCATTTGATCAAGACAAGCAAAAAGTCTTTAGTGAATATTTACTGGATGTCTTTTTCTATGATAGAGAAAGAGGACTTTTAAAAACATCTGAGCATCCATTTACATCAGGTGTTACTTCAGTAGATACAAGAATTACGACACGTTATTTAGAAGATAACCTTGCATCATCGATTTTTTCAACGATTCATGAAATGGGTCATGGATTATATGAAATGCAAAATGATCCTAAGTATGATGATACGTATTTACATGGTGGAACATCGCTGGGTATTCATGAATCACAATCACGTATGTATGAAAATATGATCGGAAGATCAAAAGCATTTTGGCAAGTACATTACAAAAAACTTCAAGAAGTATTTGCACCTCAATTAGATGATGTAACACTGGATGATTTCATGGATTACATGAATCATAGCGCACGTACACTAATTCGTGTAGAAGCAGATGAATTGACGTATGCACTGCATATTATGGTACGTTATGATATTGAAAAACGTCTTATTTCTGGAGATATCGAAGTAGAAGATTTACCTAAAATATGGAATGATACCTATGAAGCATATTTAGGTATAAGACCATCAACGGATACCGAAGGTGTACTACAGGATATTCACTGGTCAGGTGGGTCATTCGGATATTTCCCAACGTATGCGCTTGGATCCGCTTACGGTGCACAAATATATGATGCGATGGAAAAAGATATTGATGTTGATCAAGCCATCAAAAACAATAATATTCAAGCAATTAATGATTGGACAAAAGAACATATTCATCAGTATGCTCAATCAAAAACACCGAAAGAAATTATGTTAATTGCAACTAAAAAACCATTTGATCCAATGTATTATGTGAATTATTTGAAAGGAAAATACGCAAAATAAAAAGGTCTTATGACCTTTTTTTGGTATCTTTATGAAAGTAAAAGCAGTCGATTATGCACATGACGGACGTGGTGTTGTAAAAACAGGAAAAGACTTAGTGTTTGTACCTAATTTATTGATAGGCGAAGAAGCTGAAATCACGATCAGGTCAAATAAAAAAAATTATAGTATCGGTGAAGTAAAAAACTATCTTTCATTATCTAAAGAAAGAGTTACACCCCCTTGCATGTATTATCAACAATGTGGTGGGTGTCAGCTTCAGCACATGACCTATGAACATCAATTAGAAATGAAACAAAAACGTGTCTCTGATGCACTCAAGCATATCGCAAAATTATATGTACCGGTTGATGACATCATTAAAAGCACATCACCTTTTGAATATAGAAACAAAATTCAGATGGCATTTGCCAATACAAAAGAAGGGCTGATTGCTGGTTTTTATCAAGCAAAAACAAAAAAAGTTCTTAATATTAATACTTGTTTAATTGAGCATGAAGAAGGCAATCAAGTTATTCAAACATTAAAGATATTATTAGATTCTTATCATGTGAAAGCATATGATCCAATTACAAAAAAAGGTTGGATCAAACATGCGGTTGTAAAAAAAGGCATTTACACGAATGAACTCATGCTCATCATTATTAGTCAAACAGAAGGGTTTAAAAAACAACCACAAATCATTTCAGCGCTCATTCAAAAACATCCCAATATTAAAACGATTATTCATCAAGTCAATCCTTCTATCTATAAAGTCATCGGTGATAAAGACCATATTATATATGGTGATGGTTTTATTCATGATACTTTGGGTGAGTTTACTTTTAAAATAAAACCTCAGTCGTTTTATCAAGTCAATCCACCTCAAGCAAAAAAATTATATGATCTTGCGTTAGAGCTTGCAAAAATCAATAAACAAGATACTGTGTTGGATGCATATAGTGGTGTAGGAACGATAAGTTTATTTGCTTCAAAAAAAGCAAAACATGTGACAGGTGTTGAACTCATTGAAGATGCAGTTTCTGATGCAAACTATAATGCGACGATTAATCACATTGATAATGTGAAGTTTGTGTGTGCTGATGCAGAAACATTTATGGTTTCTAATCAATCACATTTTGATATTGTGATTGTGGATCCTCCAAGAGATGGTCTTAAACCTTCTTTTATTGAATCCATTAAAGCGATGAAACCTAAAAAGATGGTGTATATTTCTTGTGAACCCTCTTCTCTAGCAAGGGATTTAATGCAATTAAAAACATTGTTTCATGTTAAAAAAGTTGTCCCAGTGGATATGTTTAGTCAAACCTATCATGTAGAAAGTGTATCATTGTTAGAACTCAAATAATCTCTATGTAAAATGCTATAATATACCTATGACACAAGTGGTATGGTTGAAGCGTGATTTACGGATAAGAGATCACGCACCTCTATTTCAAGCAAGTCATTTAGGTGATGTATTACCGCTCTATATTTTAGAGCCTTTTTTGTTTGAAAAAGAGGTATTTTCAAAAAGACATCTCACATTTATTGTTGAAAGTTTAGAAGATCTTAAGGCTTCATTAGCTGCAATTGGCTTACCTTTATTTGTTTATATCGGAAACGCGAAAGAAATATTCCAAAAAATATTTGATACTTACGGGAAATTTTGTTTGCATAGTCATATGGAGCATGGCACCAATCTCACCTATAAAAGAGATTTAGACATAAAAGCGTGGACGCTTCGTCATCAAGTCACGTGGACAGAATATAAAATTTTTGGTGTGAATCGAGCTCATGGTTTC
>JALQTF010000087.1 GCA_023264085.1 Acholeplasmataceae bacterium
AGCAGCCTCATACTCATCTACGCAAGTCATATACACTTGGTACATACTGACGTACTTCTTTCCGTTCTTTTCGTAATGATAAGGGCGTAACGTATACACTGCGTCAGGGTTTGTACCAAACTGTACTGTCATGACAATTCCTGTAACAATTCCAAAAGCATAATTAATGATAAATAAATTACCAAAAAATTCTGACAGTTTTTTATATTTTTTGTCGTCTGATCTAAAATATTTATGTTCGAAAATAAGAATAAATATGATTAATCCTATTGTAAAGGGAACAAATATAAAATGAAAAGCGACTGTAAGTGCAAATTGTAATCTGCTCAATACCTCTAACATATATTCCTCCGATTTGAATCACTCAGTACAAACTGAGACTATTTAAAATGATTCAATTATTCATGTGTATTTACTGACACATTATATCACATTCACTCTTTGTTGTCTTGTAAAGTTATAAATTTATTTACAATTAAAAGTCTAATAAATAGACGAATGATTTTTAATCGTATATGATATACATAACGAGGATAAAATGAAAAAATCTGACTTAACTATCGGTTCAATTTCAGCACACATCAAAAGAATTGCGATTCCAACATCGATTGGGTTTTTATTTAACACCTTATTCAACGTTGTTGACACGATATTTGCTGGACAAATTTCAACTGATGCATTATCTGGATTAACTTTATCTTTCCCGATATTTTTTATCATAATTGCAATTGCATCTGGATTTGGAAATGGTCTAACAGCACTCATTTCAGTTGCACTAGGTAAAAAAGAAATTCATGATTTCCATAAGTTAATACTTAATGCCTTATTGATCAGTGGTGTTTTCGGATTATTATTTATTTTTGTTTTACCTAATATCATTTCACCATTATTCGAATTTGCAGGTGCATCGGGAGCAGCTTTACAATTTGGATTAGATTATACTCAGACAATTTTTATTGGTGCAATTTTCTTTTTATTAAATTTTGTTTTTAATGCAATATTGTCTTCTCAAGGGAATACAAAACCATTTAGAAATTATTTAGTGATAGGGTTTTTTCTTAATTTAATTCTTGATCCACTGTTTATTTTAGGATGGTTGGGATTACCTAAATTAGGTACTCAAGGGGTTGCATTAGCAACAATTCTAGTACAAGCTTTTGGATCTTTTTATATGGGTTATCATGTCTTAAAATCTGAATTGTTTGACATTAAACAAATGACATTTAAAGATACATCACTTAAAGTAATGAAAGATATCTTTGTTCAAGGGATTCCGTCTTCACTCAATCTTGCTGCCATTGCGATTGGTGTATTTATTATTAATTATTATGTGTTACTTTATGGTGGCGATGTATCGGTTGCTTCTTATGGTGCAGCATTACGCATACAGCAAGTCGCGCTCCTTCCATCACTAGGATTAAATGTTGCGATCATCACGATTATTGGACAAAACTTAGGTGCAAAACAATTTGATCGTATGAATGAAACAAAAAAAACTGCTTTAAAAATGGGTCTATTTTTAGTCATCACAGGTGGTCTTATTGTCTTTATTTTTGCTCCCCAATTGATGTCTATTTTTAATTCTAATCCAGATGTTATAACTGTTGGTGCAAGATATTTAAGAATTGATACGATTGGATTTGTGACTTATCTTATTATCAATGTCAATACTTCTGTATTACAAGGTATTAAAAAACCATTGTTTGCATTAATCATCGGCATCATCAGACAACTTCTACCTTTAATCGTTTTCCCATTACTCGGTACAACCTTTCAATTAGAACTTGATGGTGTTTGGATTGGTATCGTTATGATTAATTGGCTTGCGACATTTGTATTGATCATTGTCACAAATATCATATTCAAGAACATAAAAAAAACGATGCCGTAGCATCGTTTTTATTTAATCAATTGTTTGATCGTCTTTAAACTTCAATAGTTTGTAAGTAAATGCGGCGAGAATTGCTCCTGAAACAGTACCAAGTACATAATATACATATACACTTAACCCTTGATTCATGAGTAATGCAGCAAATATTACTGCTGGATTTAGCGCTGCGCCAGTTACTTGAGCACTTACTAAGATGAGTGCAGTTAGTGTCAAACCTATGATAAGTGCAACATGCGATGCAAATAATTTTCTTTGAGACACCGCTAGAATCACATATACAAAAATATACGTGACAAACATTTCGAATAATACTATCACTAAATTTGTATTAGGTACAACGAATTGAGGTACATTAGGGTTAGCAACAAGCAACAACAAGAGACCAAATAGTGCACCTGCAAATTGTGAAAGTACATACACAACATATTCTTTTACTGATAATCTCTTATCTATTAGCATGGCTGTTGAAACTGCAGGATTAAATTGTCCTCCAGAAATATGACCCAGTGTAAAAATACCCGCCATTACAGCAAACCCAAATGCAAAAGCAATGGTTAAAGTATTTGCGTCACTTGTAAAATAAATCGTCCCTAAACCAATAAAAACGATCATAAACGTTCCAAAAAACTCAGCCAAACTCTTTCTAACTAATAATGGAATTTTCATGCATTCTCCTCATTTGTTACATGATTTTTTATTTCTTTTTTCTTTCGATCAAATACATTGGAAATATACGCTAATGCAAACCCTAAACCAAATACAATAACATATATCATGATTTGGAGGAATGTTAATGTACTTTCAATTACAGGAAGAATTTGAAAAACAGAACCTACCAGTAAGCCAACAATGGTTGCATAGGTCACATGGTAAAAATGTTTCAATAAATAACTGATCAGTTTTGCTGCAAATACTAATCCTAAAGCCATCCCTAGAAACAATACAATTAAGATTGGAATATTAAACTCTTCTAATGCATAAGTAAAGGTTGGATACATCCCTATTGCGAGTTGCACCATGGATCCACTTACACCTGGAATAATTGCTGTTGCAGAGGCGATAAGTCCTGTAAAAAAGATGAGAAAACTATTGCCTAATGTCAGTGTTCTTAGAGGTTCTGCGTTTGTATCTTCACCAGTAAATACATTAAGAAGGATTAAAAATCCTGCACTTAATACAAAAGGAATTAATAACTTCCACTGAAAAATATTTGTTTTCCC
>JALQTF010000088.1 GCA_023264085.1 Acholeplasmataceae bacterium
TTTCTTTTAATTTCCATAAATCATTATTGTATTGAGTAATCGTTCTATCTGAAGAGAAAAATGCAGAATTAGCAATGTTAATGAGTGTTTTTTTAGACCATGAAAGTGAATCTTTAAACCATTCATTTGCAGTTTCATGGGCTTTAACATAAGTATCAAAATCTTTAAGTACTAAAAAGTAATCGTTATTAAGTAAATTACTTAAAATAAAATCAAAGTGTTGTGGATTGCTTGTAAGTGCTCTAATAAAATCAAAGATACGTTGTAGTCTTGGATCCGCATCATAAATTGCTTTTGGATGATAATGATTATTTTTGTAAATTTTCGTTACTTCTTCAGCGGTTAATCCAAAGATAATGGCATTCTCATGGCCAGCTTCCTGAGCAATTTCGACATTAGCACCATCTAATGTTCCAAGTGTTAATGCACCATTCATCATAAATTTCATATTACCTGTACCACTTGCTTCTTTCGTTGCAGTAGAAATTTGTTCTGAAATATCTGCAGCTGGAATGAGTTTTTCGGCATACGTGACATTATAATTTGTAACAAAAACGACTTTGAGTAATGTTGCAACATCTTTATCATGGTTTACAACGTCTGCAACACGATTAATAAGTTCAATTATTTCTTTTGCCATCGCATAGGAAGGCGCAGCTTTTGCTCCGAAGATGAAATTATGAGGGACATAATTTTCTTTAAAAGTAGGATTTGATTTGAGTTCTAAATAAACATGAATGATATGTAAGATATTCATTAACTGACGTTTATATTCATGAAGTCTCTTGATTTGAATATCAAAGATGCCTCCTTCAATGAGATCAATACCTTCTTTTTCTTTAACATAAGTAATGAGTTGTTGTTGTTTTTTAAGTTTAACAGCTTTTATTTCTTTCAAAAATTCGAGATCATCTTTAAAATTTTCAAGGGCTTTAATTTTTGAAAGATCTTTTTTAAAATCTGCGCCAATTTTATTTTCAATGCTTTGTATGAGTTCTCTATTGACTTGAATGAGCCATCGACGTTGTGTCACACCATTTGTTTTATTATTAAATTTATTAGGGAATAACATATAAAACTTATGAAGTTCAGTTTCTTTTAAGATATCTGTATGTAGTGCAGCGACGCCATTAACACTATATGATCCATAAATTGCGATATTTGCCATACGTAAATGATTAGAGCCAATAAGTTGAAGCATATATTGCTCACTTTCATTAAAACGTCCATCTTCTTTAACAAGTATATTAAAACGACGATTCATCTCTTGAATGATTTCGTATATACGTGGCAATAAATTACGATAAATGACTTTATTCCATTTTTCAAGCGCTTCTGCTAAGATCGTATGATTGGTATAGGCACACGTACGTGTTGTAATATCCCATGCTTCATCATAACCAAATCCTTCTTCATCCATTAAGATACGCATCATTTCAGGAATCACAACCGTAGGATGGGTATCATTCAATTGGAATGTATAGTGATCTGGTAATGTTTTTAAATCAAGGCCAAATGATTTGTGTTCTCTAATCGCATCTTGTACGCCAGCAGCACTAAACAAGTATTGTTGTTGGAGTCTTAATGTTTTACCTTCATCTTTTGAATCATCTGGATAAAGTTGCTCAGAAATGGTTGCAACCATTTTATGATAACTTTCATCTTGGTGAAGTTGTTTTTCACTTGCTTCTGTTGACCATAACCTTAAACGCGTTGCAACGCCGTTTTGATCCCCTGCAATATACATATCATAAGGTACGGCTTTTACCCAAATAGGATTTTTTAGTTGTGTGTGTTCAACATACCCATAATACGGAATATCGATAGCTTCTTCTAATTTTTTTTCTTCCCAAATGTAAGGTTTATCTAACCAAGGATCAGCATATTCTTTTTGTTTAAAATCTTCAATGGT
>JALQTF010000010.1 GCA_023264085.1 Acholeplasmataceae bacterium
TGGAAAAATATTTGATGACTTCAACCCATATTGTTGAGGTTTTTAAATCATTATAGAGGCTTAACATGTATGACGGAATAATTGTTGGTGGCGGACATGCAGGAATAGAAGCTGCATTAGCCATGGCAAAAATGAATCAAAACACATTACTCATTACAGGCAACTTGAATAAAGTTGCCTCTTTACCATGTAATCCATCCATAGGGGGTCCTGCAAAAGGCATTGTTGTTAGAGAAATTGATGCTTTAGGTGGCCAAATGGCAAAGTCTGCAGATGCCACACAAATACAAATGAAAATGCTCAATGCCTCTAAAGGTCCAGCTGTAAGAGCACTTCGTGCACAAATTGATAAACTCAAATACCCAGCATTTATGTTAGATGTCTTAAAAAACCAAGACAACTTAACATTACTTGAAGCTTTTGTAGAATCACTATGGATAGAAGATGACATATTAAAAGGTGTGATCTTATCAGATGGTACAAAGATCGCCTCTAAAACAGTCATTATTACAACAGGCACGTATTTAAATAGTGATATTTTAATGGGAAAAGAAAAAACCAAAAGTGGTCCTATTGGAGAACCGACAACATTTGGTATTTCTAAACAATTAAAAGATTTAGGGTTTGAAATCATACGACTTAAAACGGGAACACCCCCAAGAATCGCAAAAGATTCTGTAGACGTATCAAAAATGACGATTCAACCAGGTGATGCCATCATCAAAAGTTTTTCTCATGACAATGTCATTTATGATAACCCCAAAGAACCATGTTATCTTACAAGAACAACCAAAGAAACAAAAGACATTATTTTAGCTGACATTACAGCGTCTGCCATGTATGGTGGAGACATAGAAGGTGTCGGTCCAAGATATTGTCCATCGATTGAAGATAAAATTATGAAGTTTTCGGATAAAGATGAACATCAAATCTTTATTGAACCAGAATCCATGGATCTAGATGAATATTATGTCCAAGGATTATCGACATCTTTTCCTAAAGACATGCAAGAAAAAATCTTACATAGTATTCCAGGGTTAGAAAACGCAAACATTATCCGGTATGCATACGCCATTGAGTATGATGCAATTAATCCTATACAACTTAAACATACATTAGAAACGAAAAAACTTTCTAATTTATTTTGTGCTGGACAAATCAACGGCACTTCAGGATATGAAGAAGCGGCTGGCCAAGGACTTATGGCTGGCATTAATGCAGCACTTAAAAACCAAGGGAAAGAACCTTTTATATTAGAACGCCATGATGCTTATATTGGTGTTTTAATTGATGATCTCGTAACAAAAGGTGCTAAAGAACCATACCGTTTATTAACATCACTTGCAGAATTTAGATTACTCCTTAGAAATGATAACGCACAATCAAGACTTACTCAAAAAGGCTATGATATTGGACTTGTGGATCCTAAAACCTATCAAAGATATATTCAAAAACAAGAACAATATCACACACTGCTTAAAACATTAAAAGAAACTGTCATTTTACCGACAAAAGAAAATAACGCAGTACTAACATCAATACAGTCAGCACCAATTTATGAATCGATGTCTTTTGAAAAACTACTAAAAAGACCCGAAATAGCCATAAAAGATCTTGTCTTATTTGGATATAAAAAACAAGATCTTGATGTTGAAGTAGAAGTTGAAACGTTTATTAAATACGATGGATACATTCAAAAATCACTAAGAGAAGCCTCTAAAATGGCACGTTTAGAACATAAAAAAATCCCAGAGTCTATTACTTATGATAAAATTACCAATATGAGTTTAGAAGCACGAGAAAAACTTACGCGCATCCAACCTGAAACGGTTGGACAAGCATCTCGTATTTCTGGTGTTTCTCCAGTCGATATTTCAATGCTCATCATTTATATTGAATCTGGACAAGCAAATATATGACACAGCTTAAAACGTTATCACCAGTCGATATCTCTGATGATCAACTTAGGTTATTTCAAACACTCTATCAAGAGATGCTTGCGTACAACGCACACACGAATTTAACATCCATTACGGAAGCAATGGATGTTGTCATTAAACATTTTATTGATAGCTTTTGGATCTTAAAAGAGGTATCATTTGATGGCAATCTAAAT
Source organism: Acholeplasmataceae bacterium (assembly GCA_023264085.1). Taxonomy (GTDB): domain Bacteria; phylum Bacillota_I; class Bacilli_A; order Acholeplasmatales; family Acholeplasmataceae; genus UBA8290. Next base: position 2,117 of record JALQTF010000010.1, read on the forward strand.
ATTTTAGATATTGGAACTGGACCGGGCTATCCTGGGTTACCACTTAAAATATTAAGACCTAATCTTTATGTATCGCTTTTAGATAGTAATTTAAAAAAAATACAGTATTTAAAACATGTTACAGAAACACTTCAATTAAACAATGTGACATGCATCCATGATAGAGCAGAGCATCATGCACTGTCACATCTGAATCATTATGATGTCATTTTTTCTAGAGCAACTGCCAATATGGCAACACTTCTTGAACTTTCGATTCCGATGTTAAAAGAAGGTGGGTATCTCTATTTATATGTGACCCCACAACAAATCGCATCAGAAAACATTATGAATGCACTTAAAATACTCAAGACAACAACGTATAAAAGATATGATTATGACCTCCCAATGAATTACGGGAAACGTAGTATCATGGTATTTAAAAAACAAAAACATGTCATGGGCTATCCTAGAGCCTATGCAACCATATTAAAAAAAGGATTATAAGCATGGGTAAAGTCATTGCAATCGCAAATCAAAAAGGTGGTGTAGGAAAGACAACAACGAGTGTCAATCTTTCAGCATCGCTTGCTGCAATGAATAAAAAAGTCCTACTCATTGATTATGACCCACAAGCATCCACAACCACATCTCTAGGGATTCACAGACAATCTCTTAAAAATACAATTGAAAAAGTGGTCATTGGAGATGCCAACATAAAAAAATCTGCCGTTCATGTTAAAGACATGAGCTTAGATATTATTCCAACAACCATTGAACTTTCTCATTTAGGCATGAAAGTACGCTCTACAGAACTTGATGAAATGTATATTTTAAGACAACGCATCGAAGACATTAAAAATGATTATGATTATATTTTGATTGATTGCCCACCATCACTAGGGTTTTTAACATTATCTGCACTGCATGCATCGGATTCTGTTTTAGTTCCTGTTCAATGTCAATATCTCGCCATTGATGGTCTTACACAACTTTTAAATACGGTGCATAGTGTGCAAAAAAACTTAAAAGTGAACCATTATCAACTGTCAATTGAAGGTGTTTTAATAACCATGTTAGATAAACGTTCAAAAGCCGGTTGGCAAATTGTACACGAATTAAAAGAATACTTTCAAGATGGTGTTTTTGACACCATCATTACAACCAATGTTGCGGTACAAAATGCACCAACTTATGGTATCCCAGTAACAAAATATGCACCAAAGTCTGTCGCATCAAAGCTTTATAAATCCTTAGCAAAGGAGATTATTAAACGTAATGCAACCCAAAAAGTTTAAAGACTTACTTGAAGAACATCAAGTAGAATCTGATATTGAAGGTGAACTGATAGAAGAAGTTTCACTTTCAAAAATCAAACCAAATCCAAATCAACCAAGACAGTATTTTAACGATGATCAAATAGAAGCTCTCGCGATCTCTATTTCTCAACATGGGCTCATCCAACCCGTTGTCTTAAAACCTGTAAAAGATCACTATATGATCATTTCTGGTGAAAGACGTTATCGTGCGTATAAAACGCTCAATTATAAAACCATTCCTGCTGTCATAAGAGGATAT
>JALQTF010000006.1 GCA_023264085.1 Acholeplasmataceae bacterium
AGAAGGGTATCCCCTTATTTCAGTTGTAGATGCACAAATGCATGATGAAGATGATGACGATGATTATGATGACGATGATCATGATGATTATGATGATGACCACGATGATGACATGTATGTGTCAACAACAAATTTACCTCAAGCCATTCTTGATTATTTAAATACAAATTATCCTAATATAGGCATTGATGAAGTGGAAATTGAAGATGGTATGTATGAAATAGAACTCGTGAATGACTTAGAATTATATTTTGATTTAAACGGAAACTTTCTATCCGTCGAATACGACGACTAAACACCACATGCACTCCCCCTGCATGAAAAAGCACCAATGATTACCATTGGTGCTTTTAACTTATTTTACAAGTGGAAATCCTTTTGTAAAGGTTTCTATTTCGTTTCTCAAACGCGCTAATATATTAGCGTCTTGATAGTTTTTTAACGCCTCATCTATCCATGTTGCAATACGTGTCATATCTTCTTCAGTCATGCCTCTTGTCGTAACAGCAGGCGTCCCTAATCTTAATCCGCTTCCGTATTTAGGTTTTTGAGTATCAAAAGGTATGTTATTTTTGTTCGTGGTAATGTATATGGAATCTAACGTTTTTTGAGCATCGAGTCCGGTGATTTGATATTTCTCATAAACATCTATTACAAGCAAGTGGTTGTCTGTGTCACCACTTATTACTCTATATCCTAGTTTTTTAAATGCTTGCGTAAGGGCTTTAGCATTGTTTAACACTTGTTGTTGATACGCTCTAAATTCTGGTTGCGCTGCTTCTAAAAATGCAATTGCTTTTCCAGCGATGACATGCATTAATGGTCCACCTTGCATTCCCGGAAACACAGATTTATCTACTTTTTTAGCGATAGCATCATCATTGGTCATGATGATGCCGCCTCTAGGTCCTCTAAGTGTTTTGTGTGTTGTTGAGGTAACGACATGCGCATAAGGAAGTGGAGAAGGATGTAAATTCGCAGCAACCAAACCTGATATGTGTGCAATATCAGCATGAAGATACGCGCCAACTTCATCTGCAATCGCTCTAAATTTTTCAAAATCTATGAATCTTGAATATGAAGAATATCCTGTAATGATGACATTGGGTCTGACAATTTTTGCAATTTTAAGTATCTCATCATAATCAAGCATCTCAGTTTTAGAATCAAGTGAATAATGAAAACTTTGATAAACTTTACCTGAAAAATTAAGTGGATATCCATGTGTTAAATGTCCACCTTCATTCAGTGATAAAGAGAGTATTTTATCGCCAGGTTTTAAAAGTGCTTGAAAAACAGCTGCATTTGCTTGGGATCCAGAATGCGGTTGGACATTTGCATACTTTGCGTTAAATAGTGATTTTAATCTTTGAATGGCTAATTCTTCTATTTTATCGACAACTTCACAGCCACCATAATAGCGATCTCCTGGATAACCCTCAGCATATTTATTTGTTAAAATCGATCCTTGAGCTTTCATAACATCTTCAGATGTATAGTTCTCTGAAGCGATGAGTTCAATGTGTTTGGTTTGTCTTTCATATTCTTCATGAATGATATTGAAAATAGGTTGATCTGACATTGTATTACCTCTCTCATATTAATTAAATTATAACATGAAATAAAAAAACCACTGAACGTGGTTTTTATAAATTAATGTTATGATAAACGTCTTGAACATCATCTAATTGATCAAGCAAATTCATGAGTTTATCAACACTTTGTTTTGCATCATCTGAGGTTAACGTCACTTCATTTGTGGGAATCCACATGATGGCATCTGTTAAATATTCCAGTTCGGGATTAGATTCATCTAGTCCTTGTTTAATTGCAGAATAATCCGTTGCATCTCCATAAATGGTGATACCATCTTCTTCTTGTTCAATTTGTTTAATATTTAAATCTTTTTCGATTGCAACTTCTAAGATTTCATCTTCTGTTACACCTTTAAGTGTGAATACTGCTTGGTGTTCAAATTGGAATACAACGCTCCCATTAATCCCAAGCTTACCACCTGTTTTCGTAAAACAGTTTCTTACTTCAGCAATTGTTCGATTCACGTTATCGGTTAAACATTCTACGATGAACATGCTTCCTTCTGGTCCAAATCCTTCGTAACGGGTTGGTAAATAGTTTTCATCAGTGCCACCTTTTGCTTTATCAATGGCACGTTTAATCACATCAGATGGTACTTGATCTCTTTTAGCACGATCCATGATTTGTTTTAAAGTGATGTTAACTTCAGGATCAGGAATCCCTGATTTTGCAGCCATCAGTAATTCTTTACCGTATCTTGCATATAGCTTTGATTTTGCAGCTGCGGTTTTGCCCATCGCAACTTTTCTAACTTCAAATGCGCGTCCCATAATGTTGTCCTTTTATTTATTAAATGTTTGTTGATAAGTTTTAATTGATTTTGTAATGATTTTTCTAGCTGCATCT
>JALQTF010000062.1 GCA_023264085.1 Acholeplasmataceae bacterium
CACCCGTAAGTCTGCGTTAAAGACACATTGAGTGCTAGTGATATTTCACTGGAACTAAGGTGGTACCGCGTCTATGGCGTCCTTAGATCGTTTTTTCGGTCTAAGGATTTTTTTATATATACGGAGGAAATATGGAAAAGATTAAATTAGAGGCACTAAAACAAATAGATCTTGTGAATGATTTAGTATCATTAGAAAACATTCGAATTGCCTTTTTGTCTAAAAAAGGAGCTGTTTCAGAACTTATGAAACAGTTAAAAGATATGGATCCATCTGAGAGAAAATCATTTGGAGAACAAGTCAATCAAATGAAATTAGAGATTGAAGATGCTTTGATTCAAAAAAAAGTTGTATTAGAAAATATTGCACTTGAAAATAAGTTGAAACAAGAAAAACTTGATATTCATCTCGACCAAGTTGTATTACCAAAAGGATATTTACACCCTTTAATACAAGTTATTCGTGATGTAGAAGATTTCTTTATCGGAAAAGGCTTTTCTGTTGCAGAAGGACCAGAACTTGAAACAGACCATTTTAATTTTGAAATGATGAATTTATCAAAAGGTCATCCTGCACGTGCGATGCAAGATTCTTTTTATGTCGATCCTGAAAGATTACTTCGCACACATACATCACCTGTTCAAGCTCGTGCGATGTTAGAAGCAGGTGGACAAGACCTTGCCATTATTTGTCCAGGAAAAGTTTACAGAAGAGATGATGATGATCCAACGCATAGTCATCAATTCATGCAAATTGAAGGATTATTTGTCTCTGATGATGTTAATTTTTCTCATTTAAAAGGTATTTTACTAGAGATGGCAAAACATATTTTTGGACCTGAAAGACACATTCGTTTAAGACCATCTTACTTCCCGTTTACAGAACCTTCAGTAGAGGTTGATGTATCTTTTGTTAAATCAGATGGTACTCCGATATGGATTGAAGTATTAGGTGCAGGTATGGTACATCCAAATGTCTTATCTATGGCAAATTTTGATCCAAATCAAAAAAGAGGTTTTGCGTTTGGGATTGGTGTAGAACGTATTGCTATATTGAAGTATTTTATCGATGATATTCGTCATTTTTACGTGAATGATAAACGATTTTTAGATCAATTTAAGGGGGTTTTGTGAAATGGTCATTACACAAAAAGCACTTGAAAATTTCATAAAAACACCGCAACACATTGAAGCACTCACCAATCAAAAGATTACTGAAATTGAAAGTTTTGAAATAAGAAACGATGATCCATATGTTGTTATAGGTAAGGTACTCACAAGAGCAGATCATCCAAATTCCGATCATTTGAATTTAACAACAGTGGATGTAGGTCATGGCGAGATTTTAAATATTGTTTGTGGTGCTAAAAATGTAGATGCAGGGCAAACAGTGATTGTTGCGAAAGTGGGTGCAATTTTACCTGGTAATTTTGAAATCAAAGAAGCAGTCATTCGAGGTGAGCAATCTTCCGGAATGATTTGTTCACTAAAAGAGTTAGGATTTTCTGATAAAGTTGTACCAGAGGCATTTAAAGATGGCATCTATTATTTTAATGAGCCTTTTAAACCAGGATATTCTGGGTATGAAGCATTAGGTCAAGTTGGTTTTAAAATGGAACTAGGACTTACCCCTAATCGAGGTGATTTACTCTCTGTTTTAGGATACGCTTATGACCTTTCGGCGATGTTAAATGTTAAACTGCAATTACCTGTTTATACATTCGAATCATCAAAAAAACATACCAAAAAAGTGACCATTCAAAGTAAAGCATGTTCCAAATATATGGGACGTGTATTTGAAAATGTTGTTATTAAAGAATCACCATGGTGGTTAAAATCTTTGCTTATAGATAATGATATTAGACCTATTAATAATGTTGTGGATATTACAAATTATGTTTTATTACTTATGGGGACGCCGCTTCATACTTTTGATGCAGATAAATTCACATCAGATGAGATCATGATTAGACAAGCAAAAGACCAAGAGAAAGTCGTAACATTAGACGGTCAATCACGGACTCTGTTAACTTCAGATTTGGTCATTTCAAATGGTGACACGCCAGTCGCGTTAGCGGGTGTTATGGGGTTAGAAAATACAATGGTAAGTGACGAAACGACGACTATCTTTTTAGAAGCAGCTCTGTTTGATCCCAAAACAGTCTTAGAAACTTCTAAAAGGCTTGATTTAAGAAGTAATTCTTCGCTTCGTTTTGAACGTGGTGTGGGATATGATCGCGTGAATGAAGGTTTAGACCTTGCGACACAATTACTTTTAGATCTTGCAGATGCAACGCTTATAGGTGATACAGTATCAGATGTAGTAAATGTTGATAAGACAATTGTGAAAACCTCAATTCAAAATATTAATTCAGCATTAGGTCTAAAACTTTCTAAAGACGAAATTATTAATTATTTAATGCGTTTAAGATTTGAAGTCGTTTTGTCGAATGAAGATGTGATTGAGTGTCATGTGCCTTATGATCGTTATGATATTTCTATTGAAGCAGATATCGTTGAAGAAGTCGGTCGAATTTATGGATTAGATTTGATACCATCATCTCCATTGAAATCATCATTAGAAGGTAAGCTTTCAACTGAACAGAAAAAAACGCGTCAAATAGAATATTTACTTACTTCACTAGGTTTTCAACAAGTGATTACGTATTCACTAAGAAAATTAAATGAATATGAGGTTTTTAATCAAATAGGGGAACAAGTCATCTTAATGTATCCATTAAGTGAAGATAGAAAACTTCTAAGACAATCACTTTATGGAGGGATGCTCGATACTTTAAGTTACAATGTGAATCGGCAGTTACGTCTGCATCAAATATTTGAAATCGGTCATGTTTTTTCTCAAACTGAAGAAAAAAATAGACTAAGTCTTATGATGCAAGACACATATGTACAAAACCGAATTGAAAAAGAAGGTGTTACATCCTCGTTTTATTCACTTAAAGCCATCATAAATCGATTGTTTGAGCAATTAGGTGTTACATTTAATATTCGTGATAGACATGAAGATCGAGTGTATCATCCTTATCAAGCAGCAACAATATATGTCGATGATAAAGAAGTTGGACATTTTGGAACATTGCATCCGAATTTAGTAAAACAATACGATTTAAAAGATATTTATGCAGCAACACTATATTTAGATGATATTGTCATGAAACATGACACAAAGACATACCAACCCATCTCTAAATTCCCTTCTGTTGAAAGAGATCTTGCATTTATTATGCCTTTAGAAATGAGTGTTAAAAATGTGGTAGAATTAATGCAACAAACATTAAAAAAATATTTAGTAGATGTGTATGTGTTTGATGTCTATCAAGGTGACCATGTCAAAGAGGGATATCAATCGGTTGCATTTAGAATGATTTTAAACGATGCTGAAAAAACACTAACGAACGAAGATGTTGAAAAACTCATGAAAAAAGTCATTCATCGATGTGAATTTGAACTAAAATTAGAAATAAGATAGGATACTTATGCTCATATATGATTTGAGTTTTGAACAATTAGAACAATGGGTTTTATCTCAAGATGAAAAACCTTACCGTGCGAAACAAATTTGGCACTTTTTATATCAATTAAAAGTGGCCACATTTGAAGACATGCATAATCTCCCGCAATCTCTTATTGAACAATTGAAAGATGCATTTACACTCAATGCTCTAGAATTTGTTTTAAAAACGGTGAGTCAAGATGGCACTGTCAAACAATTATATTCTGTTCATGATGGTCATCTGATTGAAGCAGTTTTAATGAAACATCACTATGGCAATTCTATTTGTGTAACGACGCAAGTGGGATGCAATATTGGGTGTTCTTTTTGTGCGAGTGGACAACTTCAAAAGAAACGTGACTTAACTGCTGGAGAAATTATTGCACAAATTATTGAAACTGAACGTCAACTAAATGAAAAAATTCAATATATTGTTGTGATGGGTATTGGAGAACCTTTTGATAATTATAAGCATCTTACCCAATTTTTAAAAACGGTCAATGATCCTAAAGGATTATCCATTGGTGCAAGACATATTACCGTCTCAACATCAGGTATAGTACCAAAAATCAAAGCTTTTGCTGAACTTGGTATACAAGTAAATTTAGCCATCAGTTTACATGCGCCTAATGATGAAATTCGTACATCATTAATGAAAATCAATAAAACATATAATGTCGATCGTGTATTAGAGGCTGTGAGAGAATATTTAAAAATTACAAATAGACGCGTAACATTTGAATATATTATGATTCATGAACTCAATGATAGTGTAGAAAC
>JALQTF010000059.1 GCA_023264085.1 Acholeplasmataceae bacterium
CCTTTATAGATACTAAAGAAATATATGATCTTGCTTGTAAAGATATAGATAAAGCATATGAAAGATCGATACAAATAAAATATGATGCATACATGATGCACTCTACTGAAAGTCATCCATGGTTTGACATCAATGAACAATAAAAAAAGGACAATTATGACGCCAAAAATACATAAGATCATTGAACAGCTTGAACAAGTCAAAGCAAAAGATATTAAAATATTCAATTTAAAAGATGTCTCACCATTTTATGATTATTTTATCGTAGCTACTGCAACCGAAAGACAATCGAATGCTGCAATAAATTACATTAAAAAAGCATTAGATGAGAATGAGATAAAACATTCTGAAGGAAAAGGTGGGTCTTGGCTTTTAATGGATTGTTATGATGTGATCGTTCATATTTTTGATGAATCCGCTAGACAATTTTACCAATTTGATGAACGTTTAATGGAATATGTGATCGATGACATTTCAGCAAATCTATGACGCAAACATACCAGATGATATCTATGTTCAATATGTTGATATATTAAAACCATACTTAGATGATTCAAAAAGAATTATAGATATCGGTTGTGGTACTGGGAAACTATTGTCATTATTAAGACCTTATACTGAGTATCTATATGGAATTGATCTTGATTTTGATATGATACAAACTGCTAAAAAAAACTTTAGTAGAATAAACTTTATCCAACATGACATGCATGATCCGTTACCTTATTTTGCTGATATAGCTATATTATCAATGGACGTCATTCACTTTTCTGAGAATCCTGAACACGTTTTAAGTAACGTGATTAACGCCTTAGAACAAGAAGGTATAATTATTTTCGATTACTTTTCTTCGCCAATCGAAAATGTATTTGAAATACATCAAATGCCGTTTCCTTATACATGGAAACGAACGATTGAAGGCGATATCATTCATCATGTTGTAAACTTTAACAATGAAGAAATCAATTTAAAACAATTCATGCATTTAAATTTTGATTTTGTAAGATATTTAGAAGCAAATGCATTTGAAATATCGAGGATACAATCAATCGATCCAAATAAAACCATTATCTTTGCAAAAAGATAATGGTTTTTTAGTAATTATTCATAATAGGCATAGTATAGTACAAAGGAGCATATAATGAAACATCTTTGGAAAGTAATACTCGCAATGACCTTTGTAATGAGTTTATGGTTTATTCCAAGTCAAGGAGACACCTTAATTAAAGTGCCTAATTACGCATCATTTCAGATTACAATTAAAGGTGCTGTTGTTTATCCAAAAACAATGACTTTTTTTGAACCTGTCACTTTCGAAGATATACTTAAATATGCTGGTGGATTTTTGAATGCAGATGAATCTTACATACCTCAAAATTATATTTATAATCAAAGCCAAATTATTGACATACCATTTAAAATCGATAATGATGAACCCATAACAAATACATCAAAAATCAATATAAATACAGCATCATTTTCTGAATTAATCTCAATTCCTTATATGACAGAGACTCGCGCTGCAGAACTTATCATATATAGAAGAGAACATGGTTTTTTTGATTCTATTGATGCCCTTATCAATGTGAAATATATCGGAAGTGCGACCATTGAAAATCTTCGCCCATATATTACAACGTCATAATCCTTTTTTCACAATTATCATTATAATTGCTGTATTTTACAGTGTCATATATCCAATCCTTCTTATTCTATCGATAGTATTATATGTTAAATATTATTATCATGTATATCATAAAATCATTTGGTTAATCGTCATTCTTTTTTATTTTGGTTTACTTTATGGAAAACTTTCAAACCAAGATGAATCTATTAATCATGAAACCGTCAGAGTCATTTCAAAAATGAATTACGATTATTCGTATCGATACGTTGTTAAAAATGGTAGAAAGAAATATACCTTGTATTTAAATGAAGATATAGCAATTGGTTCAAAAATCACACTTAATGCAACAATTGAGACGTATCCCAGACAAACAATTCCAAAAGGTATTAATGTGTATGAGTACTACTTAGGTAAAAATATAAAAGGTGTTTTGAAACATGTTGACATCATCTCCATAGAAAAAAGATGGTCCTTTTCTAATGTAATCTATGAATTTAAAGAGACATATGCAAATACCAGTATTGGTCCGTTTGTTTCGTCTTTTTTATTTGATGACAGTTATGAAATTGATCTTATCAGTCACTCTTGGTTTGGGTATTTATTTTCTTTATCAGGTATTCATATTTATTTTTTAAGTCAATTAATCATAGCAATATATCGTATTCAAAAGATGCAAATGAAACAATTAATTAAAATCTTAATAATTATCCCCTTTTTTATCATACAACCACTTCAAGTTACTTGGATTCGATTGTTATATATTGAAATTATCGGACTTGTATTGAATAAATATAAAGTATTTATTCCTAAATATATTTTACTCGGCATACTTTGGATCATTATTCTTATATTTGTACCTTACAAAATTTATGATATTGGACTTTTCATTAGTTTTTTTATTGTAATGAATTTATATATTATCTCATCGTCAAAAACTTCTTTCATGATAAATCAATATTACGTCATTACATTGGTTTCAACGATTTTATTTTTGTTTCATGGGAGGATTTATGTTTTTGCCATGCTGTTACTTCCTTTGGTCATGATTCTTTTCATGTATGTTATATTTATGCCAACAATCATCATGTTCATACTAAATATTACGAGTCAATCTATTGTATTTCTTTTTTATCATGTGATTGATATATTGAATGTATTGAGTCGTAAAGAATTCATTATTTATAATTATCAATTTACTGGTGTAATCGTATCAATTGCACTTGTAGCCATTATTTTTGGAAGTTTAAACTATTCAAAAAAATCAATGATTAAGTTCATGTTATTTTTGTTGTTGTCTTTTACTTTACTAAGTCGTATCATGATTGCGTCACAACAACCTTCACTCATTTTTTTAGATGTTGGTCAAGGTGATGCATCAGTATATATGGATAAAGATTGTGTGGTAGTTATAGATGCTTTTGGAAAAGTTCAAAGCTATCTTAATAATCATGGTAGAAATCATATTGATTATTTACTTGTGACACATAGTGATATTGATCATATGAAAGAAGTTGAGAGTTTAATAAATAATATGGATATAAAACATATCATTACAAGTCCATACCAACCATTAGAAAATGTGACATCATCTACGATATATAATTTTCCTCATCCAATTGTCTGTGGGGAATTAAAAATGACAATACTTGGTCCTAGAAACTCTATGAATGATGACAATGATGACTCATTAATCATTTTATTAGAATTTTATGAAAAATCTATTCTTTTTACTGGAGATGCATCTATCCAAAGAGAACAAGAAATGATTCAATATTTTCATGAAACCATTGATGTATTAAAAATTGGGCATCATGGTTCAAAAACATCTACATCCATGTCATTTGTAAAGTCTTTACAACCAAGATATGGCATCATAAGTACATCAAAAAATAATCGCTATGGCATGCCACACAAAGAAGTAATAGACATATTGACCATCAGTCGTATTGACTATTATGTAACTTCAGTCGATGGAAGTATAAAAATGACGATTAAAAATGGAATCATACACTTTGAAACATTTCCACCATAAGTTTGATATAATGACCATATGATATCTAAAAATTATGCGTTTATAAGTCAAAATAATACACATATTCAAATGCGTATTCAATCATTATTAAAAACACTCTTAAAAGAGACAACAGAAGTGCTTAAATATGATTGTTCTGAAACAAATTTTGCGCATATTTATGAAGAGATGATTACACCATCTCTCTTTTATGATGAGAAAATCATTGTTTTGAGCAATGCTGATACTATTTTTGACGATAAAGAGAATCATACCCAATGGATAAAGGTTATTCAAAGAGACAATAATGATATATTCCTTGTCCTACAAATGTCAGAAATTCCAAGAGATCCACAGATAAAAAAAGTATTTGAATTATATATTGATGTTCAAGATATCACGCCGTTATCCTCTGTAAATTTACAAAATTATATTCAAAGTGATCTACTTAAAGATGGATTCAAGATGGATTTTGCGACACAACAAATATTGATTGAACGCTTGAAAAACCAAGAAGAGTCCTTGTACGAATATTTAAAACTATTGAAGACGTATAAGTATCAAGAGAAATATATAAATAAAGATGATGTTGTAAAAATAGTTTCAAGACCCATTGAGGATAATATTTTTGACATCGTAAAAAGTTATCTTGATGGGGACAAAGTTAAAACAATTCAGTTATTTGAAGATTTACTTATTAAACAAGAAGATCCATTGAGTATTCTTTCAATGATTGGAAGAAAATTAAACGATTTAGAAGATGTTAAACGATGTTTACATGCTGGTTTAAATCAAAGACAAATATCCGAACGTATGCACATATCAAATGGTAAAGCATATTATCTTATTAGAGAAGCAAAAAGTATTCAAAAAAAAGATATTGAATACACCATTGATAAAATCAATGTATTAGATTACAAAATTAAATCTGGACGTATGGATAAAACTGTAGGTGTATATTTATTTTTAACGGGAGGTATTCATGAATCATCAAACGATCGTCATTATTGATTTTGAAACAACAGGATTTAAGCCAAAAGAAGACGAGATCATAGAAATTGGTGCGATAAAGTTCCATACCTCTGATTTATCAAAATATGAAACATTCCAAACATTTATATCTTATGAACAACCACTCCCACAAAAAATCATTGAAATTACACATATTACTGACGGAATGTTACATGAAAATGGAATAGATAGGGAAATTGCAGCTCAGAAACTATATAGTTTTATTCCTGAAGATGCGGTCCTCTCGGGATATAATGTTATGTTTGATCTAGGTTTTTATGATGCATTGATAAAAAAATGTATCAAAAAAGAATATGTTATAAAGAATGATGTCCTAGATATACTTACAATTTTTAGGGATCTTTCAAAAACCTCTCATAAATTATCAGATGCAGTATCATTCTATGATGTTCAAACACCAAATACGCATCGGGCTTTAGATGATGTCATTGCGACTTTCGAAGTTTTTAAAGCCATGATGAAACAAGAAGAACAAGTGATAAAAACATATACAAACATCATTGGTTATCCGCCATTTAGATCCTATTACGGACTTAAATTACCACATGTTAAGTATTTGCCTCAGAGAAGTGGATTAAAGGATTTAAGTATAGTACATAAACTATAAAAAAAAGAATGGAAATCCATTCTTTTATTTTAAACCATTGACGAGTGTAGCAAGTTGAGATTTGTTACGAGCAACAAAGTTTTTGTGAAAAATACCCTTTGCTTGTCCTTTATCGAGTTTTTTGCTAGCGAAAGCTAAGGTAGTCTTAGCAGCGTCGGCATCTTTACTCTCTACCGCACGCTCAACGGCTTTAATTGCAGTACGAACTGATGATTTATAAGATGCATTGAATAAACGTCTCTTTTCGTTCGTTTTATTACGTTTAATTTGTTGTTTAATGTTTGCCATTGTTTCACCTCCAATTTACGCGATATTATTCTATCAAATCAAGTCCGAAAATGCAACAAATAAAACAATTTTATGATAAAATATGATTGTTATGAGGTATAAAAATGAACTTAGCAAATAAACTCACAATATCACGTTTTATTATCATACCAATTATGGTCATAGTTGTATATGTGAATGCTTTTGATCAACAAATCGGATTTTTAGGATTATCAACAGAACAATTTATTATATCGATTTTATTTTTTGTTTCTGCATTTACAGATTATTTAGATGGATACATTGCACGAAAAACAAATACAATTACCGTTTTCGGTAAGTTTTTAGATCCAATCGCAGATAAAGCTTTAGTTCTAACCGCGTTAACGTATTTAATGTACTTAGGAGATATGCCATTTTGGGTTATTGTAATCATCTTTCTAAGAGAATTTATTGTAAGTGGGCTTAGACTTGTTGCAGTTGAGTCAAAAGAAGTGATCGCAGCCGGAAAATTAGGTAAGCATAAAACTGCTTGGACTATGTTTGCGATCATGTTCTTTTTATTAAATCTTCAACAATTTTCACTTATCGTATCACAAATACTCATATTTATATTTGTTTCTTTAACAATTTTATCAGGTATAGAGTATTTAAATCAGCATAAATCATTGTTTAAAAATAGTTTTAAGTAAGATTAATAAAATTTAGTAATATTATATAAGGAGTTCATCAATGGATAAAGATAAACGTAATCAAGCATTGGATCAAGCATTAAAAAGTATTGAAAAACAATATGGAAAAGGCGCTATTATGCGATTGGGAGATGAACCGGATCGTAAGGTAGAAGCATCACCTTCAGGGTCATTGAATTTAGATATTGCATTGGGTGTCGGTGGTTATCCAAAAGGACGTATTATTGAAATTTATGGACCGGAATCATCTGGTAAAACAACGCTCGCATTACATGCAATTGCATCCTCTCAAAAATTAGGTGGTCAAGTTGCTTTTATTGATGCAGAACATGCTTTAGATGCACAATATGCGAAAAGATTAGGGGTAGATATCGATAATCTTTTGTTATCACAACCAGATACTGGTGAACAAGCATTAGAAATTGCAGAAGCTTTAGTACGAAGTGGATCAATTGATATGATTGTAGTAGACTCTGTTGCAGCGTTAGTGCCAGAAGCAGAAATCAATGGAGATATGGGTGACTCTCATGTTGGTCTACAAGCGAGATTAATGAGTCAAGCTATGAGAAAACTTTCAGGCATCATTTCTAAAACTCATACAACTGCAATATTTATTAATCAAATACGTGAAAAAGTTGGCATTATGTTTGGAAATCCCGAAACAACACCGGGTGGTCGTGCATTAAAATTTTATTCAAGTGTTAGATTAGAAATAAGACGTTCTGAAGCATTAAAAAATGGTACAGATTTTATTGGTAATAAAGCTAAAATTAAAGTAGTAAAAAACAAAGTAGCACCTCCATTTAAAGAAGCATTAGTTGATATTATTTTTGGTGAGGGTATCTCAAAATATGGAGAAGTTCTTGATTTAGCAACAGATTTAGAATTTGTTCAAAAGTCTGGTGCTTGGTATGCATACAACAATGAAAAAATTGGACAAGGTAGAGATAATGCGAAAAAATATCTAGAAGATCACTTAGATATTTATCAGTTATTAGAGAAAAAGATTTTAGAACACTATCAAATTTCATATGAATAAAAAAAGACCAATGTTGTTCATTAACATTGGTCTTTTTTTAATTCACTTTATCAGGATTGAGATCAGAAAGAGGTACACGTATATATTCAGTAACTTGAACAGGATTCACTTGATCAATCAATACTTCGTTATATGTAATTTTTAAATATAGTATAGGATCATTGATATTGACAAATAACATTGGATTTAAAGGATAAGAAACATTGTGCACGACTGTAAAAATACTTTGACTGCTTGTTGTACCATACGGAAATATGACTCTAGGTGATGTGATATTTCTAATATTTGTGTATAAAGGTTGTAGCACTGCAGTTACAGTGACATCATTAATATCTTTATTGTTTTTAACATCATAAGTGATTCTGAAACTTAAACTTCCACCTTCCAAATTTCCATCAACGTTTTCTGTTGGTTTTGTGAGTGTCAACCAGTCAACATACAATGTGATATCTTCGAGTTCATCAAGAGCGATGAAGTTTCTAACATAGGTACTTTCATCTGTGAGTTCAGAATCAAAAGATACACGTGTGGATTGAATATAAGGACTTACATATCCAATGACAATTAACATGATAGGAATTAAGATTACAAACATGGATAATGCAAGTTTTGTTCTATAGGTATGAAGCCAATTTAGAAAGCTTTTTTTAGTGTTTAATTGAGTCGTATTTTTTGGCATTTTTTAACTCCAATTCATTTGATTTCTAGTATATTATACATGATAATGTAGAATCTTTAAAATATATCAAACAAAGATTGAAAACATTGAGATAAACATGTATAATAAAAATATATTTTAATTTAAATTTTTATAAATGGAGGAAATTATGATTGATACAATCGTATTTATAGTCTCCATTTTGCTAACGTTAATTTTAAGCTTAATTCTTGGATATTTCATTCGTGTTTGGCATCATGAAAAAAGTATTCAAGCATCAAAAAAATTAGCTGAACAAATTGTTGAAGATGGTAAAAAAGAAGCTTCTAAACACAAAAAAGAAAGTATTTTAGAGGCAAAACAAGAAATTTTTTCGTTACGTAAAGAATTTGATAATGATATGAAAGAGCGTCGTCAAGTTGTGATTCAGCTTGAAAATAAAGTCTCACAAAGAGAAGATGCGCTTAATAATCGTTCTATCTATTTAGATAAACGTGAAGAATCAATATCAAATAAAGAACAAAAGATTGAAGAACGTAAAGAGCAACTTGAACAATTAAATAGCAAAATGGAAATTGCGCTCAAAGAACAAGATTCTAAACTTCAAGAAATTTCAAATTTATCGATAGAGCAAGCACGTGAAATTATAATGAAACGTGTAGAAGATAGTATGTCTGATGAAATTTCAAATTACATTCGTGAAGAAGAAGATAAAGCTAAAATTGAAGTTCAAAATAGAGCGAAACTATTAATGGCTAATGCCATGCAAAAATATGCCAGCGAAACTACAACAGAACGAACTGTCACTGTAGTAGATATACCAAATGATGACATGAAAGGTCGCATTATTGGTAGAGAAGGACGTAATATTCGTACACTTGAAGCATTAACAGGTGTAGATTTAATTATTGATGACACACCAAATGCTGTTGTATTAAGTGGGTTTGATCCTGTTAGAAGAGAAATTGCAAAACGTGCACTCACATCACTTGTATCTGATGGACGTATTCATCCAGGACGTATTGAAGAAGTTGTTGAAAAAGCACGTCAAGAAGTGGATATGTTTATACGTGAAGCTGGTGAGGAGGCTATTTTCCAAACTGGAATTGGTCGTATTCATCCAGATCTTGTCAAACTTATTGGACGGTTATCATTCAGAACGAGTTATGGTCAAAACGTTTTAAAACATTCTATAGAGGTTGCTTTCTTAGCAGGTAAACTTGCAGCTGAATTACATGAAGATGAGATTTTAGCAAGACGTGCTGGTTTATTACATGATATCGGTAAAGCCGTTGATCATGAAATTGAAGGTGGCCATGTTGAAATCGGTGTAAATTTAGTCAGTAAATACAAAGAACCTGCTGTCGTCATTGATGGCATTGCTTCACATCATGGAGATAAAGAACCAGAAAGTGTCATTGCTGTATTAGTTGCAGCTGCAGATGCATTATCTGCTGCAAGACCTGGTGCTAGAAGTGAATCCATGGAAAACTATATGAAACGACTTGAGCAACTCGAGACCATATCCAATGGTGTTGAAGGTGTTAAAAAATCATATGCAATTCAAGCAGGTCGTGAAGTACGCGTCATTGTTGAACCAGAAAAAATTGATGATTTAGCAATTATTAAAGTTGCACGTACAATTAAAGATCAAATTGAAGATAACATGACGTATCCTGGTACAATAAAAGTGACAGTTATTAGAGAAACAAGAGCATCAGATGTTGCAAAATAAAAGAGGCATTTGCCTCTTTTATCATAAGGAGATTAGATGAAATTTCTTATTATTGGTGATGTATATGGAAAATCAGGAATTACAGCAATTGAGCAGTATTTGCCTGAATTAAAATCCAAATATCAACCACATCTTATTATTGTAAATGCAGAAAATGCATCCAATGGTAGAGGTATTACAAAAAGTATTTATAAACAATTCATGTCTTATGGCATTCATGTTTTAACGATGGGTAATCACGTATTTGCAAATAAAGAATTAGAATCATTTATCGATGAAGCCAATATTGTGAGACCTCTCAATTATCTACAAGCTCCTGGTAGGGGGTATCATGTCATTCATTTTAATCAACAAAAGATATTGATCATGAATGCACTCGGTCAAGCATTTATGAATCAACATGTACAAAGTCCTTTTTTAACAGTTATGGAAACGATCAAAACTGTAGAACATGATATCGCCATTTTAGATATTCATGCTGAGGCAACGAGTGAAAAAGTTGCTCTTGGTCACTTTTTAGATGGTAAAATTGATATCATTTTTGGGACACATACGCATGTACAAACGAATGATAATAGAGTATTACCAAATGGCACATATTATTTAACAGACGTAGGTATGACAGGCCCATTAAATGGTGTCATCGGTGTCAAAAAAGAAATTGTTATCGATCGTTTCATCAATGGATATTCAACACCAAATGCAGTCGATGAAGGACCTTTTCAATTGAATGCTTGGTTTATTGATACGATACAAAAAACACATGAGCTCATACATTTGGAGCAAGGTGAAAAAAAATAAGAATGATTTTGCTATAATAAAATAAAGGATAATTTATGGATATAGATGTTTCAAAATACTTTAAACCAAATTTAAACGAAGCAAGAAAACGTTCTAGAAAAGATGTTCCTCATGATCAATTTCATCTAGATGAACAATTAAAAACTATCGGTCATGGAAAAAAATACTTAATTGACACGTATGGATGCCAAGCGAATGAAGCAGATGGTGAAACGATGGCAGGAATTTTATCATTGATGGGTTTTGAAAAAACAAATCAAGAAAAAGAAGCGTCTGTCATTATTATTAACACATGTGCAATACGAGAAAATGCAGAAAATCGCGTATGGGGTGAGTTAGGAAGACTCAAAGCACTTAAACGTGATAATCCAGATCTCATTCTTGGTGTATCAGGATGTATGGCTCAAGAAGAAAATGTCGTCAATCGAATTCTTAAAAAATTTCAACATGTTGATTTAGTTTTTGGGACACATAATATTGATCAATTGCCACAGTATATTCAAACTGCTATGTTTTCAAAGGAACGTGTCATTGAGGTGTTTTCTCAAGAAGGTAATATTGTAGAAAACTTACCTAAAAATAGAAACCATACAAAAAAAGCATGGGTGAACATTATGTTTGGTTGTGATGAATTTTGTACATATTGTATTGTTCCATACACTAGGGGTAAAGAACGTTCTCGATTGAGAGAAGATATTATCGAAGAATTAACAGAATTAAAATCACTTGGATATTTAGAAGTGACTCTATTAGGACAAAACGTTAATGCCTATGGAAAAGATTTTAAAACCAATGATTATACTTTTGGAGATTTACTTAGAGATCTTGACACTGTTGGTATCCCGCGCATTCGTTTTACAACGAGTCATCCACATGATTTAGATTTGAAAACAATGGAAGCCATTAGAGACTGCGATTCCATTATGCCTTTTTTCCACTTACCTGTTCAATCAGGTTCATCTTCAGTACTCAAGAAAATGAATCGTCATTACACGAAAGAAACATATTTAGATAAATTGAAACAATTAAGAGAAATTGTTCCTGGAATCTCAGTAACTACAGATATTATTGTTGGATTTCCAGGCGAAACGGATGAAGACTTCTTAGACACTTTAGATTTAGTAGAAAAAGCAAAATTCGAAGGTGCTTTTACTTTTATATATTCTCCTAGAGAGGGAACCCCTGCCGCAAAATTTAAAGATGATTTAGATCCACAAGTGAAAAAAGAACGTCTTTATAAACTAAATGAACTTGTTAATCAAGGCTATTTAGAGGGGAACCAAAGATTTCAAGATGAAGTGGTAGAAGTACTTGTAGATGGTCCTTCTAAAAACAATCCAGAAATACTTGCAGGTTATACACCACATCAAAAACTTGTGAATTTTAAAGCACCTGAAACATATATCGGAAAAATTGTAAAAGTGAAAATTAAAGAAGTAAAAACATGGTATATGATGGGTGAAATTGTTCAGTGAAGTACATTTAAAACAAGATTACCAATGGATGCATCTAAATAATTGAATAAAAGATGTAAAAAATATGTGTTCAAGTTAAAAAAATATTGATAATCAAGCCTTTTTCATGTATTATGAAATTAAGTTCATTAGGAGGTAATTTGATGGCAAAATTACAGTTACAATCTCAAGTTTCAGTAAATAATCAATCACTCACTGTGGAGTCACTTATTCATGAGTTGCTCATCTTAAGTCCAGAGTTATACGTCTCTGTTTTTAGTGAGGCTAACATAAAATTACCTAAATCAATTCGAATGGATGTTATTAGAACATTATTAGAAACACATGTGAAACAAACTAGAAAAGATCGTTTTTCACTTGCTGATGAACTCAATTACCGTTTGAAATGGTTTTATCAGTATTCAGAGTATCAGTATGTCAATTTGCTTTCATTTTATGAAAATCCAAAACTTATCCAATCGTATGTGGAGCACCTATTAGTTGCTATTTTTGAATTTCTAGTTGATTCTAAAAAAGAATCAGTTATTCAAAAAATGCTTGATGCTAAGAAATCTCAAGCTAATGGATACGATTTCAAAAATGTAAAAAGTTTTAATGATGTACTCAACGACATGTTCATCGATAAAGACAAAGAAATTGATGGATTATCATTATCACAACTTAGACCTGTATTATTCAAGGGATCCACATTACAAGAAGTAAAAGCTTTTGGAGAAAAGTATGGTATTGTAGTGCCTAGAAGATTAAAAAAAGAACAATTACTAGAAGTTGTTTACTTAGAGTTAACTGCACGTGGAGAACTAACAGAAGACTTAAAAAACGAACTCAAAAAGAAATCAGTTGTGATGATTCAACGCTATGCAACAGATCATGGCATTAAAGTTTCTACTGAATTGAAAAAAGATGAAATCATAGAATATATTTTAGAATTTTCACACCAAACTAAATCTATTTATACATCACCACAACCTGGAGATTATGAATTAGAAATTGATGATCCTTTTGAATTTGAAACGATGCCAGATACACCTAAAGACGAAGCAAAATCACCAATTATCCCAATACAAACTAAAAAAGATGCAACTGCTAAAAAAACAAAACAATCAAAAGAAACACCAAAAGAATCACCTATAAAAACAAAAGAGATTCACCAAGAGCAAACTCTTGAAGATATTAAGCAATATGGCGGTACACCTCTTGTATTAGATAGAAGCACTGCGAAATTTTTAAAATTATACGCTATTAGTAAACAACAACGCTTAATGATATTACCTGATAAAAAATATCACAAAAAAAGAAGAACATTCCGTGTATTATTAGATGATCTTGGTAACACTTCAGAAAAGAAAAATAAAGGTTTAATAGGTGAGTTACTAATCTTAAAATTACTAGCACTGATTTTATTACGTACATTTATTTTTGTTCTTAGTTTCGCACTTGTATTAGGTTTTATATTTGTTGGATATGCAGCAGCAAGCTACTTTATTAATAATGAAACACTTAATATGATTAATGATCAAATTAACGGATTTGAAATATTAGGTAAAGGACTCATAGAACATATTTTTGATGTGTTTGAATGGATCGGAATATAACATAAAGGAAAACGGTTTGTATCATGTCTGAACAAGTAAAAATAACGCCAATGATACAACAATATCTCGATATTAAAGAAGACTACGCAGATGCGATAGTCTTTTTTAGACTTGGTGATTTTTATGAAATGTTTTTTGATGACGCTAAAATTGCATCACAAGTTTTAGATATTACGCTAACATCAAGACATAAAGAATCCAACATTCCTATGTGTGGGATTCCATTTCATGCATCTGTTTTATATATTCAAAAACTGATTAAAGAAGGTTTTAGTGTTGCCATCGCTGAACAAGTGACAGAACCCGGAAAAGGCTTAGTAGAAAGAAAAGTGACACGACTCATTACACCTGGTACGGTGTTAGAAGGTGAATTACTTGAGCCGTCAATCAATAATTATATCGCTGGTCTATCTGTCACCGAGACATTTGTTGGATTAAGTTTTTTTGATATGTCTACAGGTCAAGGTCAAACTTATGACTGTCATTCTATAAAAGAAGCATTAAATTTAATGTCATCATTTGATGTTAAAGAAATTATCATGAATATTGATATTACTGAGATTCAACATGCAAGAAAAAAGGTCTTGAAATTACCAAAGACCTATCACATACAGGCAAGTCAACATGTTGATGGCCATCTAAAAGAAAGTATTCAGCTGATTTTATATTATGTACAAAATACTCAACAACATCCCGTTGAACATGTATTACCATTTGAGATTAAAAAAATGCAAGAAAACATGCATGTTGAATCTCATGTGATTGAGCATTTGGATATTTTCCACCCCGAGAAGAAACAATCGCTTATTTACTATTTAAATCAAACACAAACATCTATGGGTAGCCGCTTGCTTAATGAGATATTAAGAACACCAAGTAAAAATATTGAGATCATACAATCACGATTAAATGACATAGAAACCTTGATGAATCAACCTAGACTGCTATCTATTCATGATGCATTTTCATCTGTGTATGACGTGTACCGATTACTGCAAAGATTCATGTATGATCGTGCGAATCCAAAAGATATCATACAATTAAAAAATTCCCTTATAGAAATTCATCATATCTATGAATTAATGACATCCAATCAATTATTTGAAAACAGAGTGGAGCCATTAAAAATGGATGATGCACTGATAACTTACTTAGATAAAGCCATCATTAGTGATCCACCAACTAATATATTAGATGGTGGCTTCGTTAAACGAGGATTTGATGAAACCTTAGATTCATATTTGGAATCATTAGAATCTCAACAAGCTATTTTAGATGCCTATCTAGTAAATCTTAAAACAATTACTTCCATAAAAAATATTAAAATTGGTTATCAAAGACTTACAGGATATTATATTGAAATAAGTAAAATCTATGTCAATCAATTAGAGTCATTTGATTTTTTTCAACGTAAACAAACACTAAAGAATGTTGAGAGATATACAACAAATGAATTAAAAGCCATTGAAACGCGATTCTTGGAAGCAGAAACTCAAAAACTTACATTAGAACAAAATCTATATCATCAAATCGTCAGTCACATTCAAACACATTACATTCCTTTATTAGAGGCATCAAAAGTGATCGCATATTTTGATGTAATTTTTGGACTTGCTACATATTTCAGAAAAAATGATTATAGCAAACCTATATTTAATCAAAATCATCAAATTGTTTTGAAAAACGCAAGACATCCAATCGTAGAAAAACATACAAGATATATTCGTAATGATATACATTTAAATGATACACACTATATGATGCTCATAACAGGTCCTAATATGAGTGGGAAATCTACCTACATGCGTATGGTTGCCATCATTGCATATATGGCACAATGCGGTTTATATGTACCTGTTCAAGAGGCAAATTTACCAATTTATGATGCGATATTCACACGATTAGGTGCAAGTGATGATATTTCAAAAGGAATGTCAACATTTATGACAGAAATGGTTGAAACAAATCATGCGCTTCAGGTTGCAACCAAAGATAGTTTACTATTGTTTGATGAAATCGGAAGAGGAACTTCAACCTATGATGGGATGGCTCTTGCTCAAGGTATTTTAGAATATATTCATGATGACATTGCTTGCCATACGTTATTTTCAACACATTATCATGAATTGACACAACTAGAACATCATTTAAATGGCTTAGAAAATTATCATGTGACTGCGAAAAAACAGTCAAATCTTATGATATTTTTGCATACAGTTAAACCAGGAAAAAGTGATAAATCATATGGTGTTGCTGTTGCATCACTCGCAAATATTCCAGAAAAAATTATTGCAAGAAGTAAAATCATTTTAAAATCTTATGAGGCAATTCAACAAAAGGAAAATAGGGATTTATTTACATACCAAGAACTGAAAGATAATACTTCTAAATCATCACTTATAAACGAAATCAAAGCGATTGACATTGATGTGTTAACACCATTAGAAGCTTTAAAAAAACTAGCTGAAATACAATCTAAATTGGAGGATGATGATGGCGAATATTAAACTGATGTCAGATCAACTTGCAAATATGATTGCAGCAGGTGAGGTTGTTGAACAACCTCAACATGTTATCAAAGAACTTATAGAAAATGCCATCGATGCACAAGCAAAACACATCGTGATTGATGTAAAAGATGAAGGATTATCATTGATTAAAGTTGAAGATGACGGTATTGGTATGTCAGAAGAAGATTTAAAGTTATCCATTCAAAGACATGCAACATCAAAAATAATGAATTTGAGTGATCTTCAATCGATTAGAACGTTAGGATTTAGAGGAGAGGCTCTTGCTGCAATTGCTTCTGTTTCTAAGTTAAAAATTTTTTCGAAGACGAAAGACGCATCAGGTAAAATGATGGAAGTTGAGTCAGGTGAAATAAAAAAAATAATTGATTATCCTATGAATCAAGGCACAATCATTGAAATCACACATCTTTTTTTTAATACACCTGCACGTTTTAAATTTATGAAATCATCATTTCAACAACAAAAATATATTAGACAATTGTTTGTGGAAATGGCCTTATCACATCCTAATTTATCATTTAAATTAGTTGAAAATGACAAATTATACAAACAAACCTCTGGCTCTGATGATACGTTTGTTGTGATAGAGGAATTATTTGGTAAGCAATATGCTTCTGCTACTCAAAAAGTAAAAACCTCCATTGCACATACTAAAATTGATTTGTATTTAGGATCGCCAGACATTAACGTGTCTACAAAATCATATTTACATACATTTGTAAACCAACGATATGTTAAACATTTTGGGATTCAAGAAAATATAATCTCTGGATACGATGGAAGATTAATGACAAAACGTTATCCATTTGTTTTATGTTATATCACCATTGATCCTCAACGCATCGATATCAATATTCACCCTCAAAAGTTACATGTAAAATTAACGAACGAGTCAGTGCTTACTTATCATATTAGAGAAACGATTGCCAATCATTTAAATTCATCAGTTAGACCTCTAGTGAGACCGATGCAAGTAATAGATGATCAATATGATATTCAGTCACTTGTATTTGAGGAAACGAACGATTCTTTTGAAAGCAATGAAGTAATACAATCTAAAATTCCTAAAATGTATTACATCGGAATGCTTGGAGGGACATATGGTCTATTCCAAAATCATGAAGGATTATTTTTAGTGGATGCACATGCTGCTCAAGAACGAGTAAAATATGAATATTATCAACAAAAATTTGATATAAAAAATGTCATACAACTTCAAAGAATGGTTGCATATCCTTGGACAATAGATGATGCATTCATTGAGGACGCCATCAAACATCAAGAGTTATTAAATAGCTTTCAATTTGAAGTGTCAAAGGAAGGCATTCTTTCACATCCTCAACTTATTAAAGAAAAGGATCTCAATCATGCCATTGAAATAATTCTACAACAACATTCTTTGTCGATGGCACAATTCAAAGATCACTTATCAAAAGACATGAGTTGTAAAAGCTCCATTAAAGCAAATCAACGGATAAATCAAAATGAATTTGAACAATTATTGGAATCTCTTAATGTATGTGATGAGCCTTATCATTGTCCACACGGAAGACCTACTATTATCCAAGTAACATATCAAGACATTGAAAAAATGTTCAAAAGGATTGTTTGATGAAACAAGTTATTGTAATATGTGGTCCAACTGCTTCAGGAAAAACATCCTTAAGTATCAAGCTTGCGAAACATTATCAATTAGATGTGATTAACGGTGATTCAGTTCAAATATTTAAAGGTTATAATATCGGTTCTGCAAAGATAAAAGATGATGATATGCAAGGTATCACGCATCACTTAATCAATATTAAAGATGCCAATGAAACGTATGATGTATCTAAATTTCAAAAAGACGTGAGACAACTTATTCATCAACAGTCTACTTCGATGATTGTTGGTGGTACAGGTCTTTACATCAAAGCAGCGCTTTATGACTATCATTTTTATGAAGAAAGTAACAATGAAATCATTGATTTTCCTTCTGAAGAGATGATGATAAAAACGATATATGAAGCAGATCCAAATGCATCATTTGATCATAAAAATTTGAAGCGCGTAAAACGCATGTATCAAAAAGTGATGTTTGGTCATAAACCTTCAGAGAATATACATAAAGATAAACCTTTATTTGATATACTGACATTATATTTAGATATTCCTAGAGATATTTTAAAAAAGAGAATCATTCAACGTCTAGAAGAACAAATAGATCAAGGGTTTATTGAAGAAGTACAACATCTTTCAAAGCATGGATCTGTCAAAGATGTTATAGGTTACAGAGAAATTCAAGCATATTTAAATCAAAAAATGACTTTAGAAGAAGCGAAAACACAAATCGTAAAAAAAAGCATGGCATTCGCGAAGAGACAAAAAACTTGGTTTATGAACCAAATGCATCCCATCATTATTGATGGTCTATCTAAAGATATATTAGAGAAATCTATAAAGGAGATCGATGCATGGAAAAAATAAATTTCCCAATCTATATCATAGGTATGCCATTATCCGGAAAATCAACAATTGCTCGCATACTTTCAAAAGAATTACAACTCCCATATTTGGATTTAGATCATGAAATTGAAAAAACTTGCCAAAAGACAATCAATCAAATATTTGACTTCCATGGAGAGACTTATTTTAGATCATTAGAAACCGAACATCTACAACGATTTAAATCTTTTCAAGGAATCATAGCTTGTGGTGGTGGTATTGTATTAAATGATACACACAAAGATATCATGCATGATGGTTATGTAATCTTTATTGATACTCAGCTGAAGCATTTAAATATGAGGTTGAGTAAGCGTGATAAAAGACCATTATTAAAAACTCAATCATTAGAAAAACTCTATCAAGAACGATATCCATTGTATCAATCCTTTGCATCTATTACGATAAAAAATGATCATACAATAGAATCATTAATTGAATCACTAAAAACTATGATTAAGGAGCATTCATGATATGACAATTTATGTTTTACACGGACCTAATTTGAATATGTTAGAAAAAAGAGATGCATCCATTTATGGAGGCATTACTCAAGAAACAATTTTTAATACACTTGTGACATCATTTCAAGATGTAGATTTTACTTTTTATCAAACAAATCACGAAGGCGAAATGATCGAAATAATCCAACAAACTAATGATGCAGATGCTTTTATCCTAAATCTTGGAGCGTGGACACATTACGCATATGCCATTAGAGATGCATTGGAAATGAAATCATCTGTTATTGTTGATGTACATCTCTCTAATATTTATGAACGTGAATCATTTCGACGTGTCAATATTCTAGATCAAGTATCAAGCCAAACATTTTATGGTGAAAATATTCAAAGTTACATCAAAGCAGTTGAATATTGTAAGACAAAACTTGGATAAATTTGTTATAATACTTAAGGATAAACGATTAAGGAGAATATCATGATATCAACAAGTGATTTTAAAACAGGATTAACAATTTTACATGACAACAATATTTATCAAATCTTAGAATTTATGCATGTCAAACCTGGAAAAGGTGCTGCATTTGTTAGAACAAAACTTAGAAATTTACGTTCTGGTGCTGTGATTGATCACACTTTTAATGCCGGAGTTAAAGTCGATCGTGCACAAATTGATAAATTACCAATGCAGTATTTATATCAAAATGGTGATACATATACATTCATGAATGCAGAAAATTATGAGCAAATTGAACTTACAAAAAAACAAATTGAACATGAAATTCAATTCATTTATGAAGGTATGACTGTAGAAATCATGTTTTATGACGGAAAAGAAATGTTAGGTGTCTCACTTCCTGATAAAGTTACATTAGAAATTGTTGAAACAATGGACGCTGTAAAAGGTGATACAAAGACGAATGCAATGAAAGATGCGACTTTACAAACTGGTCTTGTTATCAAAGTTCCAATGTTTATTGCTCAAGGTGAGCGCGTGATCGTATCTACCTATGATGGAACCTATGTTTCACGGGAAAAATAAGGCTTTAAAGCCTTTTTTTATGGTATCATAAGAGTATGTTAGAAAGACTACAAAAAGTACTTGCGAATCATCAAGTTGCATCTAGAAGAAAGTGTGAGACACTTATTTTAGAGGGTAGAGTAAAAGTCAATGGTAATATTGTTACTGAATTAGGAACAAAAGTTTCTTTATCAGATCATATTGAAGTTGATGGTAAGAAGATTATTAAGCAAGCATTTACATATGTTTTAATGAATAAACCAAGAGGCGTTATCTCCTCTGTTTCTGATGATAAAGGACGTAAAACCGTTTTTGATTTACTAAGTAAAGAAGATCAAGAGTCAAGATTATATCCTGTTGGAAGACTTGATTATGATACTGCAGGTATATTGCTTATGACAAATGATGGTGCGTTTATGCAAAAAATGACCCATCCAAAGCACCAAATCGATAAAGTTTATCGAACGATATGTCAAGGTATCATTACAAGAGATGCAGTGAAAAAATTAAAAACTGGTGTTTCTATTGGTGGTAAACATATTGTTAAAGGTGTTGATGTACGTGTCTTGGAAAGAAGAATCCCAATGAAAACAAGCTATGTAGAAATTGTTTTAATTGATGGAAAATATCATCAAGTTAAAGAGATGTTTGCATCAGTAGGCTTTCCAGTAGTAAAACTTACGCGTGTAAAATATGCCTTTCTGGATTTAGAGGGAGTTAAACGCGGATTTTATCGTTATTTAAAAGTACATGAAGTAAAAAAATTATTTGGATATCAGTTCAAACATCGCTAACGTATTGAGTAAGCGATAAAGATTATGTTATAATAATATAGATATTGGAGGAACTATGCAGCCATTTCATATCGCAATCGATGGCCCAGCCGGTTCAGGTAAAAGTTCGATTAGTAAAGAACTTGCAGTAAAACTTAATTGCATTCATATTGATACTGGTGCAATGTACCGTGCAGTAACCGCAATCGCACTAAGAAATCAAACACCACTAGATGATGTGAATTCGTATCAGTTTTTAGAATCCTCCAAATTCGTTTACAAAAAAGAATCTATCTATGTAAATGATGAAAATTTGACAGAAGTCATTAGAGATAAAACGATTAGTCAACATGTGAGTTTAGTCTCGAGTATTAAGTATGTGCGTGAAACACTTGTGAAAGTTCAACAAGACATCGCGAAAGATTACGATGTTGTTATGGATGGTAGAGACATTGGTTCAGTTGTATTACCTCATGCACAAGTGAAAATATTTTTAACAGCACAAATAGAAGAACGAGCCAAAAGACGCATACATGAAATGGGCTTAGACATTCCATTGAGACAAATGATTGAAGATATTCAAACGAGGGATTTTAAAGATTCTACAAGAGCAATATCTCCATTAACAAAGGCTAGCGATGCAATCATTATCGATACAACATATTTAACAAAAAAAGAAGTTATTGAACTCATCATGACAGAAATTAATAAGAGGAAATAAGTATATGCAAAATATTAATATCCCCCGAGTTGGTCAGATTGTCGAAGGTACAGTCATTAAAGTAGAAGATAATACACTCTACATAGACATAAATGCTATGACCGAAGGGAAAATCCATTTAGATAATTATGCAAAACCTTCCCCAAATTCTTTTGTGGGGTTAATTTCTGTTGGGGACAAATTAAAAGCACGTATTCAAAAAATTACAGATGTGCCTGCTCAAATATTGTTGTCTCGTTTACCAATACTTGAAGATGAGGCATTTGTTAAATTAGAAGAAGCAGCTAAAAATAACACCGTCCTAAATTCAAAAGTGAAAAAAGTTGAAGACAAAGGATTACTATTATCAATTGATATGTTTGAGGCATTTTTGCCTTACAGTCATTTAGATTATGATCTTGCAAAAAATAAAGATCAATTACGCGGGAAATCTCTAGATGTTCAATTATTAGAAGTTTCTAAGAGAGGACGCTTTCAAAAAATTATTGCGTCTCGTAAACAAATTTTTGAGAAAGCTAGACAAGATGCTTATGAAGCCCGTGTTAAAGCAAGAGAAGAAGAACTTGCAACAATTAAAACAGGCGATATTTTAAAAGGTCAAGTAGAAAAAATAGAAGATTATGCAGCAACAGTAAAATTTAATCATGTTGCTGGATTATTACGCATTTCACAAGTGAGTCATTATCGTATTGATAAACTTGTTGATGTATTAACACTTGGTCAAGATGTTGAAGTAAAAGTGATAAAAAAAGAGGGTAATCGTTTAGATTTATCGATGAAAGCATTAATTCCTACACCTTATGAAGTTTATGCAAAAGAACATCATAAAGGAGAAACCGTTGAAGGTCAAGTTGTACAAAAATTACCATTTGGTATTATTGTTGAACTTGCAAGAGATGTTAGAGGATTGTTACATCAATCAGAATACTCATGGAATCCAAATGATAATTATGATGCATTTGTAAAAATTGGTGATACCATTCCTGTAGGAATTTTAAGCATGGATATTAAAAAAGAAAAAATTGCTTTATCAAGACGTGTGCTTATTGATAATCCTTGGAAAGATGTTACTGTCAAACGTGGCGATATAATCAAAGTACCTATTACAAGCATTGAACGTAATATGGTGATTGTCAATGTGCAAGGTGCAGATGGTATCATTAAACAAGATGAGCTTAGTGTGGATCGTGTATCAAAAATTGATGAAGCATTTGCAGTTGGCGACGAAGTAGAAGCGATCGTTCTTAATGCAGATCATCAAACATGGACAATGGAACTTTCTATTAGACGTATGAAAGAAAAAGAGCTTCGTGCTGATTTTGAAAAATTTATGGAACAAGAACAAGTAGATGATTCAGGGACAAAACTTGGAGAATTATTTGAAGATAAGTTAAAGAAAAAATAATTATGGCATTTAAAATTGCAATTGTTGGGCGTCCTAACGTCGGCAAATCAAGTTTATTTAATCGACTGATCGGTCAAAGACATGCGATTACAGATGATCAACCAGGTGTCACACGAGATCGTTTGTATGGTCGAGGAGAATGGTTAAATCAATCATTTGAAGTCATTGATACAGGGGGCATCGACTACGTTGATGCTCCTTTTTTAACTGAAATCAAAGTTCAAGCAGAAATTGCGATGGATGAGGCAGATGTCATACTGTTTGTTGTTGATGGTGTTTCAGGTATTCAAGATGCCGATGAGATGGTCGCCAAAATATTAATGAAAAGACAAAAAGAAGTCTTAGTCGTTGTAAACAAAATTGATGATCTCTCTAAAATGCCTAATATCTATGAATTTTATGCCCTTGGACTTGGTGATCCAATAGGTATTTCTACCATTCATGGGATTGGTATCGGTGATGTTTTAGATAAAATAATTGCAATGCATCAACTGCCATTAGAAGCCCATTCAGAAGATGCTATTCATTTTTCAATCGTGGGTAGACCTAATGTGGGTAAATCTTCTTTGATGAATGCAATATTAAATCAAGAGCGTGTGATTGCTTCTCCAATAAGTGGAACTACAAGAGATGCAATTGACACACAATTTAAACGAAATCAAAAAGAATATGTCGCAATCGATACCGCGGGCATTAAAAAACGTGGTAAAATTTATGAAAGTTTTGATAAATATGCACTTATACGGGCACGATCTGCATTAGAAAGATCGGATATTGCATTGCTTGTCATAGATGCTGATGAAGGTGTCATTGAACAAGATTTACATGTTGGTGGGTTAATTGAAGATTATTTTAAATCCGTTGTGATTGTTGTTAATAAATGGGATTTAGTAGAAAAAAACGATAAGACCATGTCAAAAATGGAAAAAGATATACGTAGCAAATTTCAATTTTTTAGTTATGCACCGATTGTCTTTCTTTCTGCAAAAGAAAAAACAAGACTTAATCCATTATTTGATGCGATTGATCTAGCATATTTTAACTATATAAAAGAAATAAAAACTTCTGTGCTCAACGAAGTCATGCACGAGGCAACATTAAAACATCCCCCTGCGATTTTTAATCATGGACGTGCAAACTTTACGTACATTACACAATCTGGTATCAAACCACCAACATTTCAATTGTTTGTAAATCATCCAGATTATGTTCACTTTTCGTATGAACGATATTTGCAAAATGCATTTAGGGAATCCATTGATTTTACTGGAACACCCATTAAATTTGTTTTGAGAAAGAAGGTTTCTGATGACATTTAGTTTTATAGGTGGTGGTGCTTGGGGAGCAACTCTTGCACAAGTATTACTCGATAATGGTCATGATGTCATGATTTATGAGAAAAATCCAAATCATAGAGAGTTGCTAGAAAAACATCAACATCCATTTTTTAAAGTGACATTACCGTATGGTATTAAAGTGACAGCACATTTAGAGGATGCATTATCATTTTCACACTATATCGTGTTAGCAGTACCAACTAAATTTTTTAAAAGTTTAGTGGATGATATGAAACATATCTTAAAAGATAAAAAAGTATTTATTAATGTCTCAAAAGGATTCATACTTCCTGATTTGCTTACGATGAGTCAATATATGAATCAAGAATTACACCAAAAAATAGAGTATTATTTCAGTTTAACTGGGCCTTCTCATGCTGAAG
The DNA here is from genome assembly GCA_023264085.1 of Acholeplasmataceae bacterium. Taxonomy (GTDB): domain Bacteria; phylum Bacillota_I; class Bacilli_A; order Acholeplasmatales; family Acholeplasmataceae; genus UBA8290. Next base: position 24,656 of record JALQTF010000059.1, read on the forward strand.
AAGTGATAGAAAGAAATCTTACTTCACTCGTATGCTCTGGTCCAAATGTATCTGAGCGTCAAGACATAGCCAATGCCTTTAATAATCGTTATATGAGACTATATATGTCAGATGATTTAATTGGAAGTGAGGTTTCAGGTGCAACGAAAAATGCAATCGCAGTTGCCTCTGGTATGCTTACAGCCTTAGAATATGGAGAAAATGCAAGAGCAGCATTACTCACAAAAGGTTTACATGAAATGAAACACATCATAAAAGCATTTGGAGGAGACGAAAACACTGCCACAGGTCTCACGGGTATAGGTGATTTGATCGTTACAGGTCTATCCATGCATTCAAGAAATTTTAAAGCAGGATTAAAGATTGGACAAGGTATGGATCGTGAATCCATTGAACAGCATGAAAAACAAACAATTGAAGGATTTTTAACAATTGAAGCATTATATCGATTTAAATTAGCGCATCAATTAAATCTTCCTATTATTGAGACTTCCTATGAAATTATCTTTAATAAGCGAAAAATCAATGAAATTGTTGAAAAAATACTCGATCATACGGTAAAATTAGAACAAAATTCATAAAATATGCACTAAAGGTTGCATTCTTGCCTTAATGGTGCTATAATATAGACAAATTAAAGGGAGGAAATTCTATGAACAAAACAGAACTCATTGCAGTTTTAGCAAACGAAGCTAAAGTAACACAAAAAGTTGCTGAAGAAGTTTTAAAAGCATTTACTAATGCTGTATCTGAAACTTTACAAAAAGGCGAAAAAGTTGTTGTTACAGGTTTTGGTACTTTTGAAGTGAGACATCGTGTTGCACGTCAAGGTAAAAATCCTCGTACAGGTCAACCAATTACTGTACCTGCACAAAATACACCTGCTTTCAGAGCTGGTAAATTATTAAAAGCTGCAGTTAAATAATTGATCATGTAAAAAGCACACAAGAAATTGTGTGTTTTTTTTGTCTTTTTTTTTATTTTTCATATACAATATAATTATGCTTGAACCAATCTTACTAATTAATGATTTAAATACATGTTCTCTAGATACCATTAAATCTAGATATCGTGATATACATGCGCAAGATGCGAGTGGTAAAACACTTCTTTTTTATGCTGTTCAAACGCATAGAGATGATGTTTTGGCTGATTTTGTCTCTCGAGGTGCACGACTATCTGCACGTGATGATCAAGGAGAAACAATTTTATTTGAAGTGATCAGGCGCGCTCGAATCGATTTATTAAGGCGGTTAATTGGACTTCAAATTGATATTCGGCAAACTAATGATTTAGGCCAAACACCATTACATATTGCTGCGATGAGCGGACAAGTTGAAATGCTAAGATTACTTATAGAAAATGGTGCCACGCACCAACAAGATTTATTGGGAAAAAGTCCAATTCATGAAGCTGTCTTAAATGGTAAATTGTTAGCATTGAAATTTTTAGTAGAAGAACAACAACAATCCATTTTTATTCAAACACATGATCGTTTGAATTTATTACATTATGCAGTGATGACTTCAAGTGTAGATTTAATCGAATATCTTATTACAAATGATGTTGATATTAACGGGCTTTCTAGGGATTATGATACCCCATTACATATTGCAGTGAGACATCAAAATATCGACGCCATTCGAACGTTACTTCATGCGCATGCATTTATGGATATCATGAATAAATTCAAAGTAACTCCGGTGGATGAGGCACAAGAATTTATTGAGATGCAACATGTTTTTATTGAATTTAAATATATGCCAACATACGAGGCACATATTAAAAAATATGCTAAAATTATGTCTGTTTTAAATAGAGATAAAGCAATGTTTAGGAAATTATCTGAACTAAAAGATCCTGATCCTTTTGATCAATATCAAAAAAAAGCGCATGATTATATCACGCACTATCAATTTCAATCTTTATTTAAATGAGAAAGCTCAAATTTGGGCTTTTCTTTTTGCCACAATTTTGGTGTTCGGTCTTCATTAAAGATACCCCAATGTTTTTCTTGTTCATCTTTATTATCTGAACCTTTCCAAGTTTCATCATATGCTTCAAAGAGATACGCTAACATATCTATGTCTTTTAAATATGCATAGATGGCATTTAAATATATGGCTTGATTGATTTCATTTGCTTCATCTAAAATCATTTGATGATTTGCTTTTGTCGCCCAACCAAACTCAGTAATGATGATTGGTTTATGAGGAAATGTTTCTTTTGTTTCTAATATGTCACGTTTAGTTTTTTCTATTGCATCTTCTAAATGAAGTGATTGCCATTGAGGATATGAATGAATGCTAATCACATCAACAACATGTGCTAGCCCTTTGTTGTGCAACCAAAAATATTGTCCCTCACAAAATGTGACAGGTTTATTAATTTTTGATTTTACATAGTTCACATGATCAATAAGAGAAGATTCAGGCATTAAATTTGGGTGCCAATCAGATGTATTTTCATTACCTACAGAAACTGCAAATACAACGTTATCATAAGTTTTTGCAATATCTATCATGTCATCAAGTTGCTGATAGTTGTAAACTTTGTGTTGCTTAATCGCTTCATTTGAATGACGACCACCAAAATGACAATTTGGATTATCAATTTCTCCTTTTGGTTCAACACCTAACATGACCTTTAAATCAATTGCATGGGCTTCAATTAAACGACAAACTTGTTTTACATGATATGAAGTGTCATACATACGAATATGCTTCACGAAAGTTTGAAGGTGTTTTAAATCTTCTAAAACTTCTTGATCAGACGGGAAAATATGTTGTCTTGGACTTTGTCCTTGGCGGTATCCTGAATAACAAATTGCTGGTTGAAAATGATACATAATGACTCCTTAATAAATAAGTAAAATTGAGATGATAGAGATAAGGTTTGTTAAAATGTGTACAAAAGTAACAACAAATAAATTTCTTTCATGTTTGACATATAAATATCCAAATACAAATCCCATCACAACATAAGGGATAATATTGATCAATAGATCGATGAAAGAAGGCTCAGATAATACATGGATGATACCAAATGCAAAGGATGACACAATCATTGCGATCGTATTATTTTTAAATAAACCAAAAATAGCTTTTCTAAAAATAAGTTCTTCAACAATCGGACCTAATAACACAGCGGAGATTATCATAAGTATGACACCATTACCTTGTAAAGATTCCATGATAATGGCTTGATTCATCGCAATTTCAGACTGTGTATTCGTTAGTAGTTGCATGACTTCAATGAGCACATTAGAAATGATATTTCCAGCTAAAACATATAAATAGCCAGCAACGATTAAGCTCAACCATTTTGATCGATATGTATTTGCTCTCTTTATATCAAGTAAAATATATGGTTTTAAAAATATTACAATCACTGGAAATAATAAAAGATACACGAGGAAATTTAATAAACTATTGGCGAATGAACTAAATTCTAATCGATCTTCTATGGATAATTCATAAACAACAGAGATAGAGGCAATACTATTAGGTAAATGACTGATTGCTGCAGCAATTTGAATCGTTTCATTTTCATAATTTGTTAATATAATATCTGAAGTGATTGTAGGTAAGTCATTTACATAAATAAAATCATCAAAGCCTTCATAAACCACTACAAAGTGTGTCTTTTCAAAAGGATAAGTTTCAAGATCATTGTATTGATCTAAAACTGAATTAGGTAACACGATGAGAATATTGTCATAGTCATTAAAAAGTCTATTGGTATCATCTCTTAACGTTACAGTTTCTTTGAGTTCAGGGAATGTTGTTTCTGCAAGTGCATCAAGTGCTAAAAATAGGAATGCAGATAAAATGATCATGACTAAAAAGTAATAACCAATGGATAGTATAAAACGTCCTTTATTCATTGATTGAGTGGGTTCATTTTCAGTGTTTTTTTGAAATAATTCTTTAAAGTTTAATTGGCTCATTTCATCGCTCCCATCCATATTATAACAAAATTACTACCTTTACACTGAAGTTTTCATGATTATGATAAAATAAAACATATCTTATGAAAAAAAACGTATTGATTGCAACACAAAATGTAGGTAAACAAAAAGAATTTGAACAAGCTCTTTCAAATTATTTTGATCATTTTCATTCTCTTAAATCAATCAATGATGTTGATGAAGTGATAGAAGATGGTAGTAGTTATAAAGACAATGCCCACTTAAAAGCAACATATTTTTATCATAAATATCAAATGCCTGTGATTGCGGATGATTCAGGATTAGAAGTTATCGCATTAGATAACTATCCTGGAATATATTCTGCAAGAATCGGTAACAATGATACCGAAAGAAGACAATTGATTTTAAATAAATTAAAACATCATACCATCCGTGAAGCATGGATGATCACACATATTACATATATAGATGACACCGGAATCTATGATTTTTATCACCGTGTTCAAGGAAAGATTTCGATATTGCCTCGAGGTAATAATGGTTTTGGATATGATCCTATTTTCATTCCTCATGGAAGTGACAAAACGTTTGCTGAAATGGCACCTTCAGATAAACTTGAACAATCACATCGAGGGATAGCAATCAAAAAATTACTTGCATTTTTAAAGGAGAAAAAAAGATGAGTTTAGCGATAGAAAAAGAAGTCGTACAACGCGTTGCGATTGGACTAAATGTTAATGAAAATGATGTTAACATTGTAGAGAGATTAAAAGGTGGCGTAAGTCATTATACATATCATGTTAAAGTAAACAATGAAGACTACACATATCGAAAAATCGGTGAAGGTGGTAATTTGTTTGTCGATAGAAAAACAGAATTTAACATGATCAACAAAGCGATACCTTTAAATATTAATTCTGAAGTCGTTGTCTTTGATGTTGAATCAGGAGAGAAAATATCTAAATTTGTACCAGGGACACCATTAACACAGCTAGATTACAATGATTATTTAGATGCACTTGTTAAAACTTTAAAGAAACTACATCAATCTGATGTTAAAGATGTCGTTGATTACGGTTTAGTAAATCGTTTATCTTTATATGAAAGTTACACAAATCAACGAACACCTTTATATCAAGAGTTAAAAACATTTTGGATAAATAAATATAAATCATCTTACGAAAATAATGCAAAAGTTTTTTGTCACAATGATGCACAACGTTCAAATATTGTGATTGGTGAAGATCGATTGTATTTACTAGATTGGGAATACGCTGCATTAAATGAATTTTACTATGATATTGCATCATTTGGAAATGTTGATTTTAATGATGCATTAGTTTTATTGGATGCATATCTTGGCAGAAAAGCTACTTTAGAAGAACAAAATCATGTTAGATTTTATCGTATGTTTCAAACACTTCAATGGCATCAAGTAGCATTATATAAACATACAATTGGACTTGGTGAAAAAATAAATGTTGATTTTAAAGCACTTGCTTTAAAATATTTACAACTTGCAGAAAGCTTTAAATCATATTTAGTATAAATACATGAAACTTAAAGAGATTTTACAGTTACCAAAAGATGCTCAAAGCTTATCTTTAATAAAAACATACTTGAATCAGCCGCTTGATTATCATGATCATCTTGCGGCTTTTTCGCATTATGTAAAGGTATTATATGCACTTAAATCTTTTTTAGTTTTGATGGAAGAAACAGAGCAATTCTTTGAACGGTTTTTAACAGTAGATTTTAATGAAACCATGGATCATGTGATGGATATCTATATTGATTGTGCACTCGAAACTGAACAATTTGAAAAAGCATATAAAATGATTCAATCGAGAAAAACACGATTACCATTACTAAAGCACTATGTTATTTTTGAACAAGAGTATCAATATTTAAAATACTTAGGACAAGTTACTTCTCAATGGGTTAATGATCAAATTCAAAGTCATGTACCACATCCTATTGCACTGACAATGAAAAAGGCACTTATAGAAACTCATATCAATGAGAATGATCATGAAAAAGCATTAGATGTCATTCACCTTTTAGAAGATGATCAACGTCATCAACTATTTCATACGCATATTCAAGTACTTGATATTTTAAAAAAATATAGTGACATCGTTGAATTATATAAAACAAAATATCAGCATGATTATACACAACAAGATATTTATTATTTAGTTAAATCTTATATGCATCTTGGTGAAGAACAAAAGGTGATTAATTTAGAAGTAGACTATGAATTATTAATGGATGCAGAGCATCCTTTTAAGATTCAGTATTATGAATTATTATTATCTTTTTATGAACGCATACAAAATGCACTATCTATTAAAATATATCAACAAAAGCTAAAGGCACTTAAGTCCAAAGAAAAAGTTATTAATCAAGAACCTACAAAACAAGAACAAAAAGTTCAAGTGTCATTAGTTCAACCTGCTAAAAATCAATCTGTGCAAACCATTGAACGAATGCATAAAGTGATTGCATCATTTTTAAGTTTACATAGAGATTTATCATTTAGAGATGAACTTAGATTGAAACTATCCCTTCTCAATGACGTTTGTGCATTTGAAACATTTATCATGTACTTACCATCTACTCGTATGCTTTATTTTTTTAAAAAAGAACGATTATATGATAAAAAAGTAAAGCCAGAACAACTTGAACAAACATATTTAAAAACGTTAATACAATCAAAAAAAGAAGGAGTGATCGAAACACCATTATTTGAAGAATATAAAGATATTTTAACATCCAAATTATACGCAAATGTTTCACATATGTATGCTTATCATATCAATGAAGCATGGTTACTTTTTTATTATGAACAAAAGATGACACAATATGCTGAAGATGATGATGTTTTACGTGTCGCATCTAATTATCTTAGTTATGCATTGAAATCATATCAAGTTCAAGAACGTCAATATCACCAAGAAGAGATTTTAACAGTATTATTAGAACATACAGAGATTCCATTACGTTATTACTTTCAAGGTCGTTTTTATAATAGTAAGGCCCTTAAAGTGATGTTGCAACTTGAAGATGAGGATACGCTACAAAGTTATATTGAAAAAGTTTTATTTGAAGATCAGAAAGATTATCAAAAGCAACTCAATGACATGCTTCAATTAAAACATGCATCTATTGAACTGACATATGCTGTCGATAAAAAAATGATTAAAGAACACATCAAATTAGCAAAGATAGATTCTCAAATCATTTTAATTTCAACGTTCGAAGACTTAAATGAGCTACTGTATATTCAGTCTCAAATTGAAGCGAATGCACTTAAAGATCCATCGACGCAACTTATGAACTACAATGCTTTTCAAAGAGATTTTCAATCACTCATTAAGCATAAAGTTACGTTTATACTTATAGATTTACAACCGCAACTTATTTATCTGTATGGACTGCAGAAATATCATGCATATTTTAAAGACTTTTGTAAAGAGACAATGAAATTTTTTACTGAGGATCAACTGTATGTTTACAATGATCACCAACTCATCGCTGTATTACCTGGTAATGATATTCGCTCAGTTGAAAAACATTTGACCTTATATCAAACTAAAATGCATCAAAGTTATGCACAATCAATTTCAGCAGAAAATTTTCATATTCATATTGGATTTTTAAGATATCCAGTGGTATCTAAACATCAAGATATTCAAACCATCATGCATTATTTAATGACTGCTTTATTTCAATCAAAACGATCACCAAATAAAAGACATGATTTTCAATATATCGACTACGAAAACGATATGAAAGAACAATACATTTTAGATCAAATACATCATGCAATCAATCACACTCAATTTGAAATTGGCTTCCATCAAATTATTGATCAGTCCTCAAACAAGATGTGGATGTATGAATCATTTATTTATTTGAAAAACTTGCAAGTATCCCATCAAGATATGATGTTGATTGCAAAGAAAAGACATCGTTTATTTGATCTAGATATGGCACATTTTAAAGTCGTCTTAGAAATGCTTGTTGAATTATATCAACAAACTCAAAGTTATATTAAAATTGTTGTACCTATAGATGCAGAAACCGTGAAAAATCAAAAATTTAATACATTTATCACACGTTTTATGATGCAGTATAAAATACCTAAACACATTATTCACATGAATATTATCGGTGATTTAAAAGCATCTACATACATGAATCTATTTAAAGATTTACATGGATTAGGTATTGGTATTCAAACAAGTTCACTAAAAGTTGCACTTTATTATCCAGTTGAAGCATTACATTTCGATATTAGTTATCCTGATGAAAAAATGATACATTACTTAAAATCCATTCAGTCGATGATGGCAACTTTCCAAATTGATTTTATTTTAAGAAATATCTTATCTAGAGAAGTCAAACAACAATTGCTAAAAGAGAAATTACATTACATTGAAGGACCAATATACAAAAAACTAACAAAACAACATGTATTTGATAAAGTCAAAAATAAAATGTCAAATTAATGTATAATAATACTGAGGTGAAAATATGTCATGGAATAACATCACGTATTTAATAGGTGAAAAAGTAAAAATTGAAGGTGAAAAAAAAGTTGGCGTCATTACAAGAATCGATGAGAATAAAGGTGTCATCTTTGTTTTACACAAACGGATGAGAGAACAAGCTTATCCATATCCAGAGGCTTTAGAAAGTGGATTGTTAAAACCAGAAATTTCAAAAAGATAAATCGAAAGATTTATCTTTTTTTTACTGTAAATACATAGATATTTATGTTAGTATAATGTTATGCAAGCAAAATTAGAAACGTCTATCATATTAAATCAACATCATATAAAAAATCGTCTCGTGATGGCACCAATGTGTATGTATCAATCGGATGATACAGGATCAGTCAAGCCTTTTCATGAGGCGCATTATTACATGCATGCACTCGGAGGTATCGGGCTCGTCATGGTTGAGGCCACCGCCATAGATCCTAATGGTCGGATATCACTGAATGATTTAGGTATTTGGTCAAATAATCATATCAAAGGCTTAAGTGTTTTAGCAACGAGAATAAAAGAAGCAGGAAGTACTTCATGTATACAAATTAATCATGCAGGTAGAAAAGCAGTAGGTAAAAATATATTTGGGCCATCAAAGATTCAACTTGAAGGCAAAGATCAACAACCTAAAGAAATGACATTAGATGATATTCATGATACGATTAAAAGTTTCCAAGATGCAGCTGTAAGAGCTGACAAAGCAGGATTTGATATGATTGAAATTCATGCAGCTCATGGCTATTTGATTTCTCAATTTATGTCACCTTTAAGCAATTTAAGAAACGATTTATATGGTAAGAAACATCAATTATTAAATGACGTCATTCAAGCCGTAAAGCAGGTTTGGCCTATAGAAAAAGCAATCTCTGTAAGAATTAGTGGTACAGAATATCATCCTGATGGTTTTGACATTGATGATGTCATAGAAATACTCAAAGCATGTAATCTTGACAGGGTGGATATTATTCATGTAAGTAGTGGTGGAAATGTAAGACCTAATGTGACATCTTTTGAAGAAGGGTATCAATTACCACTCGCTCGAAAAATCAAACACCAATTAAACATAAAAACCATAGGTGGCGGATTACTCAATGATTATATCATTGGTGAACAAGCCTTAACTAATGATGATTGTGACATGGTTTTTTATGGAAGACTTTTACTAAGAGATCCCTTTTATTTTTTAAGACATATTGATTCATTTGAATTTCCAATCCCATACAAACGTGGAAAACTCACACCCCCAAAGGAGAAATTATGAAAATATCAGTAGGTGGCATGATTGCCTCAGGAAAATCAACACTTGTTAAAAAACTTGGAGAAAAACTTCAATTACCTGTTATGGAAGAGTTTGAAAAAGATGATGAAGTTTTTAATACACTACTTAAGTGGTTATACGAGAAAAAAGATAATGTAGAAATGTTACTTCAAATTTATTTTATTCATAATCATTGGCTTAATCAACAAAAATATGATGGCAATTTCATTGTCGATAGAGATTTAATCGAACACTGGTTATTCGCCTATCATAATTTAAGAAATATGCCAACGATTATGAATATGTATAACGGTGTTTTTCATTCTTATATGAATCAAATCAAGCATCCAGATGTCTATATTATATTAGACGTGAACTGGGATGAATTTGAAGATCGTGTCATGAAACGTGGTCGCGAACAAGAAATTGAAAATTTTGAATTAAATAAAGCATATTTTAAAGCACTTATTTCAGATTATACCCATAAAATTGTGTCACAATGTTCCGTGTATGGTATTCCTTACAAAGTCATTGATACGAATAACAAAACTGAGGAAGAAGTACTTGTTGAAGCGCTAGAAATTATTAATAACTTAAAATCGTAGCAATACGATTTTTTTTATGGAAACATTTCCACAAAATTGATATATAATGAACACATAGGAGTCCGAATGCCAAGTATTAAAGATGTTGCATTAAAAGCTGGTGTAGGTATTGCAACCGTTTCAAGAGTCATCAATCAATCTGGCTATGTTAAAGAAGCAACAAGAATAAAAATTGAAAAAGTCATTGAAGAGTTAGGATTTAAACCAAATGAGATTGCACGTTCAATGACACAACAAAAAAATAGAATTGCTGCATTTATTCTTCCGAATACAAAACATTTATTTTTTGGTGAACTTTTATTTGAAGTAGAATCTGCGCTATATGAAAAAAACTATAAGCTCATGGTTTGTAACTCAAGTGAACAGTTAGAAAAAGAACTCTTATATATCGATATGTTAAAAACCAATCGTGTGGATTCGATGATATTCAGGATGGCATCTTCATTCATGAATATGCGTTGTTCAGTCATCTTGGGTGTCCGAAGTCGTTATGTGCTCATCATAGCAAGCACATGACGCATTGCGAGGATTATTCAGGGTAGGTGCGCAGCCAAGTTTCAAGAATAAGCTTGGCGGCATAAGCATCGACTTTGGTGGCGTCTTTGTGTGCTTCGATACCTAAGT
>JALQTF010000056.1 GCA_023264085.1 Acholeplasmataceae bacterium
CAGCACCATGAATATTGTTAAATGATACATTTGTGACTTCACCTGATGTGACTCTAATACTTGATTGATTCGTATCTTCAAAAAAGATTTCTGCAAAGTCAGCGCCTGTTTTTAGACCTTCATCAAGTAAATTTTGTAATACTTTCTTATCTAACATTTACTTTTTCCCTCTCTTATCTTCATATTGTAATTGATATAGGTGATAGTACATCCCTTTTTGTTTTAAAAGTTGTTGATGACTTCCTACTTCCATTATTTTACCATGACTTAATACAATAATCTTATCACTATGCTGTATCGTGGACAGTCTATGTGCAACGATAAGCATCGTTGATATGCTCATCATTTTTTCAAGCGATTCTTGAATAATACTTTCAGTCTCGCTATCGATATTAGCAGTTGCTTCGTCCAGAATCATTAATGAAGGTTTGTATAACACGGTTCTAGCAAAAGATATGAGTTGTCTTTGACCTGAAGAAAAGTTGTTGCCTCGCTCTAAAACTTTATGATCATAACCATCTTTTAAATGATCAATAACGTGATTTAAACCAACATAGTTTGCAGCCTCTATCATGGCATCATCGGTTTTAGATTCATCAAATAGTTTGATGTTATCTTTAAGTGTCCCACTGAATAAAAAGACATCTTGTAGCATTTGACCCATATGTTTTCTTAAACTTTCTCTTTTTATCTTTTTAATATCTACGCCATCAATTAGAATTTGACCTTTTTGAATATCATAATTTCTAACAATTAAATTAAGTATGGTTGATTTACCAGATCCCGTTGCACCAACTAAAGCTACAGTTTGATCTGGCTTCACTTCAAATGAAATACCTTTCAAAACCCATTCATCCGGAATATATGAAAACCACACATCTTTAAATACAATAGACCCTTTAAATGTTTCAAGTTCGACTGCATCTAAATCGTCTTGAATATCTGGTTCAGTATCTAAAACATCAAATATTTTTTCAGCACTTGCAAATGCATTTTGGAGCATATTAAATTGTTCTGCCATTTGTAATATTGGTTCAAAAAAGTCTCTGACATAACTATAATAACTAAAAAGCAAACCTGCACTAAATACAAAGAGATATGTTGCTTGATTGATGACATCACCAATACCTAAAAATAAGATGAGAAGAATACCAATCATAGAAAATAAATACATCAATGGTCGATACGTACCAAAAACCAATATTTCATTCATGTAACTTTTTCTAAGTTGATTGGACTTATCATAAAATACTTGTCTTTTTTTAGGTTCTTGATTAAACGCTTGTGTAATCTTCATTCCAGATAAGTTTTCTGATAAGAACGCATTGACTTCTGATACATTCGATCTTACTTTTCGATAAGATGCTCTGGAGTATTTTCTAAATAAAACGGTTGCTAGAAAAACTACAGGTAAAAACAACATTAAAATGAGTGTAATCTTATAATTAATCACAAATAACACAATAAGAATTCCTGTTAAATAAATAACATTTCTAATTAAATTTGCTGCAACATTGGTGTACATTTCAGAGAGTGTATTTGTATCATTGGTGACCCTTGTAACAAGTTTCCCTACTGGAACTTGGTTGAGTTGTGCTGGTCCTAACGTCTGAATATGATCAAATACTTGTTGTCTCATCGTTAAAATGATCTTTTGACCAATTTCTTGTAGCCACAAAGCTTGTCTGTATTCAATGTTAAAAGCAATAACTAAAAGTAATACAAATCCACCTGCTAAATATAATAGATAATTGAGTTTTTCAGCAGTAGAAAGTGTTTCAGAAATGACAACATCAATGGTTACACCGATAATTAAAGATGGTATGAGTTGAACTACAATACCAATCAGCATCATTACTAATACAATAATGAATCTTTTTTTATGCGGTTTTAAATAAGAAATGAGTCTTGAAAGAATTTCTTTATCCGGTTTTTCTCTTGTGTATTCTTTAAAATCTTTCATTTAGACACCCTCACTTTCTACCATTGTTTCAAGTTGTTGACGTTTCACCATATCTTGATATAACGGTGAGGTTTTAAGAAGTGATGCGTGATTCCCTATTCCAACAAGTTTTCCTTGATCTAATAAAATGATTTTATCCATACGCTTCACAGTTGAAATACGATGTGCAATAAAGATGGTGGTTTTATTTTTTCTTATGTTAAACAAATTGGATATAATCGCTTCTTCTGTTTTTGTATCCACTGCAGAAACTGAATCATCTAATATCAGTATTTCAGGATCTTTTGCGATCGCTCGTGCAATACTTAAGCGTTGTTTTTGACCACCAGATACTGTAACACCACGTTCCCCTAACATCGTTTGATATTGATCTTTAAAATCTATGATATTATCATGAACATCCGATAGTTTGGCTGCTTGTTCAGCTAATGCTTCATCTTCTTTATCAAAGGCAAATAAAATATTATCTAAAATCGTTTCAGAAAATAAGAAATTATCTTGTGGCACATACCCCATTAAATCTCTGACACGTTCAATTTTGATATCCATCACATCATAATCATCGATAAAAAACATATTTTTATCCACATTATATGTACGTAAAAATAAATCAACAAGTGAACTTTTACCACTTCCGGTTCTACCTAATATCCCAACCATTTCACCTTTTTTAATGTCAAATGATATATCTTTTAATACTGGTGTATCTCCATCAGGATATTGAAACGTAAGATTTTTAAGTGTGATATGTCCATGTAGCTTTACATCTAAGGCATCTTGAGAATCTTTTACTGTCACTTCTGAATCTAAATATTCACCAATACGTTCAGCACTTGCTTTTGCTTGAGATTGAATACTAAAAAATTGTGCAAGCGCCATAATTGGCCAAATAAGCGTAAAGAAATAAGCCATATATTCGGTTAATTCACCAATGGTTAAATTCGACGTTTGAATGACTGTAATACTACCATATATGACAATAAATAAAACCGTGATGTTAAGGGTCAATCCAATGATGATTTGAAACACAACATAATATTTAACAAAGCCAATGGTCTTTTCATAAAGGTCATCACTTTTTAATTGAAATGCTGCCTTTTGTTGAAATTCTTTAACATATGCACGTATCACTGAAATCCCTGAAAAATTCTCTTGTGTAAAATCACTTAGTGATTCAAATGATGCTTGACGTGTTTTAAACATTTGTTGGAATTTTCTCAAAATAAAAATTAAAAATATAAGCATCAAAATCATTGGTATGCCGGCATACAATGTCATGGTTGCATTGAGTCGTATCATTCTTATGACAGCAAATGTTCCTAATGCTAGACCATCTACAAGCATCAAGATACCAGGTCCATAGGCATTTCTTATCGTCTCTAGATCATTGGTGTAATATGCCATGAGCCCACCAACTTTTTCTTCGGAATAAAACGATTGTTGTAAATTGGTTGCATGGATAAACATCGTATTCATTAAATCAAATTGAATACGTCTTGATGCTCCAAATATCGTATAACGCCAAATGAAACGACCTACTGTAATGCCCATCACAAGTAAACCAATATTTAATAATAATCCTTGCATATAAGAGACATCTTGATTACCTCTGAGTTCATCGATGATATTTCCAATGTATTCAGGAATATAAAGTTGGACAAAATCAATGACAAGTAAAACCCCAATGCCGATCGCATAGGGGATGATATACTTAATATAATATTTAAAAAAATGTTTAGTAAATAACATGCTGCCTACCTTTTGTTTGTTTTATTGTACTACAATTTTGACAATATCGCCATCCGCTGAGGTGATATTCACAAGATCTCCTTCAAGTCCATCTTCAACAAGTTTGATAATTTCTTCAAAGTCAATGTTTTGTTCTTGGAGTTTAGGATCAAGTTTTGCAAATTTCATAAATTTTGCAAATTCAATTGGAACTTGGATTTTAACATCATCACCATCTTTTGATTTTACAAGCACATATAACATTTTACGTTTTGTTTTTTTAGGCAATACTACGCCATCTTTTGAAGGTTGTGGATCATCGTTTAAAGCATCTAATAACATTTCTGCCTGTTCAGCAGTGATTTTTCCTTCTTTAAGTAATTCTAGAATGTCTTTTCTTGATTGACTCATATTATTTTCCTTTCTTTTTTAATAATGAGGCTGCTTCTTCAACAGTGATTTTTCCCTCTTTTAGTAATTGTATTGGGTCTTCATTACTTGATGTTGTTTCAGTTTCAATCTCAACTTCTAATTGATATCCTAATCTCACAATGGTATCATCCAAATATTTTTTTACTGTTGGATAACTCACATTCAATTCTTTTTCTACAGCCTTAATATTGCCTCTATTTTTTAGAAATATTTCAATGAAATATTGCGTTTCAGCTGGTAAATAATTGATTTTTGAGACATGATAATGTCCATCAATAGAGGTGTGACAATGATGACAAGTCACTTTTTCAATGGTCATATCTTGTTGACACACTGGGCATTGAAGTGGTACTTTGTATGTTTTCATTTTTCTTCTCCTAAATTGTTTTGATAAAAATATGATCGCCTTCTTTTGAATGAATATCAATGAGGACACCTTTTGCAGTTAACAATGTTTTTAAATCTTCTTTTTCTATTGGCGCATCATTTAACACTTTTTTTGGTATAAAGTTAATGATGACGCGAATAATAAAGAGAGGAAACGGTAGCAAAAATAATAGTTTGAGAAAAAACGAAACAACCGGTTCATCTTTTATTTTAATTCTTATAATTAAAAAATGTGCTTTTTTCATATTTACCTTAATAAAAATTAAAAATATTAATTTTGATATTAATTATTTTAATTTATACATTAAGTATATCTGATTTTTTTTAAATGTCAACAATTAATTGTATTTTGTTATAATAGTTTTTAAAGGAAGGTATTATGACAAGACTCACAGAACGTTTTTTAAGATATGTAAAAATAGATACGCAATCAGATCCATACGTATCGACGACACCTTCGACTGAAAAACAAAAAGATCTATCTAGATTACTTGTAAATGAACTTTTTATCATGGGATATACTGATGCGTTTTTAGATGACCTAGGATATACCTATTTAAAGATACCTAAAAATGCAGAAGGATTTACGCCTATTGGTTTTGTTTCACATGTCGATACATCATTTGATTCACCTGGTGCTCCAGTAAATCCACGTATCATACAAAATTATCAAGGCGATACTATTGAACTTAATACACAAATATCGATGCATCCGAATCAATTCCCTAGTTTGAAACATGTTATTGGAGAAGATATTATTGTCACAGATGGTCATACATTATTAGGTGCAGATGATAAATGTGGCGTTGCAGAGATGATGGAACTTGCTGAAAGACTTATAGAAAATCCCGAAATCAAACATGGTGATATATATTTATGTTTCACACCTGATGAAGAAATTGGTAGAGGTGCAGATCATTTCAATTATGACTTTTTCAAAGCATCTTATGCATACACTATGGACGGATCACGCGTTGGAGAAATCGAATATGAAAACTTTAATGCAGCACATGCCTGGGTAACCTTTACTGGTAAAAGTATTCATCCAGGTGCCTCTAAAAATAAAATGGTAAATGCATCTCACATTGCATTCGAATTTCATCAACTTCTACCTAAAGCATTAGACCCTAGTCTCACAGAAGGCTATGAAGGTTTTAATCATCTAACAGACATTAAATCAACCGTTGATCATGGTCAAAGTATTTACATCATTAGAAATCACGAAATGTCCTTATTTGAAAAACAAAAAGATACTTTTGAAATGATCAAAAATTTCTTAAATGAAAATATGGATACGAAGCAGTTTCACTCACTTTAAAAGATACATATTATAATATGGCTGAAAAAATCAAACCCCGATTTGAAATCATCGAAAAAGCAATGGATGCCATTAAACGATGCGGTTTAACTCCGATTACTTCCCCAATTCGAGGTGGTACAGATGGCGCAAGACTCACATATGAAGGCTTATTGTGTCCAAATTTGGGTACTGGTGGGTATCAATTCCATGGTCGATATGAATTCGCATCCATACAACAAATGGAAAAAGCCTTAGAAATTATGTTTGATATTATCAAACATGCATAATAAAAAACACCTATTCATAGGTGTTTTTTTATTAATGTTTCATAAAGGTCATAGCCTTTTTTATTTAAATGAAGCCCATCCGAATGATAGTCTTTGCACAATACATCTTTACATAAAAATGTCTCATACATATCAATCAGTGTTGCATGTGTGATTTTTTCTAATATCAACGTTTTTAAGTGATACAGTCTCTCGTTTGTTCTAGGTTGGTCTTTGATTTGAAAATAATGTGGATCTACAGGTAAAGGTAAAATAACATATACATTATAATCTTGTAATTGATCAATGATCAATTGGATTCTTTTTACAATCTCTTCATCAGAATCATTAGTGAAAACAAGATCGTTAGTCCCAATATGTACAAATACTTTTTTTGGTTGATATAAATGAATCACATCGATCCGGTTGAGTACACCTTCTGTTGTATCGCCTGCAATCCCTTGTTTATGGATATTAAGTGTTGGTTTATAATAAGCAACCATCGAATCACCAACGATAAGATGATCCACTTTTTTGGCGTATTTTTTAAAATAGGCTACTTTATTTTGATAATCTTTTTGTATAAGTTGCCATATCGTTTCTAATGATGGATTCATGAACTTTTCAACTCAAGTAAGGCATCTCTTAGTTCTGCTGCACGTTCAAAATCAAGTGCTTTCGCAGCTTCTAACATTGCCGATTCAATGTCTTTAATAAGTTTCTTTTTCGTTTCTTTATTTACAACTTTCTTCACTTGATCTTCACCGATAACTTGTCTTATAGAAATATCATCACGAATGGCTTTTTTAACTGTAATGGGTTGTGTACCATACGTTTCATTAAAGGTTTGTTGCTTATGACGTCTTCTTTCGGTTTCTTTTATCGCATAATCCATTGCTGCACTGATCGTGTCTGCATATAAAATGACATGACCATTTTGATTTCTTGCAGCACGTCCAATCGTTTGTACAAGTGAACGTTCACTTCTTAAAAATCCTTGTTTATCAGCATCCAATATCGCAACTAAACTCACTTCAGGTAAGTCAAGGCCTTCTCTGAGTAAATTAATACCAATAAGAACATCATAGGTGCCTTTACGTAAATCCGTTAATATTTGAATACGTTCTAATGATTTAATTTCACTATGTAAATACGCAACTTTTAACCCCATCTTTTTGAAATATGCGGTGAGATCTTCACTCATACGAATTGTAAGTGTGGTCACTAACACACGCTCATTGCGTTTGACACGTTCTTGAATTTCAAAAAACAAATCATCCATTTGACCCATTGTTTTTCTTACTTCAACAATTGGATCTAACAAGTAGGTCGGACGAATAATCTGTTCGACTACGGGTAATTTTTTGTTGAGTTCATAATCGCCAGGAGTTGCTGATAAATAAATCACTTTATCTACTTTTTGTTCAAATTCTTCAAATTGTAATGGTCTGTTATCTAACGCCGATGGTAGTCTAAATCCATGCTCTACAAGCGTTGTTTTTCTAGAGCGATCACCAAAATACATCCCTCTAATCTGAGGCATGGTCACGTGTGATTCATCGATGATCATCAAGAAGTCTTTTCCAAAAAAATCGATGAGTGTTGCAGGTGTTTCACCTGCTTCACGCAATGCAAGATGACGTGCGTAGTTTTCTATCCCACTACAAAAGCCGATTTCACTCATCATTTCAATATCATATTTCGTACGTTGTTCGATACGTTGAGCTTCTAATAATAAGTTACGTTCTTTGAAATACAATATTTGTTCTCGTAATTCATTTTTAATTCTTCTAATGGATTCTTGTAATTTATCTTTATCCGTAACAAAATGAGATGCTGGAAATAATGTCATCATCTCCATTTGGTCAATGGTTTGACCTGTTAGAACATCAAATCTTTTAATTGAATCAATTTCTTTTCCAAATAAAGAAACTCTTATACCATGTGCATGCTCATACGCAGGAATGATTTCAATAACATCTCCACGGACCCTAAATGTCCCTCTATGAAAATCAATATCATTGCGCTCATATGTCATATGTACAAGCTTATTTAAGATACCATCACGTCCAATTTGGTCTCCTTTTCTTAACACCAACATAGATCCTTGGTAATCTTCCGGATCTCCAATACCATAAATACAGGATACAGATGCAACAACAATCACATCATCTCTTTCTAGTAATGACGATGTTGCACTATGTCTTAATTCATCAATTTCATCATTAATAGAGGCATCTTTTTCAATGTATAAATCTTTACCAACAACATATGCTTCCGGTTGATAATAATCGTAATAAGAAATAAAATATTCCACGCGATTATGAGGAAAAAAAGCTTTGAGTTCAGCATATAATTGACCGGCAAGTGTTTTATTAGGTGCTAAAACAAGCGTCTTTTTTCCTAACGCTTGAATCATATTTGCAATCGTATATGTTTTACCAGTCCCGGTTGCCCCTAATAAGATTTGTTGTTTGTGTGTTTCAAAATTTTGTTTTAAAGTTTCAATCGCGTCTATTTGATCGCCACGAGGTTCAAAAGGCGCTTGTAAGTTAAATATCATCTTATCACCAATTCTATTATATCAAGAGAATAAAAAAACGCCGAGATTCGGCGTTTTAATTTTGTTATCTAGGGTTTTTGATTTGTGCATGTGCTGCTGCAAGTCTTGCGATTGGGACTCTAAATGGCGAACATGACACATAAGATAAACCAATATTGTGGCAGAACTCAACTGATGATGGATCTCCACCGTGCTCACCACAAATACCAAGTTTGAGGTTTGGACGTGCTTCTTTACCTAATGTCGATGCCATTTTCATAAGTTTACCAACACCACGTTGATCAACGTGTTGGAACGGATCTTCTTCGAAGATTTTTTGTTCATAGTAATCACCTAAGAACGTTGCAGCATCATCACGTGAGAAACCAAAGGTCATTTGTGTTAAGTCATTGGTACCAAAACTAAAGAATTCTGCTTCTTTTGCAATTTCATCCGCAAGCAATGCTGCTCTTGGAATTTCAATCATTGTACCAACTAAGTACTTAAGATCAACACCTGATGCTTTGATGATAGCATCTGCTGTTTCAACAACGACTTTTTTGATGGTTTTTAATTCACGCACTTCACCGACAAGTGGAATCATAATTTCAGGCACAACTGTAAGTCCTTCTTTAGTTACTTCAATTGCAGCTTCAATGACAGCTTGTGTTTGCATACGTGCAATTTCTGGATATGTCACAGATAATCTTACACCACGGTGACCTAACATCGGGTTTGTTTCATGTAGTGATTCGATCACTTGATGTAAGTCTTCAAAAGACATATTCATTTCTTTTGCTAGTGCTTGAATATCTTCTTTTTGAGTTGGTAAGAACTCATGTAGTGGTGGATCCAAGTAACGAATGGTGACGGCATACCCTTTCATCGCTTTATATAAGCCTTTGAAATCTTCTCTTTGCATAGGGAGTAATTTTGCTAGTGCTTTTTCTCTTGCTTCAACATTTGGTGCAACAATCATTTCACGCATTGCAGCAATTCTTGACTCTTCAAAGAACATGTGTTCCGTACGGCATAAACCGATACCTTGTGCACCGTATTCATACGCTACAGATGCGTCATTCGGATTGTCTGCATTGGCACGTACATCTAATTTACGTACTTCATCTGCCCAACTCATAATTGTTCCGAAGTTACCTGATACGGTTGCATCTACTGTTTTTACTTGTTTATTATAAACTTTACCAGTTGATCCGTCTAATGAAATCCAGTCACCTTCTTTAAAGGTTTGTCCATTCACTGTGAATGTTTTATTTTCTTCATCGATACGAAGTTGAGAAGCACCTGAAACACAACATTTACCCATACCACGGGCAACAACCGCAGCATGTGATGTCATACCACCACGCGCAGTTAAAATACCAGATGCAACAATCATTCCTTCGATATCTTCGGGTGATGTTTCCACACGTACTAAAATCACAGGTTGTTTCGTTTCAGCAACCATTTCTCTTGCACGATCTGCATCAAATGCAACACGTCCTGTAGCAGCACCTGGAGATGCATTAAGACCTGTTGTTAATACTTCAGCTGATGCTAAGTCATTCGCATCAAACTGTGGGTGTAATAATGTGTCTAATTGTTTAGGTTCAACTTTTAATAATGCTTCTTCTTTAGTCAAGACACCTTCATTCACTAAGTCAATCGCAATTTGTAACGCTGCTTGAGCAGTACGTTTACCATTACGTGTTTGTAAGAAATACAATTTACCTTGTTCAATTGTGAACTCCATATCTTGCATATCTTTATAATGATTTTCAAGTGTGTCGACAAGTTTTACGAATTCATTATATAAAGCAGGATTATCTGTTTCTAATTCTGCAATCGGTTTTGGTGTACGAATCCCAGCAACAACGTCTTCACCTTGTGCATTAAATAAGTATTCACCATAAAGTTCTTTTTCTCCTGTAGATGGGTTTCTAGAAAATGCTACGCCTGTACCAGAGTCTTCACCCATATTACCAAAGACCATTCCTTGAACATTTACTGCTGTTCCCCAGTCATAAGGAATTTGGTTTAAACGACGATATGTATTTGCACGTGGGTTATCCCAAGAACGGAATACTGCAGTAATTGCTTCGATAAGTTGTTCTTTTGGATCTTGTGGGAAAGGTTGCCCTTTTAATTGTTCATATTTCGCTAAAAATTGATCGACTAGGACTTTTAAATCGTTTGCATCTAAATCAGTATCAGCTTCAACGCCTTTTGCTTCTTTCATCTTCTCTAATAAATGTTCATAGTTGGATTTTGGAATATCCATCACAACATCACTAAACATTTGAATAAAACGACGATAAGAATCGTAAGCAAAACGAGGATTATTTGTTTTCTTTGCAAGTCCTTCTACTGAGATATTATTTAATCCTAAGTTTAAAATCGTATCCATCATTCCTGGCATCGATGCGCGAGATCCTGAACGTACAGATACTAAAAATGGTTCTTCAGAATCTCCAAATTTTTTACCCATTTCTTTTTCTGTTGCAGCAAGTGCATCAAAAATTTGTTTGATGATGTCATCAGAAATCGTTTTTCCTGCATCATAATATGCATTACAAGCTTCAGTTGTAACGGTAAATCCTTGTGGTACTGGTAATCCTAAGCGAGACATCTCTGCTAAGTTTGCACCTTTACCTCCAAGGAGGTTACGCATAGACTGATCGCCCTCTTTAAATAAATATACGTATTTACTCATATTTTTTCCTTTCTCTTTTTACGCTATTTTTTTATATAGTTTATATAGTGGATTTTTTGGTCTCGGAAATCCAACAACATTTGCGAATGGCATGTGAATCATTTGTGAATCACGAATCCCTACACATACACCGTGGATACCATCATGTAGAAGTTCAATTGCATAAGCACCCATTCTAGACCCTAAAATTCGATCTTCACTATCTGGGTGTCCACCTCGTTGAATATACCCAAGTACAGTTGCACGTGATGCAAATCCCGAGGCTTCTGTAATTTCATTGGCAAGTGCATGTACATCGAATACATGTTCTGTTACAACAATAATTGCATGACGTCTGCCTTTTTCTTTATGCTGTTTTAATGTTTCGATAATATCTTCTTTTTTCACAGGGTTTTCAGGTGTAATAATAAACTCTGCACCCCCACAAATGCCTGCAAATAATGCAAGATCGCCACAACTTCTCCCCATCACTTCAACAATTGAACAACGTTGATGGGATTGTGAAGTATCTCTTAGTTTGTCAATTGCACTTACAATCGTTTCAACTGCTGTAGAAAATCCAATCGTATAATCTGTGCCAGCAATATCATTATCAATCGTACCTGGAAGTCCAATGACTTTCATACCGAGCTTAGATAAATCCATTGCACCACGATAAGTACCATCACCACCAATGGTAATTAAGGCTTCAACATTTCTTTTTTTCAAGTTATCAATGGCTTTTTTCTGATATTCAGGTTCATGGAACTCAGGCACTCTTGCAGTGCCTAAAAAGGTACCACCAGTACTTAACATACCTGAGACACTTTGATGATCTAATAAAACCAAATCATCTTCAATGAGACCTTTATAACCATCTTTTACACCATATACTTGATGTCCTAATGATTCTGCTGAACGTACAACTGCACGAACGGCAGCATTCATACCTGGTGCGTCACCACCAGAGGTTAAAACAGCAATATTCATAATGATCCTTTCAATACAAAATACCTTAAATATTATAACATAATTTCATGAGAGTCATAAAGAAAACCCTTTATTTTAAGTCATTTCTAAAAAGATATATATTTTATGTTAAAATAAAAGAAAAACGAAAGAGATGTCAGTCATGAAAAATTTAGTTGGAAATGCATTATTAGGACAATCCGGAGGTCCAACTTCAGTCATTAATGCCAGTGCAGCTGGTGTTTTTATTGAAGCACTCAATCAAGAAAATATTACCGGAGTCTTTGGTGCCGTGCATGGTATTAAAGGCATTTTAGAAGAAGACTTTATTGATATTTCAAAAGAAGATATCGAAGAATTAAAACGATTAAAAAACACACCTTCTTCAGCCATCGGTAGTGTGCGCTATAAATTAAAAGATCCTAAAAAAGATGATAGTGAATACAGACGTTTACTTGAAGTCTTTAGAAAATACAATATCCGTTACTTCTTTTATAACGGTGGGAATGACTCCATGGATACATGTAATAAGATTTCCAAATTCTTTAAAAAAGAAGGCTTTGATTGCAATGTCATGGGTGTACCTAAAACCATTGATAATGATTTGAATGTCACCGATCACTCACCAGGGTATGGTAGTGCTGCAAAATATGTTGCAACGACATTTATGGAATTATTTCATGATGCGACTGTGTATGATCAACCGATGATTACAGTCGTTGAAGTCATGGGACGTAATGCAGGATGGTTAACTGCTGCCGCTGCACTTGCACAACATAAAGGACAAGGACCTGATTTAGTATATTTACCAGAAAAAACATTTGATCCAGAAGTATTCTTTTCTGATGTTGACCGTGTCTTAAAACAAAAAGGAAAAGTCATTGTTGCAGTTTCTGAAGGGATTAAAACAAAAGAAGGTAAATATGTTCCTGAACTATATCAAGAACTTAAAAAGGATGCATTTGGACATGCACAATTAGGTGGTACAGCTCAAGCACTTGTATCTGAACTAGGTAATCGATTTAATGTTAAATTACGTGCAATAGAATTTTCACTCATGCAACGTAGTGCCGCACATCTTGCCTCTAAAGTCGATGTCACTGAAGCATTTAATGCAGGACGTAAGGCAGTAAAAGCAGCTGTTTCTGGAACAACAGATAAAATGATCGGTTTCAAACGAGTTTCCTCTAATCCTTATAAAATTAAATATGTAAGAATTCCACTTCAAAAAGCAGCCAATGAAGAACAAAAAGTGCCTCTTCATTGGATTAAAGAAGATAATACAGGGTTAACTCAAGACTATATCGATTATGCATTACCTTTAATTCAAGGGGATGAAAAAGCAAAATTAGAAGACGGACTTCCAAGATTTGCAAACCTTAAAAAAATAAGAGTTCAAAAAAAATAAAAAAAACACCTCGATACTTGAGGTGTTTTTTTTTATTTCATTGTATTAAGGTAATAGTGCGAGAAGACTGTCTACAATACCTGAGTCTAAATCTTCAAGTAATTGTAATAGTGCTGCATCATCTGTATCATTTTGATCTAATCCAGTAATTGCTGCTTGTAAACTTGTAACATCTGTAATATTTAACAATTCTACTGCTTCTATTACTGCTAATATTTCTTCTTGAGAAATTTCACCTGTGACAGCGATCACTTCTTGTGGAATCGCAACAGATTGTTGATTTT
>JALQTF010000024.1 GCA_023264085.1 Acholeplasmataceae bacterium
CAACGTTATTGGGGAGAACCATTTCCAGTTGTATTTGACGAAAATGACACCATTATTTTATTAGAAGATGAAGAACTTCCACTTACACTTCCAATCATGGATAATATTGCGCCAAGTGGAACAGGCGAAAGTCCACTTGTGCATGCTAAAGATTGGGTCAATACAACATATCAAGGTAAAAAAGTAAGACGAGATACAAATACAATGCCACAGCTTGCTGGAAGCTCATGGTATTTTATTGGGTATCTTCTAAAAGGACCATTAGGCATGGTGCCATTAGATTCAAGTGAAGCTAAACATATTTTAGATTACTATTTACCTGTAGATTTATATATTGGTGGAACAGAACATGCTGTGGGACATTTATTGTACGCACGATTTTGGACAAAATTTTTATATGACTTAGGATATGTTTCTGTTAAAGAACCATTTATGAAACTTTTTAATCAAGGGATGATTTTAGGTGAGGATCACTCAAAAATGAGTAAATCACTAGGGAACACGGTCAATCCTGATGATGTGATTGAAACCTATGGTGCGGATGCACTACGTTTATTTGAAATGTTTTTAGGACCTTTAGATGCAGATAAGCCATGGTCATCTGAAGGTTTAAACGGTGCAAAGAAGTTTTTAGATCGAGTGTATCGTATGTTTGAGTTTATTGTCTCAGAAGATCAAGAAAATTTAGACATGATATATCACCAAACAGTGAAAAAAGTAACAGAAGATTATGAAAAACTTGCCTTTAACACTGCCATTAGTCAAATGATGATTTTTGTCAATGAAGTGTATAAACATCAAAAAATTGGAAGAAATCAAGCAAGAAATTTCTTAAAATGTTTAAATCCAATCTGTCCACATATTACAGAAGAACTCAATGAATCTGTGCTAAAATTTAATGAACCTCTCATGTATTCAGATTTTCCTTTGTATGATGAAGCAAAAACAATATCAACTATAGTAGAAGTAGTCATTCAAGTCAATGGTAAAGTGAGAGCTAAACTTCAACTTCCGAGAGATATGGAAAAAGAGACATTAGAAACATTGGCAAAAGAGGATATCAATGTATTGAAACATTTAGAAGGTCTTCAAATATTTAAGATCATCGTGATACCAAACAAACTTGTTAATATTGTTGCAAAATAGACACCAAGTGTCTATTTTTTATTTTTACCAATAAAAATACGGTTTTTATCGTAATATATATGTAAGGAAAAGACATGCCGACATATCAAGCTTTTATCTCATCCTTTCAAAAAGGTCAATTTAAAGATTTTGATCAGTTTTATCACTTGACGTCAAAACAAGTGTTTTTCACATTGAAAAAATATTTGAATGATAGCATGCTCATAGAAGATTTTATGCAAGATGTATATATGAAGTTTATTGATAAGATTCATGATATTGATCATCACAAAAATGTAAAAAGTTATTTAACAACAATCGCTAGAAATTTAGCCATTGATTATTTAAGGAAACAAAAACATATCACATTAGACGAAATTGCTGTTTATCAAGCATTTGATACATCACAAATTGAAAAAGATTATTTATGGTTATTAAATCATTTAGACAACATTGAAAAAGAAATTGTCTATTTACATGTGATTGAAGATATGAAATTTAAAGATATCGCTTTCATCTTAGATAAACCTGTTGGTACAGTATTATGGAAATATCAAGAAGCAAGAAAAAAAATGAAGGAGCTCATGAAAGATGAGATTTAAAAAGAACATACGTTCCATGATTCAAAAAGCATCCATTCCGGATGTTTCATCAAAAATTCAATCTCAATTACCTTCTGTCAAAACAACACAGCATCCATTTTTAAATAGAATGAGGTCGCCATTCATTTTACAGTTTTCTGCGTTCTTAGTACTTTTATTAGGTGTTGCAATGTTTAGTTATCAACAATCTGAATCGCAAGTTTATGCATTTTCTGACTATGAGGAAGTTATGGGAGTATCTACTGGCGTGATGAGAACCTATTTTGAAGAATCTATCATTAATGATGAGCCGCTAACAGTGTCTATGAGTAGTTATGATGTCATTGATCAAGAAATTAAATTGATAGTTCAACACATTATTTTAGTCGAAAAAATGGTGATGACGCAACTTAAAGTCATCGAAAGCAAACGATTGATTGAATCAAAAGAAATTTATGATGTTTCTATTGAAACAATTAATCAAGACATGATAACCTATGAGTTAGAACTTGAAAAAAATTTTCAACAATATAAAAAAGATGTTTTTGCATTTGAAGGTCGCTTTGATGATATAGATATATCAGGATACACAACTTTTGATAATACATCTCATCAACTGTATATGAGTGCACAAAAAATCAATAAAGAAGCGACCATTGAATATGATTCTGAGTCAAAAATTTTTAAAATAGAATTTATGGAAGACGAAGTCAAAGTAAGAGCATTTGAGTATCAATTAACAAGAAACAATTTTGATATTCCAACATTGATGATCTCTTATGAGAATCAATCAAGAACCATCAATTTAACGTTGAATTATATCCCAATGATGATGAAAATTCATGCATCTTATGAAATCATAGAAGATGAAGATCAATACCTAGGAACGTTTTACATGAGTTATCAAATGATGAATCGGATGATGCTTATCATTACGGGTGAGACAGAAGATCATCAAATATTTAATTATGAATTTAGTAGATTTCAAAGATTTGAAACGAATTTCCAATAAAACGACAAAGATATACGTATTATAGGTGTAAAGCAAAGGAGGCTTTCATATGAGAAAAAAAATATTGGTAGCAATTGCTATTGTCGGAATAACATTATTTACAGTAGGGTTATTATCCCTAGATACTTCTGCAAGGGAAACAGAACTTTTTCTAGATCTTGCGATGGATATTGATGAACAAGAATATGATGATTCAACCTATCGTATGAGACATTTTAAAGGACATCAAGGGCCGTTACTGTTTATTGGACTGGGTGAGACTTTAAAAGAAGACATCATTGAACAAGCAGCCTTCTATAACGTGACGGTAGAACAATATGTTCTTATTAAAACGGTTTCTACATATGATGATACATATCAATTTGATGACATGATTGCTTTGATTACAAATGCCGTTGATGAAGTAGAGGCACAGGGATATGTAGATTCATGGAATCAAGTGCTTGTTGATGCTAGCGAATCCATTAAAGCAACTTTAGATGATTTAAAAGATACCTATATGCCACTTGTGGAAGAAATTAGAGAAGCATACAAAGATGATGTTCAAGCTCTTATAAAAAATATCAAAGAAGCAGATGAAGCGTCTAAACAAGCTTATATTGATCAATTAGAAGCTTTAAAATTAGAGATTCAAGCTGAAATGAAAGTGATTCAAGATGCTTTTCTATTAGACTTAGAAGAAGAAAATATCGCTGTTGAAGGATTATATGGTCTATTTATTAACAGAACAAAAGATCGTTTTGAAGCAAGATTAGATATGCTTGAAAAAAGAAATCCAAGACTATATGATCGTATTAAACATCATTTTAATAGATAAGAGACATCATATAATATAAAAAAAGATTCGATTATTTCGAATCTTTTTTTTGTATCCAAACAAGGATTGGTGCGAGATCATGATGCAATGCTCTTGTTTCATAGATTTGATATTCTTTTTGATCTTTTAAGTATTCGTTGAATAACATATATTCTTTAAAGCCTTCTTCGTGTCCAATATAAGCCATGATGATGATTTGTGATCCTAATAGTATGTTATCATGTAATAATTTTAGTGTCTTTAAAGTTATCTCTTTCTTCGTTGTAATGGTTTTATCACCACCTGGCAAGTAACCGAGGTTAAACACGTACATATTGGCAAAGTCAACATACTTAGACACTTGTTCAAACGAATCGTGTATATAATGGATGTTTTCATAATGTGCAAGTTTTTCTTTTGTATGATTTAAAGCACTTAATTGTATATCAAAAGTAAATACAAGGTTTGCTAAAGAGGCTAGAAATTCTGTATCATTTCCATTGCCACATGTCATATCAACAACAACATCATTTGGTTGAATCAGTGACTTGATGAGTGCATGATTTAAATGTAATAATGCCTTTTTCATAGACCCTCATTTATAAAATCGCTTTATAAAAGTATTTAGATAATTCTTAAAAATTATAGCACATTTGGACTCTTTTTTGAGTGCTTTTTATGCTATAATATTGACGTATTGGAGAAATTTGTGCTCAAACGATTCGTATCAAGTTTACGCCAACCAAAACAGTTGATTCAGTATTTAAATGACTCAAGAGGTGTCGTTTTTTTATATATGATGGTACTTTCTTTTGTTGTCTTTTTACCATCATTATTTATTTATCAATTTCAAGGGATCATTACTAACAATCAATATGAACTTTTTTATGAAGAAGTTGAACGTGAGATTTTTTCAAAAAACAACATATTAGCTAATGGCGAATTTACAATTAACGAATCAATTGATTTTACTTATGAAGTTTTCCGTATCTCAAACCAAAGATTTTTAAGTTATCATATTCAGATTACTTTGCTTGAAGCAGGAGCTTCGATACATATCTCAAATCAAGAAATTGCATTTTTTAGCTATGGCAATGACTTGTCCATTGATTTCAATGATTCTTCTATTCAAAACGTGTCCGCTTTTACAAGATATTTAGAAAATCTTATTGAATCAACATCAACGATTTCATTTATTTATATTTTCTCGATGTTTTTATCTAACATATTTGACTATCTATTTGTGACGTTATTTTTAACATTATTAATGTCATTTTCACTATATAAATCACAATTACCCTTTAAGAAAAAGTTTAAGATTGGCTTATATCTCTCAAGTATTTATTTAGTATTTAATATGATCACAATTTTATTTAGCATACAATTTTTACAATTTTTTAGTCTCTTGATTACATATTTTTATTATGTATCATTTTATAAAACGTTAAAAGGAGGAACAACGCGTGGACAAATTTAATGTATTTAAAACTCAAATTGATATGCCACCAAATGTTCTTCAGTATTTAGAATTAAAAGAAGTACAAGTGGATTCAAAATCAAAAGTTTGGCACTTCCATATTGAGGTCACATCTCTTTTAGATATACATCATTTGATGACCTTTGAATCATATTTAAAAGTTTATTTTAAAGCGAGTGTGATTTCAAAAGTAATCGTAACTTTTCATCAGCAAGCGGATTTCGATACATCCATGTTAGAAAAATATATTCAAACAATCTTACATGAATATCAAAAATTAAAGCCTAGTGCAGGGGCCTTAAAACATTTTAAATTTGATATTGATAATGATGTTATTATGTTTCATGTGGATGAAGATTCGGCATATATCCAACAACATTTTAAGCATATTGAAAAGATGTTGCATACATATGGTGTGCTTTTTACATTGGATTTGTCAATTAGTAAAGAGATTCCTAAAGCCACAGCAGTGATCGAGAATGAGAAAAAACAACTCGATGTAATTCATGAGAAAAAATTAAAGTATAAAAAAGATGTTCCTGACATAGATAGTAATAAATTTACAACAAGACATTCTCCAGAGGCTATGAAAATTTCTAACATTCCAATGGATCAATATCGATATGATCAATATCGTAATGAACATGGTCAGTCTGATTGTATCATTGAAGGTCAAGTTAGAAAAATAGAGTTAAGAACCTTAACAAAAACAAAATTACTTACGATGATCCTTGCAGATGATGAAGACGCAATTAAAGTTAAGAGTTTTGTATCGAATCCAAAAGATGAAGCATTTGCAAAATCGATTCAAGAAGGCCACCATTTACAAGTTACTGGCTATTTTCAGTATGATAGTTTTGATCGAGACATCAACGTTATGGCCAAAAAGATGCTCTTTTTAGATAAGAAAACGAGCATTCGAGAAGATGATTCTAAACGTAAACGCATTGAATTCCATACCCATTCCACGATGAGTAATTTAGATGGTATCACGAGTATTACTGACTATGTGAATCAAGCAAAATTATGGGGTCATGAAGCAATTGCGATTACAGATCATGATGGTGTTTATGGATTTCCCGAATTAGATAAAGCTGCGAAAAAAGCCGGAATCAAACCTATTTTTGGTACAGAATTAGCTTGTGTTGATCAAAATCAATTAAAAATCATTGAAGGTCATATGAGTGAATCCGATATGAAGTCACTTACATATGTTGTATTCGATATTGAAACGACAGGTTTCAGTGTGATCCATGATGATGTTATAGAAATTGCTGCTGTAAAAGTGAAACAAGGTAGCATTGTAGAAACCTACCAACAATTTATCGATCCCAAACGCAAACTCTCTACATTTACAACAGAACTCACAGGTATCACAGATGAGATGGTAGTCGGCAAACCGCTCATTCAAGACGCATTGCAATCTTTTTTCGCTTTTAGTGAAGGCGCAATGATGGTTGCTCACAACGCTTCTTTCGATATTGATTTTATTGAAGCAAAAGCGCAAGAAAAAAATATAGATATCCCTTATATTGGTTATCTAGATACACTTATGTTGGCAAGATTACATTATGCTGATGACTTGAAATCATTTAACTTAAAAGCTCTAGCAAAACATTTTAAAATCAAACAAGAAGCTCATCATAGAGCTGAAGATGATGCTAGAGTTACTGCTGAAATTTGGATGATAATGATGCAACAACTCGCTAAAAAAGGCTTCTCGACAACAGCTGATTATTTTAAAATGAATCAAGTAGAACAGTATTATCAGCTCATGATTCCATTTCATGTAAATATTTTAGTTAAAGAACAAAAAGGACTCAAAAACTTATATAAGATTGTGTCTCATGCACTTACAACTTTTTATCATAAAGGTGCAAAAACATCCAAACAAATCATTGAGAAGCACAGAGAAGGGTTGCTCATCGGTTCTGGATGTTACAAAGGTGAAGTATTTGAAACAGCACTTAATAAATCTACTGAATCACTTGAAAAAGTTATGGATTATTATGATTATGTCGAAGTTCAACCTCCAGAAAGTTATTTACATATTATTGATCAAATTGGTGAAGGTGGAAAAGAAATTGTTGAAGCAACCATTAAAAAGATTGTGGATACAGCAACAAAACTTTCTATTCCTGTGATTGCTACAGGTGATGTTCATTACTTAAATCCAGAAGATCACATGTATCGAGATATTTATATTTCCACACCACAAGTGGGTGGAGGCATTCATGATTTAAAAAGATATACTGTAAAACCAAAAGTGCATTTTAGAACTACGGATGAGATGTTAGAAGCATTTGCTTTTTTAGGTGTAGATGCAGAACGCATTGTTATTGAAGAAACACATAAACTTAATCATCATATCGATACCATTCAATTATTTCCTAGTGGTCTTTTAGCGATTCAAGATGATGCTTTTAGTAACAATATTCAAATACCTAGTATTGAAGATGAAGTTAAAAGGCTCGTACAACAAGAAACTAAAAAACAATATGGTGATACGTTGCATCCAATCGTTTCAAGACGTATTGACAGAGAGTTAAAAAACATCATTGAGAATCAATTTGCTTCCATTTATTATATGTCTCATTTATTAGTGAAAAATTCTTTAGAAGAAGGATATTTAGTTGGTTCAAGAGGATCCGTTGGATCTTCCTTGGTTGCAACGTTACTCAATATTACAGAAGTGAATCCATTAAAACCACATTATCGATGCGAAGAAGGTCATTTTACAGCATTTAAACTGACTGATGAAGAATATCAAAATGATGGATATCAACCTTATGAAGAAGCATTTCAACATCTTTTTGCAAATGTATATGCTGGTTATGATTTGCCAGATGCAGAATGTCCAATTTGTCAAAAAAAATTAATTAAAGATGGTCATGATATTCCTTTTGAAACATTTTTAGGTTTTAATGGGGATAAAATACCTGATATCGATTTGAATTTTAGTGGAGAATATCAATCTAAAGCTCATGATTATGTCAAATTATTAGTGGGTGAAAATCAAGCTTATCGAGCAGGAACCATACAAACGATTGCTGAAAGAAATGCTTTTGGATATGTCAAAGGATACTTAGAAGATCATCATATCGAAAAAAGACCTGCTCAAATTGAGCGAATGGCAAAAAATATAGAAGGTGTTAAACGTTCCACAGGTCAGCACCCTGGAGGGATTATTGTTGTACCTGATGGGTATGATATTTATGATGTCACACCAATTCAATATCCTGCGAATAACACAGATAATGATTGGTATACAACACATTATGATTATCATGCATTTGAATCAAATTTATTGAAACTTGATATTTTAGGACACGATGATCCAACGATGATTAAATTTTTCATGGATCATGTTAAACGTCATCCTGAAAAATATCCTTTTACTGATGCAAAAGATATTCCACTTGATGATAAAAATGTCATGAAGATGTTTTATGAAACGAATATTATTGGTGTAACAAAAGAGGATCTCATGAGTGATATTGCATCTTTTGCAATACCTGAATTTAACACACAATTTACGAGACAAATGTTATCTGATATCAAACCAAAAACATTTGCTGGACTCGTAAAAGTATCAGGATTATCTCATGGAACAGATGTTTGGTTGAAAAATGCTCAAGACCTTGTCAGAGGATCAACATCGCACGGTAGTGTGGATATTGATCAGATTATCGGGTGTAGAGATGATATTATGGTCCAATTAATTGACTTTGGACTAGAACCTCTACGTGCATTTGAAATCATGGAATTTGTCAGAAAAGGGAAACCATCTAAAGATCCAAGCACTTGGCTCACGTATGAGTCTGAAATGAGACTTGCTGGCGTTCCAGAGTGGTATATTTGGTCTTGTCAGCAAATTAAATATATGTTTCCTAAAGCACACGCCACTGCTTACGTCATCATGGCATTACGCATCGCATGGTTTAAAATTCATGATCCATTATTATTTTACAGTGCTTATTTCTCTAAGCGTGTCGATAAATTTGATTATGAGAAAATGATTGCAGGTCGAGTAGCATTGAAAAATGGTATTAAAGAATTACTATCTAAAAATTACTTATCAGTGAATGAACAATCGACATTGACGACATTGCAAGTAGCCTATGAAATGAGTTTGAGAGGATTCGGATTTAAAAAAGTTGACATAAATTATTCAGATGCAAAAACATTCGTTATGGAAGACAATGCTTTAAGGATGCCATTTATTACGATTGATGGTCTTGGAGAAAACGTGGCTAATGGTATTATTGAAACGCGAACTTCAAGATTATTCACTTCTAAAGAGGATGTTAAACTTAGAACCAAAATTAATCAAACGGTATTTGCTAAAATGGAAACATACGGTGCATTCGATGAACTTATTGTCGAAAATGATGAAAAAGAACAAGGATTGTTTGCACTTTAATGGGCTTTCTTATATAATATTCTTGTGATTTAGGAGGTAAAAATTATGCGTTCATCAAATCCAGTTTTTGCCAATATAGAACGTTCAGCATCGTATACATCTGCTGAAGCTGCATCTTATAGAGGCATTACGTTAAAAACATTTATTTTATTAGGTATCGCTGTGTTAACAGGTTTTTATGCAATCACAAGTCTACCAGCAGAAACCTTTATGAGTTTATTGGTAGGATCAGTGATTGTGGCATTAATCGCTGTCTTAATTGCAACATTTGTGCCTTCATTAGCGATGCCAATGAGTATTGTATATGCAGCAGCTGAAGGTATATTACTTGCCATGATTACACTTGTTGCACATACATTTGTACCAGGTGCACCTTATGCCGCAATTATTGCAACAACGGCGATATTCTTTGTGATGCTATTTCTATATTCTTCAAGAATTATTCGCGTCACAACGAGATTTAGAAAAATCATGTATGCAGTGTTATTTGGAATTTTATTTTTCTTTATCGGGTTTG
>JALQTF010000083.1 GCA_023264085.1 Acholeplasmataceae bacterium
AATGCTAAAAAAATCATCATACTAAGTGTATTAGGCGATAAAGATATCAAACAGATGTTAGAGATACTCAAACAAGATAAACACACGATCATTTTGACATCCTTTGAGGATCCTAGATATCAAGATATTTCACAGTATCAAACAGATGACATTGTATTCATTCAAGATGCAATGAAAGCCTATAAGTTTGCAACATTAAAAAAAGATGAACAAACAAAAATTATCATTACTGGCTCTATACACTTTATTGGTTATTTAGGTAGTAAAATCAAACAAACCCTCTAATATGAAATAGAGGTTTTTTTTATGAAAAAATTATTACCAAGAGAACGATTACTTACACAAGGTGTGCATGCACTTGATAATGAAGAACTGATCGCATTACTCCTTCATACTGGAAGTAAATCACGCGATGTATTTGAGTTATCGAAACATGTTTTATCCACGCTTATATCTCTTAAGGATTTAAAAACCATTCATGTTCAAACACTCATGCGTATTTCTGGTATCAAGGAAGCTAAAGCAACAACCATTATTGCTGCAATTGAACTCGGAAGACGCTTAACGATATCTAAATCAAATAATGTCATCATTCATCAACCAAAAGATGTATATGACTTATTGCACCCTGAAATTGGGCATTTACAAGAAGAACATGTCTACGGGTTGTATTTAAATACCAAAGGAAAACTCATTGATAAAGTCATGGTATTTAAAGGCAGTTTGAATCATTCTGTCATTCATCCAAGAGAACTTTTTAAACATGCAATCGCTTTAGGAGCAGCCACAGTTATATTTGCGCATAATCATCCAACCGGTGATGTCACGCCATCAATTGCTGATATTCAAGCGACCAATGACCTCATTCAAATTGGTGAATTACTTAAAATTAAAGTAATGGATCATATTATTATTGGTGATCAAGCGTATTATTCGATACAATCTAAGAAACTTCACACGATTTAAGTGTTATAATAGCGTTAAGGAAGTGGAAAAATGAAAAAAAGACAATATTTTTGGTTTGCATTAGCCATTGGATTTATTTTACTCTTTTTATTAATGTTACTATCATCTGTACTTGATGTTGGTGACAGACTTTACGGTTTACATCCATATATCGCATATGGTTTTTATGGACTTGTTGTCATATTAGTCTTTATTTTACTCATACGTCCTGTGTATGTCATATTAATTAAGCAAACATTTAATATCCAAACATCACTGGATGAAGGAACAAATTTAAAATTATTAAAACAAAGCGCAAGACGATTACTTACTTATGATTTTATTTCTGAAGAAGATAAAGAAGACATCAAACAAAGCTTGTCTCAAAGTAAAGCATTGATCCCTGTATTAACAAAAGTATATCAAGGACCGATTAAAAAAGAAATGAGTAAACGCATGCGTAAACATGCTAAAACAGTGATGGTTTCGACCGCCATTTCTCAAAATGGACGTTTAGATTTTATTACAATCATGCATGTCAATTTACGTATGATCAAAGAACTTGTTGAACTCTCTGGATTCCGTCCAAGTTATCAACAACTTGCTAAACTATCAGTGAATGTCATTACAACAGCACTTGTCGCTGAAGGTCTAGAAAACTTAGATATTTCAGATGTATTACCACAATCAACACTTAACTCTTTATCTGAAATTCCTTTAATTAAACCAATATTATCCTCAGTAACACAAGGGATATCAAATGCTTTACTAACATTGCGTATTGGTATTGTTACACGAGAATATTTATTTACAACGTCTAAAGAACTCACAAAGAATGCCATTCGAAAAACAGCATTACTGGAAGCAGCATCGCTCACACCGCAAGTTGTTGCAGAAGGGTTAGCTATTTTTCCAAATAAAATATTTAATATGTTTAAATCTAAGAAAACACAAAATGAAAGCGCATAAATTTTACAAAAAATATACTTGCTTTTTACCTTTTAAATATGTAAAATAATATTAAGGCATAAGCCAAATATAGGAGGAAAAGGAATGAAAAAGCTTTTAGTTTTATTTGTATTACTTGCTGGTGTCGTGACACTCGCATCTTGTGAAGCTCAAACTTACGAGATTGCAATGATTACTGATGCTGGTGACATTGATGATAAGTCTTTTAACCAAGGGACTTGGGAAGGGATTGTAGAATTTGCAGAAGAAAATAACTTAACTTACAAGTACTACAAACCAACTGAAGTTTCTAATGATGCATACATTGCAGCAATTGATTTAGCAGTTGCAGCTGGCGCAAAAGTTGTTGTAACTCCTGGATTCTTATTCGAACCAGCAGTATATGCAGCACAAGCGACATATCCAGATGTGATCTTCGTATTAATCGATGGTGTTCCACATCCTGGTGATTATACAACATTTGAAGTTGCATCTAATACACGTTCTATTTTATTTAAAGAAAATGAATCTGGATTCTTAGCTGGATATGCTTCAGTTATGGAAGGCTTTACAGAATTAGGATTTATGGGTGGTATTGCAGTACCTGCCGTTGTACGTTTTGGTTTAGGTTTTGTTGCAGGGGCTTACTATGCAGCTGAAGAATTAGGATTAAATGATTTTGCATTCGATCCTGCTTACTATGACTATTTAGGTGGATTTGCTCCTGATGATGCTCATAAAGCAAAAGCAGCAGCATGGTTTACTGCAGGTGTAGATGCAATTCACGTTGCAGCAGGTGGTGCTGGTAACTCAGTCATGGCAGCAGCTGATGAAACAACTGATAAATACGTTGTTGGTGTTGACGTTGACCAAGCAGCTCAATCTCCATCCGTGATTACATCTGCTATGAAAGCATTAGCAGTAGTTGTTCAACAAGCATTACAAGACTATGTTGATGGCACTTTTGAAGGTGGCGAAACATTAGTATTAGGTGCTGCAGAAGATGCGGTAGCATTACCGTTAGGTGATTCATTCCGTTTTGAAACATTTACTGAAGCTCAATACAATGCAATTCTTGCTGACATCGTTGATGGAACTGTTGTTGTTCCATTTGCACCAGCAGAATTAACTGATTTCTTAACTGCTTTAGGTTATGGCGATGATGCAGCTGCATTATTAGCTAAAATTAATCCAGCAAGCTAAGACAATAAACATAAACTTGGAAAAGGGGAAAGCATTGTCTTTCCCCTTTTTATCAAGTAAAAGGAGTTATGATGACACATAAAACTTTTAAGATAGAAATGTTAAATATCACAAAACGGTTTGGTAGTTTGGTCGCGAATGATCAAGTGACTTTACAAGTATATCCACAAGAAATACATGCTATTTTAGGTGAAAATGGTGCCGGAAAATCAACTTTAATGTCGATTTTATTTGGTTTATACCAACCTGATGAAGGCGAGATTAAAATTGATGGTTCAACTGTTTCGATTCATAATCCAAATGATGCAAATGCTTTAAATATTGGAATGGTACATCAACATTTCAAGCTTGTTGAGACTTTTTCAGTCATCGACAATGTCATCTTAGGTGTTGAGGAAACATCACGGTTTAATAAAGTAGAATATAAACATGCACGCGAAAAATTAACGCAAATCATTGATGAATATCACTTAAATTTAAATCTCAATACACTCATTAAAGATTTGACTGTTGGACAACAACAACGTGTTGAAATACTTAAGATGCTTTATCGTGATGCCGATATTTTAATTTTTGATGAACCCACAGCTGTACTAACACCTCAAGAAATTGATGAGCTTATGAAAATTATGAAAAACTTCGTTAAAGAAGG
>JALQTF010000040.1 GCA_023264085.1 Acholeplasmataceae bacterium
AATACAAGTGAATCTCCCATCGCATTGAGTGGATCTCTTAAATCAGATGGATTAAAGTTTTTCTCATCATGTAGTTTGATAATAAATTCTGTACAATAACCATATGTGATTTCAACATCACCTAAGTTGTGAGCACCATGGTAGTCTTCATGAGACTCTTTTTGAGCTTCTTCTGAAAGCATTTGACCTTCTAAAGCCATAATCATACCTTCAACAATTTTGATGAATCCTGCACCACCGCTATCAACAACCCCCGCTTCTTTTAAAACCGGTAATAGGTTTGGCGTTTCTTGAAGCGACTGATTTGCTTGTTTTAAATAAGCAGCCATCACTTTTTCTACTGAATCATACTTAGATTTATCTCTAAGAACGCGCTCAGCTGATTCTCTCACAACAGTTAAAATGGTACCTTCAACAGGATCCATAACAGCACGGTAGGCCATTTGATATCCACCAACAAGTGCTTGAATAAATTGTTCGACAGTCGCATATGCTTCATCGATTTTTGCGATTTCACTGTAAACACCACGAAAAAATTGGGACAAGATTACCCCTGAGTTTCCACGAGCACCCATGAGAAGGCCTCTAGATAAAATTTTAGACACATCAACGATAGATGCTGACTCAGCATTAATAATTTCTTTAATACCAGCCATCATCGTCATTTGCATGTTGGTACCTGTGTCACCATCTGGAACTGGAAATACGTTTAAATGATCAATTTCTTTGTGGTTGTTTTTAAGATGAACCGCGCCATTTGTTACCATCTGTTTAAAAAGCTTTCCGCTAATTTTTTGGTTTGGCATAGTAATCTCCTTATGAACTTGTGTTTTTAAGTTTTTTTATTGGTTATTTGAGTTATTTTAAATTAATAAATCCTTCATATTATATCATGTGAAAAATAAAAAAGCAACGAGACAAAAAAAGCATTAATCATTGCTTTTTTCATCACTTCATGATAAAGTATTCAAGGAAAAGGAGTGATTGAAATGGCTGAATGTTATGTAACTGGTAAAAAAACACTTACAGGTAACCGTCGTTCACACGCTCTAAATGCAACACGCCACACTTGGAAATCCAATTTACAAAATGTACGTATTCGTTTAGAAGATGGCACAGTTAAACGTGTAAAGATCTCCGCAAGAGCACTTAAAAAATTGCAATTAGAACGTGTTTAAACAAAAAAGCGCTTTAAGCGCTTTTTTTGTTAGTTAATATGACAAGGACCGTTCCTTCTTCAACGAAAATATCACCTGTATCATCTAGAAGTTCATTGGATATTCCTAAGTTATCAAATGCATTTAAATGATGTGAATCAAGTGGATACTTAAATCCTTTTAAGGTAACGATTGCTTCATGATATGGAAAAACGTTAATATACCCTTTAAATGATATGTGCATATGTTTATTTAATATAAAGATTTCAGATTGGTCTGTAATCATTTTTATATCTGGAAAATGATGGAATAAGTTCATGTGTGCAAACGCATGTTCGATACGTTCTCCACCGGCACCACCAATCAATATAATCTCATCATGTGGCATATCATGCGCAAGTTTAATTGCATGATAAGAATCAGTCACATCTTTTTCTGCAGGTAATTCTTCGGTATTTAATCCATGTAAAAGACCTTTATTTTTCAACGAATCAAAGTCACCTACAGCAAGGTCCACTTTGATACGTTGCTTATAAATGGCAGATAGTGCTTGATCTACACCAATAACGAAATCTTCTTCTTTAATTGTTACCAATGATTTAACGTCATTAGGTACAGGATGCGTCATGATATATATCGTCATTGATGATTTTGCAACCAAAGTTTCATATTTTCTTGTTTGAAAAGATGGCTCCCAACAACTGCAACATCGATACCTGCAACTTCACACAACTTGATAGTGTCATCATTTATACCACCATCTACTTGTATGATGAAATGATATTTTTCTTTATATGATTGTAATTGTTCAACTTTTTTTAGCATGTCAATCATGAAAGACTGACCACCAAATCCTGGTTCAACAGTCATGATTAAAACTAAGTCAACTTGATTAAGATATGGCAAAATAACATCTATTGGTGTGTTAGGTTTTACAGCCAAACCAACACCAATATCTTCTTTTTTAATCGTTTCAATAGATTTTTCTACATCTTTTGCTTCCACATGAAGCGTAATAAATTGCGGTTTAATCACTTTAAACTGGTGTATCCATTGCAAAGGATGCGTTGTCATCAAATGCACATCTAAAGGGACATCACTTAATCGTTTGTATGTTTTCGCAATTTCAATTCCAAAAGATAAATTTGGAACAAAATGACCATCCATAATATCTAAATGAAGCATATATGCATCATCTAATCCTTTGATCCAATCTTTAATATTCTCGATAGGTGCATTTAATACTGAGGGTGCTATTTTCATAGATACCTCCTTTTAATATTTTCTTTTGACTGATTTTATTTCATTGTAAAAACTAACATAGTTATCATAACGAGATTGCATGATAAGACCTTTATCAAGTGCTTCCTTGACGCCACATGATGGTTCATGAATATGTGCACAGCTTTGAAACTTACATGACGGTTTGTATTGATTAAAATCTTTAAAAGCAACGTTAAGTGCTTCAATATCAAACTGTTCAAATGATAATTTTGAAAATCCTGGTGTATCTGCGATAAGGCCACCATTTAATGGATACAATTCTGTGTGTCTTGTGGTGTGTTTTCCTCTACCCAAAGCTTTTGAGATTTCTTGAGTTGCTAGATTTAAATTTGGAATAAGACCATTTAGCAATGTTGATTTTCCAACACCAGTTTGACCTGCAATTACAGAAACATGATTTGTGAGCATCTTAAGTAAAACATCTTTATCTTCTAAAGTTTTTGCATTGAGTCTTAAATATTCATACCCCATATGTTTGTAATAATCTAACCTAGAAGTCAGCGCTTGAATGTCTTTATCATTCACTTTATCCGTTTTCGTTAAGATAATGACGATGTTTAGTTCATAACTTGACAAGACGGTTAAAAATTTATCTAGTAGTACAAAACTAAACTCAGGAGATGTTGCTGAAAATACTAAAAACAATTGATCGACATTTGCAATATCCGGTCTATATAAATCCGTTTTTCTAGGTTGAATGTCTTGAATGACATAATGATCTGATACAAACGTATATGTCACGATATCTCCGACTTTAGGTGATATTTGTTGATGCTTCATTTCTTTTTTTGTTTTTGAAGAAACACTTTGATAAAAAGAAGATTGACCATCTAATTCAATATATCTTAACTTTCCTCTTGCAATCGCTTCAATGAGCTTATTGTCATGAGTGAGTATCGTATATTGATTGGAAATTTGTTTTATGATTTGTCCAATCATAGCATCTCTTTTTGTGCATGTTGAGAGCGTAACTGTCCACATGCGGCATTGATATCATGTCCTTGTTCTTTTCTAAGCGTTACTTGTATTTTATGTTTTTTTAAGACATCATAAAATGCTTCCATACGTTCTCTTGAAGAACGCTTATAAGGTGCTTCAATCACTTCGTTATATGGAATTAAATTAACATAAGCATTCATGCCTTTAATTTTGTTAGCAAGTTCTAATGCTGTTTCTACACTATCATTGAGTTCATGAATCATAATATATTCAAATGTTACGCGTCTATTTGTAATTTTTAAATATTCTCTCACAGCCTCTAATACACGATCGACATTATATGTTTTATTAATTTTCATTAGTGAAGTACGAATTTCATCATTTGGTGCATGCAAACTGATCGCTAAATTCACTTGTATACCAAGCTCAGCGAATGCTTTAATTTTGGGAACAATACCTGATGTG
>JALQTF010000019.1 GCA_023264085.1 Acholeplasmataceae bacterium
CAATGGTTGCTTCAATGGAAAGACCATTAATTAAA
Organism: Acholeplasmataceae bacterium; assembly: GCA_023264085.1. Taxonomy (GTDB): domain Bacteria; phylum Bacillota_I; class Bacilli_A; order Acholeplasmatales; family Acholeplasmataceae; genus UBA8290. Next base: position 36 of record JALQTF010000019.1, read on the forward strand.
TTGTCAATCACAATAGGCGATGTTAAATAATGTCCATATGGCATCTCATAAACTTCAAGTAAATTCACTTGAGGGTCAATGAATCCTACGAAAGTTTCAGGTGTAAGATCAATCGATACATCTAATAAGACGGGAAGTTCAAATGTTGCTTCGGCTGTTGTCATCACTTGGTTTTCTTCTGCAGTAATTTTAAAAGGTGGGTTTGATAATTCAATCTTAGAAGTAAAGTAAGTATCTGTAAAGTCATCAAATAGTTCAATATATAAAGATAATCTGCCAGACAATCCGCCAGTATCAATTAGTTGCTCATAACCTAAAGTATTGATGTCTAATATTTCGTAATTTCTAAAAATATTTGTATCTAAATTGTTTGTAAGTATGGTACTTTCTAATCTTAAATCTAATGGATTATCTGTGGCTTCATTAGAATTGATCAAGATATTTTGGGATTCAAAAGAAATATTTTCAGTATAAAAAACCATAGATTCATAAAGCAATCGTTTTTCGTTATCTGTTAAATTTAACCGTGTTTTCGTTTGATTATAAAAATCAATGTCTAACTCAAATGGATTGATGTCAGATGTGCTGCAAGCATGTATGACGCTTAAAAATAACATGATTAAAATGAATAAAATTGTTTTTTTCATAGTGTTCTCTTTTCATTTTATACCTTAATTATATGCGATATTGTTGTTGAATCAATGTTTATACCTTAATATGGTAAAATAACGATGTGAATTCTATTAAAAAACAGCTCACATTGTTACCTGATTTGCCAGGATGTTATTTGATGAAAAATGCATCTGAACAGGTGATCTATGTAGGGAAAGCAAAAAATTTAAAAAATCGTGTGCGATCTTATTTTGTTGGCGCTCATAACGAAAAAACAACGAAGCTTGTATCTGAAATACATGATTTTTCTTATATTGTCACGCGTACTGAGCACGAATCCCTTATTTTAGAACTTAATTTAATTAAGCAATATAGTCCAAAATATAATATTCGATTGATGGATGATAAAACATATCCATATATTGAACTTACAGATGAGAAATATCCAAAATTACAAGTCGTTAGACAAAAACAATCTAATAGTCGTGTCTTTGGACCGTATCCAAATGTTTATGCTGCCAGAGAAACGGTTAGGCTATTAAATCAACTCTATCCTTTAAGAAAATGTGATACACTTCCAAACAAAACGTGTTTATATTATCATATTGGACAGTGTTTAGCGCCTTGTGTTTTTAAAGATGTGAACTATGATCATTATATGACTCAAATTGTAAACTTCTTAAAAGGAGACACAAAAGAAGTATTAAAAAAACTAAAAGACAATATGGTTGAAGCATCTGAAGCCATGTTATTTGAAAAAGCTGCAGAATACCGTGATATGATTCATCACATTGAACATACGACTGAAAAACAGCTTATTAATCTCAATGATGGACTCAATCGAGATGTTTTAGCGTTTGCATCCAATGAAACAGATTGTGCCATTGAGATATTTAAATTAAGAGATGGTAAACTCATTGATCATATCCAAACAGTTTTCAACTATACTTTGGATGCCAGCGAGACCATTATGAGTTACTTAAATCAATTGTATGAATTCGATATGCCAGATGAACTCTGTTGTCATGTTTCGATGGCTTCTACGGGTATTGAAGAAACATATGGGTCTAAAGTTGTATTTCCACAAAAAGGAAATAAACATCAACTCACATTATTGGCTCATAAAAACGCAACGCAAAGTTTAGAACATCATTTTATGTTAAACCGTCATCAAGATGATCAAAAACATTTAGGATTGCAAAAACTTTCTCAAGCACTATTAAAAGAAGTCACCAGAATCGATGTTTTTGATAATGCACAGTTATTTGGTGCAGCACCCATTTCTGCTGTCATTGTATATGACACCAAACAATTTGAAAAGAAAAGTTACAGAAAATATCATTTGAAAACAACTACAAATGATGATTATCAAGCGATGCGTGAAGTTGTATATAGACGATATCAGAAACTTCTTGTTGAATCTGGGCAATTTCCAGATGTCATTTTAGTCGATGGTGGCATTGGACAAGTGCATGCTGCAGAAGAAGTAATCCAAGAATTAGCATTAGATATTCCTGTGTGTGGACTTAAAAAAAATAAACGTCATCAATTAGAGGGACTTGTGTATCAAGGACATACAAAACAACTAAAACCCAATGATATGTTGTTTAAATTTTTAATCAAATTATCTGAAGAAGTACACAGATTTGCCATTACTTTTCATCGAAAAACCAGAGATAAACTTGCTTATGCTTCTAAATTAGATGAGATTGAAGGTATTGGACCTAAAAGAAAAGCGAGACTTATACAACAGTTTGGCACATTTGAAAGAATACAAGAAGCATCTGAAGATGCCCTCAAACAATCTGGTATTCCAGATGCCATCATTAAAAAGATAAAGGAACATTCATGAGAGCCATCATTTACAGCATTGATTATGAAAAACGATACGTATACATTAGAGAAAATAGACGTCTCATAAGACTTTTATTAAGTCATAAAATTGCTTCTATTTTTCTACCGATTTTGAATTCAGGCATGTTAATTGATGTGGATACAAAACGTGTACATCGATATTTACATAAAGTGAAAACATTTAAACAAGTGATTTCATTAAAACCCTATCGCATGCTCTATGATATCGATATGTTGAGACTTGATATGCAAGCATTCATGGAAGACATCAAACATTTTGTCTTTTTAGATTTTGAAATGAGTATGCCGAGTTATAAACATAAAGGCTATTTCCAATCAGAAATTATTCAGTTTGGACTCGTGGTCACAGATCATATGTTCACACCACTCTATGAATCGAGTCATTATTTATATGATCAACACAAACATCCTTTGACAGAAAGAACAAAAAAATTCTTGAAATTAGATCAAGAGACCTATGACCAACAAGCAATGCCATATGCATTATTATATGAAACGATGGATTATATCAAGAAAACCTATCAACCAAAATGGGTGGTTTGGGGAAAAAACGACATTCAAGTATTAAAAGACTCTTTTAACATTCACCAAAAATCCCCATTGCTAGAAACAACGGACTTTATTGATATGTTAAAGCTTCACAAAGATTATTATCATTTAAAAGATGATTTAGGATTACTCAAAGCATATCAAATGTATTATAAAGATACTATATCACAGTCGCATGATGCACTTGATGATGCAAAAATGACCATGCATATCACAAAAGCATTCATGAAACTTATGCAAGCACATAGGAGGTATTTATGGAACACGTATTAAGAAATGCACTCATAGGTAATGCCGCAGCTTTAGGGCTAAACTGGATTTATGATATGCCTTTTTTAGAAAGATTATCTAAAAAACAAGATATCTTATTTTTAAAACCAGATCAAACATTATATGATCAATCAAAGAAGAGTTATTTTGCATATCCAAATGCATCCATTGGGGATGTATCCTTTCAAGGAAACATTGCGGTATGGTTATATCAAACACTTAAACAAAATCCTCAATATCCATTTGATCAATATGATGATTTGATTTATGAACATATCAAAGAAGGTAGTGATTATCAAGGCTATATCGAAGCTTATGGTAGAAAATTACTAGAGGATCGTAAAGAAATGGAAAACAATCCTGATTTCTTCTCTAGACCATTTGATGATGATCAATTGGTTGGATTTGTACCGTATTTAGTATGTCATCAGGTTGGACTTACAACATCACGTGCGCTCAAATTTACGAATGTTTTTGCAAGTCATCCAGATTATTTGTTGTATTTCAATATGCTGGATACATTCTTCAAACATGCAAAAAAA
>JALQTF010000058.1 GCA_023264085.1 Acholeplasmataceae bacterium
ACCATGGATGACTTTCAGTAGAGTGCATCATGTATGCATCATATTTTATTTGTATCGATCTTTCATATGCTTTATCTATATCTTTACAAGCAAGATCATATATTTCTTTAGTATCTATAAAGGAACGGCTAGGTTCACAAACATCGGATATGATGAGTAATTTTCCATAGATATCTAATTTTTTATATCCTGTACAATGATATGTGACTGCATCTAGTATCGACTGATCATTTATTTGATAACGCGTTTTCCCAATGAAAGCAGCTGAAAGTGCGTGTAAATAATACGGTTCATTTTTAAATACAGTCATGTGTTCTTTGAATAGGTGCGACCTATGAAATGTGATAGTTTCATGCTTTGTCAAATCATGAAGATAAGCGATTATCTGTGCTTTTTCATGATTCAAATCATATGTTTTAGAAAAAGTTGACATACATGAAGCGACACCTTCAATATGTTTTAATCGTTTAGGGTGTTTAGACATGTATGTATACAGATCTTTCTTTAAAATTGACAGTGTGTCTTTATAATCCATGAATGTCTTTTGAATATGCTTTTAAAGCATCATTGATTAATGTCGGATATTTTTTCAACATTTTTTTTAAAACGAATCGTTCGATCTTTCTATTCGTTCTAGTAAAGAAATGATCACTTCTTTGTTTGACAGGTTTTACTAGAACAGATAAGATATTCATTTTATTTGCACCAAATATATCCGTCATCAATTGATCACCAATAAAAGCTACATGATCTTTTGAACATGCTGCTTTATTTAAAGCTCTCTTATAGCCTCTTTTAAGTGGTTTTTTCGCACTATGTATATATGGAATTTTAGCATGATTAGACGCTTTAGATACTCTTTTAAAACCACTATTTGAAACAATGATAATACTAAATGCAGATTTTAATTCATTCAAAAACTGAATGTTTTTATTAGAAATCAATGTTTCATCATAACTCATAATTGTATTATCAAGGTCAAAAAACAAGGTATGAATACCTTGTTTTTTTAATTGTTCGTATGGTATTTCTTGTATGCTTGAAGCATAATATGATGGTTTAAAGTGTTTATAAATAGCCATTATTCAATCGTGAGGATTTCAATTGTTGATACTTTGTTTGTCTCAGATTTAAATGTGACAACATCTCCAACTTCATGACCTTTTAATGCTTTACCTATTGGTGATTCAATCGAAATTTTATTGAGTTTTGGATCCACCTCGATACTTGAAATAAAATAAAACTCTTTTTCGAGATTTGCTTCTTGAAATTTAATTTTGACTTTTTTTCCGATATTGACAACATCTTCATTGCTTGTTTTAATAATTTTTGCATATTTTAAGATGTTTTCAATTTCTGTAATTCTAGACTCGATACGTGCTTGTTCTGTTCTTGCAGCATCATAATCTGCATTCTCTGATAAGTCTCCTTGTGCTCTTGCTTCTTTAAGTGCATCTAAGTTTTCTTGTCTTTTGACGTCAACGAGCTCTTTTAGTTCTTCTTTTAAATGATCATAACCTTCTTGAGTTAATTGATACACTGGTTTTGTTGCCATAAAATCCTCCTAAATAATTCTTTTCTATTATAACGTAAATTGACTTGGAATCGTTAATGTTTTGAGCCTTTTTGATAATTCTTTATCATTCGGACATAACTGATGTTGTAAATCATAAAATGATTTTTGATGGTGAAACTCTTTAGTATGCGCATACTCATGCATTAATACATAATGAATAAGTAATGGATCTAACATATATAAATATGTGTTAAGTGTGATCGTTTTTTTTAAACGATGATAACTTCCAAATTTGGATGTTAGATATTTAAAATGATAGTTTACGGGAGTTATATTAAATAATGTTAAGTGTGACTTTATCTCATTATCATATTTTTTTATATATGTTGTCATGGATATTTTTAAAAATAACTTAAACCCTTCATCAAATGATGTTGGATGTACGATTGTTAAATGATTGTCGCTAAAGTCAAATTTGAATTCACCTTTTGTATATGACACTGAAATTGGCTTTCCAAGGATCGAATATGATATTGTTTTGAGATTGTTATATGTTTCTTTGATCTTATCTACATTTTCATAAAGGTACTTTTCAATACTGATGGATGATAATTTCTTAGGTATATTGATGTGACATCCTGAAGTTTTTATTCTTACATACATATGTTTTATCGATTTTTTATTAATGTATACGGGAACACCCTTATATTCTGAAATAGCACTCTTCATGATGGACTCTTTTTACTTTTTATGATCATTTCTATGTTTGCGTCTAGATCATGAAATTGATGTTTATCTCTAAAACTAACACTAATACCGTCCCCATAAGGTATGATCTTGCTGACATAATGATCATGAGACTGAATGAATGTCTTAAATTTTTCTAGTTTTTTTAACAATTGTCTTGTGTGTCTTTTTACTTGTGAGGGTTGCAAATGATGAAAATATATATTGTCAACAAAAATCATACCGGATGGATTTAAATATTTTTCATACTTATTAAAAAAATTGATGTATTGGCTTTTTGCAGCATCAATAAATATTAAATCATATGTTATATTGTCACATTGATATGTTAATGCATCATCATGAATGAGATGAATTCTATGACTTAAAGAACTTTTTTCAACAAATGCTTGTGCGATATCAAATCGTTCTTTATTTCTTTCAATACTCCAAACTTCTGCCCCTGCCTGAGCCATGATATGTGCACTATATGAAGTGGCAGTACCGATTTCAAGTACATTTTTTATTTGATAGATTTTGATGAGACCCGACAAAATAACTGCAACATCGTCAGTAATAATTGGTATGTTGTGTTCTAAAGCATGTGTTTTAATTTGTTGAATCATCTTCATCAAGTTCTTGCTGATACGCTTCTAATGCATCTTCTAGTTGTTCCCAAATGGCATCATCTTCGATATCTTTGAATGTGCCTTCTCCTTGATGAGTTTGACTTGGGATATATTCTGCTGCACTCACTTCATCAGAATCGTTGACTGAGAAGACAACATAGGATTTTTCTTCTATTTCTATAGTAAAAATAATCTCACAAAGTTGTTCATTTCCTTTATCATCTGTAATAATTAATTGTTTATCTTCCATGTTGTATCTCCTTATAATTTAAATAATTTTGTAAAATGATGAGTGCGGCCTGAGTATCTTTTTGTGCTTTTTTCTCTTTTTGTGATAAGCCAAACATACGCATTGAATCTAATGCAGATTTGGTAGAGAGCCTTTCATCCCATAATATGACGTCAACTCCATTGAGTTTATGTTGAAATTCCAAGCTGATTTGAGCGCGATCACCCATATCATTATTCATGTGTTTTGGCAATCCTAAAACAATGTGTGTCACTTCATATCGTTGAATAAGTTTTCTTAAATACTCAATTGCCAAGTCATAATGATGCTCTTTGAAACGAAATGTTTCTAATGGAGAAGCAATTACACCTGACTGGCTTATTGCAATGCCTAATGTCTTACTTCCTAAATCTAAACCTAAATAAACACTCATAATACAAGTGCCTTCATCGCATCATCAATAAGATCTAGACGTGAGGTTCCACCTTGAGCAAAATGATCTTGACCACCACCAGATCCTTCGGTCATCGAAGCGATTTTCTTAACAAGTACATTGGCAAGTTGCTTTGATGATTTAATTACATAGGATGCCTTTTGATCATCTATATTAAACAATACAAGCGTGCCTGGATTTAAGTAATCAAATGCTTGATCCACTAGAGATTTTAAGACTTTTTTATCAATATGATTCACAGAAATTACGATCATGTCTTGATTTTTTTCGTACTTATCTAGTTCTATTACAGATAATATGTTTTGTTGATCTTTTTCTATTTTTTGTTTTTCTAAATCTTTGATGTTTTTTCTTAATACTTCGATGTAAGTTCTAAAATTAATAATGTCCATATAAGTACCTTTAATTTCAGGTACTGAAACAATTAAATCATAAGCTTCTGATACTATTTTTTCTTTAATCATTTCGATTTCATCTAAAAATGGCTTAAGTTCTTGTCTCATTTTTTCTTGGACGTGATGGCCAGTAATACCTTCCATACGATAAATTCCAGACCCAATTGAACTCAATGATGTAATCGCGAATTGTTGAATATTCTTTGTATTAGACACATGTGTACCACCACAAAGTTCAATCGACCATTCCATATCGACGACACGTACTTGATTACCATACTTCTCACCAAAAAGTGCCATTGCACCTTTACGTTTAGCTTCATCTAAGCTCGTTTCATAAATATTCACATTTAAAGGTTCATCTTTAATGTAATGATTCACGAGTGTTTCTAGTTGGATGATGGTCTCTTGATCAATCGTTTCATAATGATTAAAATCAAAACGACAAGCAGATTGACTCACTTGTTGACCTTGTTGAAGTGCATGTGAGCCTAACACTTCTTTGAGCGATTGATGAAATAAATGTGCAGCAGAATGATTCTGACTTGTTTGTAATCGCGCTGTTTCATCTACTTTCGCATGTACACGATCACCTAAATGAAAGACACCTTCTTGACAAAGATGTAAAAACTGTCCATTTGGTAATTTTTTTACTTCTGTTATCGGAATGTTATCAATCATTCCGATATCGGATATTTGACCACCACTCTCAGCATAGAATGGGGTTTCTTTTAATACAATGCCCTCTTTAAAAACACCAATAACATTCGTTTCTACTTTAAGTTGATCATAACCAACAAATGTTGATTTTTCAGAGAATTGTAAATAGGCATCTTCTTGTTGGTGCATACTCGATGTTTGTTTCATGGATTGTCTTGAGCGTTCTTTTTGTAAATTTAAAGCTTCCTCAAAAGCTTTTTTATTCACAGTAAAACCTTTCTCTAACACATATTCTTCTGTTAATTCAAAAGGAAACCCATATGTGTCGTATAATTTAAACGCGACTTCACCCGATAACTCTTGACCATCGATTAAACTTAATTCTTGTTCTAGTAATTGTTCACCTTCTGAAATTGTTTCAAAAAATTTTGATTCTTCTTGAAAAATGATTTTTGAAAGAATATCTTTAAATTCGTTTAAGTAAGGATAAAAAGTCTCCATCATATTAACAACAGTAGGAATAAGTTTATGTAAAAATGGTGTATTTAAATTGATTTTTAATCCATATTTAACGGCACGTCTAAGCAATCTTCTAAGTACGTATCCTCGGCCTTCATTTGACAATACTGCACCATCTGATATTGCAAATGTCAAAGCTTTTATATGATCTGCAATAACTTTAAAAGCCATTTGTCCTTCATACTTTACACCAGATAATGTTTCGATGGTATGTATGATAGGTAAAAATAAATCCGTTTCAAAATTTGTTTTCGTGTTTTGCAGAATACAAGCAAAACGTTCAAGTCCTGCACCAGTATCAATATTTTTTTGAGGTAATAAAGGATAGTCTTCTCTAGAAAGTCCTTCTGTTGAATTAAATTGTGAAAAAACAACATTCCATATTTCAATGAAGCGCTCATTTTCTATATCATCTTTGATAAGTTCAATGCCTCTAGAATCAAATCCTTCACCACGATCAAAAAATATTTCTGTATCTGGTCCACAAGGTCCTGGTCCAATTTCCCAGAAATTTCCTTCAACAGGAATAAGATGGTTTGGTTTTATACCTAAATCAATCCATGTATCGTATGCTTCTTGATCTTCTGGATAATATGTCATATATAATCGTTCTATTGGTATTTGGAAATATTGATCAGAAGTTAAAAGTTCATAGGCATAGTGAATCGCATCTTTTTTAAAATAATTACCAATAGAAAAATTCCCTAACATTTCAAAAAAAGTATGATGACGCGCAGTTTTTCCAACATTATCAATATCATTCGTACGTATACATTTTTGAATATTGGCAATTCTTGGATTATTGGGTTTTTCTCTACCATCAAAATATTTTTTAAGTGGTGCGACACCTGCATTGATCCATAGTAGCGTATTATCATTGTGTGGAATAAGGCTAAAAGAAGGCTCAATTGCATGTCCCTTATCTCTAAAAAAGCGTATCCATGTATCTCTTATCTCTTGACCTGAAAAAAACTTCATGATTCACCTCGTATAACAACTTGTATTGTATCATATTTTGCTTTCATAAAGCATCTTAACATGTAGAATTCCTTCTTCGATATAAGGTTTAGAAATCACTTTAAAGCCAAACTTTTCATAATAATTCGTTAAATATGCTTGGGCGGATATGATAAATGACGCTTGATAGGAAGCCAATATTTCTTTTAGAATGGCACTTGCATATCCTTGTTGACGTGCATCTTTATGTGTTGCAACCCTCCCAATCGACATATATCCTTCATAACGTTGATCCTTTTTTAAAATACGGGCATATGAAACGATTCGATGATCTTTAATATAAAAGGCATGATCTGCTTTAATATCGTCATAATCTGTGTCCACGTACATAATCTTTTGTTCTTCTACAAAAACAGTCAAACGAAGATTCATAATATCATAAAGCTCTAACGATGTAAGTGCATTAAATGGTTTAATCATCACCATAATATTATCCTCGCTTATTTATTTTTTTTAGACGCATATTCATATCTTTGGTTTGAAGATCATGCCGTTTATCATGAAGTTTCTTACCTTTTGCTAACGCTATTTCTAATTTTGCAAGGCCATCTTTCATGTATAATTTTAATGGAATTATTGTTAATCCTTGCAATTTCTTTTTTGTTTCAAGTTTATTAATTTCATGTTTATGCAATAATAGTTTTCTTCTTCTTGTTTCATCATGATTAAACAACGATGAAAAAGCATATGATGAAATATGCATATTAATCACAAATGCCTCACTATTTTTTATAAGAATATAAGCATCTTGAATGTTTACTTTTTTTAAGCGCACAGATTTAATTTCTGATCCTTTTAATACAAGTCCAGCTTCAAATGTATCTTCTATGAAGTATTCAAATCTAGCTTTTTTGTTTTGAACGATGACGTCCACGTTGACTCCTTCTTTTTACTTGAGTTACAATTTTAAAATCTATGTGACGTTTGATAATATCAACATTAATGAGTTCTACTTCTACTTGATCACCTAAGCGATACAATAATCCTCTACGATCTGAATATGAAACTGTATGTTCATGATAAATGACATGTTGTTTAAATGTTCTTAAAGATACGAATCCTTCAATACCATTTTCAAGTCTTACAAACATGCCTCTAGAAAGTGTTGCAATAATCATACCTTTAAATGTTTTATGTATTTTTTCAACCATAAACTCACAGCTTTTGAGTTGATTCACATCTCTTTCCAACGATAGTGCAACACGTTCTTGATCGGATGTTTGTTTTGCGATATCCATCAAATCTAATTTTTCTATAGGGTGATCCTTTAAAACAAACATATGAATTAATCTATGGATGATTAAATCAGGATACCTTCTTATGGGAGATGTAAAATGTGTGTAGTAGGTTGCTCCTAATCCAAAATGATGACTCAGTTGAGATTCATAGGATGCTTTTTGCATCGCTCTTAATAATATCATATGAATCAAATCTCTTTTTGGATGTTTGTCTGTAATTTCAATGATCTTTTGAATATATCTAGCATCTTGTTGTTGACTATGTGGCAAAGCAACACCTAACTGCTTAATGATATGTAATGCTTTTTGTAGTTTACCGATGTCTGGGACATCATGTGTTCGGTAAAGTGACGCAATGTGATTGTCACTAAAATGTTTAGCAACTGTTTCATTTGCAAGTAGCATGAGTGATTCAATAAGTTTTTCTGCATCATCTTGTTTTCTTAGAGAGACATCGATAATCTGATGATTTTTGATGTGAAATTTAATTTCTTCAGTATGAAAATTCATTTCACCGCGTTGATATCTCATAATAGATAGTTTTTTAGAGATTTCATTGAGCGTTAAAAGCATTTCATGAAGTTTTTGATTTTTATGTTTTTTATGACCTTTAAGAATAAGATTAACTTCATCATAAGTTAATCGATATTTACTCATAATCACTGTAGATTCAAATCGATGTGATACTACAGTGAATGATTCATCTAAAGTCATAATAACACTTAGTGTTTTTTTAGGTTCCAAAGGATTTAATGAACATAAATCATTCGATAAATATTCTGGTAACATTGGAATCACTCGATCCGCTAAATAGACAGAAGTTGTTTTTTCAAAAGCTTGTTTATCAATAGCATCATTTGGTTTGATGTAATGAGATACATCCGCTATATGAACACCTATTTCATAACCTGATGGCATCTTTTTCAAATGGATGGCATCATCTAAATCTTTTGCATCTGCACCATCAATTGTAATGACGATCTCATTGTCATAATCAATCTCAGTAAAAGATTCTTTTTTTATCGACTTTAATTGTTGATAAATGTTTTGATCAAATGATTGTGGCCACTCGTAACTAGAAACAATTTTGTTAGTTTCAATATCAGGATCATGTTCATGTCCAATGACTTCCTTGACATGTCCATGAATGGTCAAATCATCTATAGAATCAATTTTAATAGATACTAAATGTCCATCCACAAGTGGTAGATCATAAGTTATATTCAGTAATTGTTGAATGCTATTAATCGGTTGAAAATATACGATCTCACCTTGTTTATGGCAACGGCAAATAATGAGTGTCAATGCACGTTGTATAATCGATACTACCTTGGCTTGATATCCTGTATCATCAACGATTACTAAGTCATCTTGCATCGCACCATTCAAGTATTTCTTATCGAGATAAATATCATCGTCTGGTTGTCTTAAAAAACCGAACTCTTTTTTGACATCCATCGTTCCAATTGCATGATGTTTAATTAAACAAATTTTGTTATGAAAAACATCTAAATATTCATTTGTTTTTGCAAGTTTATGGATGTTTGGATCTTCTGTTTCTATACAATTTTGATATCCGTCATAAATTGCCTTAAATAATTCTTTTATGTCCATTATTTAGTAAAAAGGTAAGAGTGTTATCTCTCACCTTGTCCTTCGTTACTTTAAGTTATAAAATGCGTTTAATCCTAAGTAAGTACCCGTTGATTCTAGTTGATCTTCGATACGTATAAGTTGGTTATATTTTGCAATACGATCAGTTCTGGAAGCACTTCCTGTTTTAATTTGACCTGCATTTGTTGCAACCGCAATATCTGCAATTGTTGTATCTTCTGATTCACCACTACGGTGTGAAATGACTGCAGTATATCCTGCTCTTTTAGCCATTTCAATGGCTTCGAAAGTTTCTGTCAAAGTTCCGATTTGGTTCACTTTAACTAAAATAGAATTTCCAACATTTGAAGCAATCCCTTGGCTTAAACGTTTTGTATTCGTGACAAATAAGTCATCTCCTACAAGTTGTACATCTTTACCAAGTGTTTCGGTTAAATAAGCCCAACCTTCCCAATCATTTTCATCTAATCCGTCTTCAATTGAAATAATTGGATATTTTTTAACAAGTTGTGCATAAAAATCTGCAAGTTCTCTTGAAGTGAATGATTTTCCACCTTCACCAGCTAATACATATGTTTTTGATGTTTTGTCATAAAATTCTGAAGATGCAACATCCATTCCAAGATAAATGTCTGCACCAGGTTTATAACCTGCTTTTTCAATCGCTTCCATAATGACTTGTAAAGCTTCTTCATTAGAGCCTAAGTTTGGTGCAAATCCACCTTCATCACCCACGCCAGTATTGTAACCTTTTGATTGAAGTACTTTTTTCAAATTATGAAAAACTTCAGCACCCATGCGAATTGCTTCTTTAAATGATGCTGCTCCTACAGGTAAAATCATGAATTCTTGAAAATCAACATTATTGTCTGCATGGGATCCCCCGTTAATGATGTTCATCATTGGAACTGGTAATTGACGTGCATTGAATCCACCTAAATAGGTATATAATTCAACACCTAAAAAATCTGATGCAGCTCTAGCAACAGCCATTGAAACACCTAAAATGGCATTTGCACCTAATTTTGATTTGTTTGGTGTACCATCAAGTTCAATCATTGCTTGATCGATACCTACTTGATTTGTAACATCATATCCTATGAGTTCTGGTGCAATCACTTCATTGACATTGTCAACTGCTTTTAAAACACCTTTACCTAAATAACGTGCTTTGTCTCCATCACGCAGTTCAACAGCCTCATGTTCTCCTGTTGATGCTCCACTTGGAACGATTGCACGACCAAATGCACCTGATTCTGTATAAACTTCAACTTCTACAGTAGGATTTCCACGAGAATCTAATACTTCTCTTGCATAAATATCTGTTATAAATGGCATTGTTTTTCTCCTTTACATTTAACCTTTTATATTATACATGTTTTTCTATTATTTTTAAATATAAATGAATCAATATTCGATATATTTTAACCTAGGCCAAATCATCAAAAATATAACCATGATACTCATGCCTTTAACGATATTAAATGGCGTATAAGAGATGATGACTGCCCATAAAAAAGATTGAATCGAATACTCTGTTTGAGTGACAAAATCAAATACATGAAATGTAAGTCTTTCAGTCAACCCATAATATGACAGTAATAATGGCGTTGTTATGAAAAAATTTAAAATTATCATAAATATCGATAATGATAACGTAATCATGAATCCATATACGAAATAATCTTGATTGTTTATCTTAATGTCATCAGAAGGGACTTCAATTAAATATGGTTTGACTTTCATTTGTCGGATTTTAGAGGCGAGAAAAAAACCCATAATGATCGATAACGATGCAACGATCGCAATCATATCCCCAATAATATTCTCTGGAATAAATCCTTTGAAACTTAATCTCACTAATGATCTTAAGATCACAACCATAACTGTGTCTTTATATCCTAAAGTAACAAGTGCAACTAATATTGCAACTTCACTGAAATCCAATCTTAAAAATGATGCAAAAGGACCACTAATCACAAACCATGGAATTTCAAACAATCCTAAAATGATTGATATTGCAGCTAATGCAACAATATAAACGACTCTTTTCAAATTGAGTTTTGTACTCATGATGGCCTCTAAAAAAACGTCTTTTGATGATGTTATTATAACATGAAATATAGGTGATTTATCATTGAAAACGTTTTAAAATACATTGTTTTTAAAAACTACTACAGAGGTGTATAATAATATAGGCAGGAGGCTCACATGAAAAAAACAATTGCATTAATTATATTAGATGGTTATGGCTTATCAGATGACATGACAGGGAATGCTGTTAAACTCGCAAAAACACCATTTTTGGATACACTATTTACAACGTATCCACACAACACATTAAAAACAAGTGGTGAAGCAGTAGGTTTACCTGAAGGTCAGATGGGAAATAGCGAGGTAGGGCATTTAAACTTAGGTGCTGGTCGTGTAGTTTATCAATCACTTACACGTATCAATAAAAGTATTAAAGATGGTGACTTTTTTACCAATCAAGCATTTTTAGATGCCATTGCTCATGCTAAAGAAAATCAAGGTCGTGTCCATGTATTCGGACTCGTTAGTGATGGTGGTGTGCATGCTTATCCAACACATATAAAAGCTTTATTTTCATTAAAAGATACGTATCATGTTCCTATGTATTTACATGCATTTATGGATGGTAGAGATACCCCACCTCAAGGCGGAAAAGAGTACTTAAAAGACTTAATAGACCATGGTATTAATGTTGCAACAGTTTCAGGAAGATATTATGCAATGGATAGAGATAACAATTGGTCACGTATTCAAGCATCCATTGATGCTATGACATTGGCTAAGGGTGAATTATATATTGACCCTCTAGAAGGTATTCAAGCTTCTTATGATCAAGGGGTCACTGATGAATTTATCGTACCATTTATTTCAGATAAAGATGGTTTAGTAAGAGACGGAGATGCTATTATTTTTGCAAACTTTAGACCAGATCGTGCCATTCGCATTGCAACAGCATTTTCTAATCCTACCGCGGCTTCAGCCTATGTTAGTGAAGGAAAACCAACATTAGATGCTTCTCACATACCGAATAATTTGTTTTTTGTATCTATGATGCATTATGCAGAAACAGTAAAAGGTCCAATTGCTTTCCCTCTTCAATCACTTGAAGACATCTATGGTGAAGTCATTGAACGTCACGGTTTGACACAAGTAAGACTTGCAGAAACTGAAAAATATCCTCATGTAACATTTTTCTTTGATGGTGGAAAAGAGCAAAGCTTTTCAGGTTCTACAAGACTACTCGTACAATCACCAAAAGTAGCTACTTATGATTTAAAACCTGAAATGAGTGCCTATGAAGTGAAAGATAAAGCCGTTGAAGCCATCAAATCAGGCACGTTTGACACAATGATTTTAAATTTTGCAAATCCAGATATGGTGGGTCACACAGGATCATTAGATGCAACCATTAAAGCCGTTGAAGCCGTAGATGCTTGTACAAAAGCGGTTGTTGAAACATTGCAAAAACATGATGGTATTGCAATCGTACTTGCAGATCATGGGAATGCCGAAAAAATGATTAATGAAGATGGTACTTCACATACTGCACATACGACAAACGATGTCCCTGTCGCAATCACTTCACATGATTATGAACTAAACCACGGTGCTTTGTGTGATGTTGCACCAACATTATTAGAATTATTAAATATCAAACAACCAGAAGCAATGACTGGAAAATCACTGATCAAAAAATGAAAAATATTAAATCATACATACATGCCTTGCAAAAAGGTGAAATGACTTCTGAAGACATTGTCACATACTGTATTCATCAAATTCAATCCAAAGATATTTACTACAATAGTGTTGCTTATTTAAATCCTAATGCTATTGAAGAAGCGAAAAGATTAGATGCTCTTTTGCAAGATGGCATTGTCTTATCGCCTTTGCATGGTATGCCAATTTTAATAAAAGATAATATTGATGTTAAAGGTATGCCAAATACTGCAAATGCATTCATCTTAAAAGATTATTTTCCCAATGACGATGCGCCATTAGTTAAAAACCTAAAAGAAGCCGGATGTATCATTTTAGGAAAAACCAATTTATCTGAATGGGCATATTTTATGAGTGATCAAAATATGCCATCTGGATACGGATCTCTTCATGGACAGGTCATTCATCCTTTTGATGCAACGATTGATCCCTTAGGATCATCCACTGGTTCTGCTGTTGCGGTTGCTGCATCTCTAGTACCAATGGCTATTGGAACAGAAACAAATGGTTCTATCATTGCGCCAGCATATCAAAATCAAATTATTGGATTACGTCCAACTTTTGGTCAAATATCTAATCAAGGGATCATCCCTATAAGTCCTACGCAAGATACTGCAGGGCCTATGGCAAATTCCATCGAAGATCTTACATATCTATATGATGTGTTGACCCATCAAAACATTGCATCTGAATTGTCCTCTATAGAAAAACCTTTTCGTGTTGGAATCTTAAATTTAAATTCTTTCCCAAATAAAAAAGAAGATCAAAACGTTCTAAATTTACTTCGGAATGTATTACTAGACAATGGACATGAACTACTTGATATCTCAATTGATTATCAACCTGTTTCGAATAGCGAGACTTTGTTTTATGAATTTAAATCAAGTATAAATGACTATTTAAATCATGCACAACATCCAGCTGCACATAGCCTAAAAGACATCATAAATTTCAACAAATTGAATAAGGAACGGATGCTTAAATATGGTCAAACACTATTAGAAAAATCAGAATCAACATCTGGAAACTTAGATGATCCTAAGTATGTTGAATTAAGGAAAACACTATTAGAAAAAGCATCTGTATTTGATTCACTCATGATTACACATCAATTAGATGCTCTTGTATCGACACACTGGTTACCTGAATCTCCTATTTTTGGTCAACCTTCACTCGTTTATCCTATGTCAAAAGACTTTAAAAAACCGCTTAAGAGTCTTGTATTTATTGGAAGAAAGCATCAAGAAAAAGCACTCCTTCAACTAGGGTATTTATTGGAACAAAAAGAAAAAGAAGCTTAGCTTCTTTTTCTTTTATGTATCCATTGAACAACATCAGTGAAACATGTTTCTTTATCTAAATCATTAAATATTTCATGATAAGCATTTGGATAAATAATCATCGTCTTATCTTCTGATGGAATTGTTTCGAACCAAGATTGACTCATGTTTTTGGGGACGATTTTATCATCTTCTCCATGTAATATAAGTGTCGGCACTTTATGTTTTGATGCATGTTTTTTTAGATATCTTACTCCAGAAACCATCATTTGACCAATGAGTGATCCATACATTTTTTTTAAGTTTAAAGGATCATTTATATACGCTTTTTCTACACTAGGAATTCTCGATAATTTATCATCTGCGAAATTTGTTTTTACAGAATACCAAGAAAGCAATTTTGGACCTAATATTCTTAAAGGTAAAACATCTTTTAAAAAGTGTGTTGGTGCCCCAGATGTGATAATACCGGCGACATCTTGATAAGTCACTGCATACATATGCGTAATCAATCCACCCAAACTGTGACCCAATAAAAATATTTGATCATTAGGGTATGTTTTTTTTACATGGTTCACGAGTCCATGCAAATCTTCTAAAATAAGTTTAAAATGCGAGAGTTTTCCCCGTTTACCTGCACTTTGACCATGGCCTCTTAAGTCAAATGCAAATGTTGAAATATGATGCAATTCTAAATATGTCATCATTTCTTCATATCTGCCACTATGCTCAGCAATACCATGAACGATGATGACGGTTTGATTACTTTTTTGAGCTCTTTTTTCTCTTGTAAAAATGAGTGTATTATTTACAAACATAAGTCACTTCCTTTTTCATGTTTATTTTACTCTAAAATGACAAAAAAGTCAGTATGTTTCGTGTGATTTTCAGTGAAAAAATAGTATAATATTCAAAAGGAGTTTTCTATGAAAACCACATCATTACATAAAAATCATATTGCTTTAAATGCCAAGATGGTTGACTTCGGTGGTTTTGACATGCCTCTTTTTTATTCCAATATCACACATGAACATCAACAAGTTCGACAAGCAGCAGGCATCTTTGATGTTTCACACATGGGTGAAATCATGCTTATCGGAAAAGATGCAATGCAATTTGCAAATTATATTTTAACGAATTCAATTACCGACAATAACGCTAAAGTAACTTATGCATTAATGTGTAATCATGAAGGTACTGTTATCGATGATTTACTTGTTTATGTCTTAGATTTATCTAACATTCTACTTGTTGTGAATGCAAGTAATACACAAAAAGATTATGAATGGATCCTCAGTCAAAGTAGAGATTTTGATATTGAGGTCAAAAATATATCAGATGAATACAGTCAAATTGCAATACAAGGCCCAGACGCAGCAAAACTTTGTACATCGTTATTTACTCTAGATACACCGTTAAAATTCATGGAATACACATCTTTAACAAAAGATAATCGTCAGCTTATTATTTCTAGAACGGGCTATACTGGCGAAGATGGCTATGAGATTTATGGTTCACATGAAACGATCATTGATTTATGGAATCAAGCATTAAAACTTGGCATCACTCCTTGTGGATTAGGCGCAAGAGATACGTTAAGATTTGAAGCAAGTTTACCACTTTATGGTCATGAACTTTCAGATCAAATCAATCCCATTGAAGCCGGTTTATCATTTGCTGTGAAACAAGAACCATTTATTGGTTATCAAGCAATTCAACATTTTAAAGCACATCCTACAAAAAAACTTGTTGGTATCGAAATGATTGATAAAGGTATTCCGAGAGAAGGTTATCAATTATATGATCAAGATGTTACAGTAGGTTATGTAACAACCGGTTATTTACTACCAACACAATCCTCAGGATTAGCACTTGCTTATGTAGAAATGTCCTATGCATCTCTTGGAAAATCGCTTACTGTCAACATAAGAGGTAAACATTTAGCATGTAAAGTAGTTAAAAAAGCATTTATGAAGAAAAACTATAAAAAAGGGGTATGACATGGGAACAAAACTTTATTCAGCATCCGATGAATGGATACTCATTGAAACAGATCAAGTTTCAATAGGGATTACAAAATATGCTGCAGATCAACTTGGAGATATCGTATTTATCGATTTACCTTCGATTGGTCAAATGATTGAAAAAGATGGTGCTTTTGGTGCAGTTGAATCCGTCAAAGCTGCAGCAGATTTATATGCACCTATTTCAGGTGAAGTCATCTCAGTGAATCAAGCACTTTTAGATGCACCTGAATTATTAAATGAAGATCCTGAACATACATTTATTGTGACGTTGAAAATTGATCAACTCGATATTGATGGTTTAATGGATGAATCGACGTATTTAAATTCTAAGAATTAGGAGTAACCATGCACAAATATTTTCCTCAAACTATACATGATCAAAAGAAAATGCTCGATGAGATTGGTGCATCTTCTATTGATGACCTCTTTCATGCCATTCCGGATACATTAAAATATCATGGTACGTTTGATTTACCTTTATCGCTAGGTGATTTTCAACTCACAAAGCATATGCAAGAAAAACAGGCAATGAACGCTTCTTTAACCGTATTTAGAGGTGCTGGGGCATTTGATCATTATATTCCAACTGTTGTTAGAAACATTACAACTAGACAAGAATTTCTAACTTCATATACTCCATATCAACCAGAAGTCGCTCAAGGAACACTTCAGTATATTTTTGAATACCAAAGTATTGTTTCAGAACTTACCGGTATGGATGTTTCTAATGCATCCATGTATGATGGCACAACTGCAACTGCTGAAGCAATGTATATGGCCTATGGTATTACTGGTAAATCGACGATTTGTGTTTCGAAAACTTTAAATGATCACATCCTTGAAGTTATTGAAACCTATGCATATTTCAGAAATATTGACATTAGATATGTCGAAGAGAAAAATGGTCATATTGATTTGACTGGTATTGATGAGTTACTTCAAGATTCCATGGGTATCATCGTTCAATCACCAAATAAATATGGCATCATTGAAACTTATGAAGATTTAAGCGATAAAGTACACCAACACAAAGGCCTTTTTATTTTTAATAGAGAGGGTCAAGCACTTTCTTTATTAAAAACCCCTAAAGATGAAGGTGCAGATATTGCTTGTGGAGATTTACAAGCACTCGGTATTCCTTTATCTTCTGGTGGACCTTATATAGGATATTTAGCCACTAACCAAACATACATTAGAAAACTTCCTGGACGTATTTGTGGGTTGACAAAAGATGTCGATGGTAAACGTGCTTTTGTACTTACATTACAAGCACGAGAACAACATATTAGAAGAGATAAAGCCAATTCTAACATTTGTAGTAATCAATCTTTAAATGCGCTTGCTGTTACAGTTTATGTTTCTTCACTTGGCAAAAAAGGATTAAAAGATGTTGCTCAAGCATGTTTAAATGGTGCATATCATTTTAAAAACATGTTATTAAAAACAGGATTATTTGAAGATGTTTATAAACATGCACATTTTAAAGAATTCACCTTAAAATATTTAGGTGATCCAACATCATTAAATACACTTGTTAGACAGCATGGTTTTTTAGGTCCTGTCATTCAAAACAATCAAATGGTAACTTTTGCAGTCACAGAAAAACGTACCATTGAAGACATGCAAGCGTTTGTGGAGGTGCTTCAATGAGACCATTTGATCAAACGCTTATCTTTGAAAAATCAACCCATGAAAGACAAGCTTCCCATTTTACATTTGAAAAGTTTGAACCCGTTACATTACCCGATCATCTTTTAAGACATGACGATCCACTTCTTCCTGAAGTATCCGAACTTGAACTCATGAGACATTTTATCAATATGTCTACTAAAAACATGGGGATTGAAACAGGGTTTTATCCACTTGGTTCATGTACCATGAAGTATAATCCTAAAATCAATGATGAACTTGCAACATTAAATGGGTTCATAGATACACATCCATTATCAAATGACGAAGATATGCAAGGCATACTTTCCATTTATGATGACACCCAAAAAATGTTGTCTACTCTCACTGGTATGGATACATTTAGTTTAAATCCATTTGCAGGTGCACATGGAGAACAAACAGGACTCATGATCATTAAAAAGTATCATGAAAAACAAGGCAATTCACATAAAAATGTTATTATCGTCCCTGATAATGCGCACGGGACGAATCCAGCATCTGCAGTGATATGCGGGTTTAAAGTTGTTGAAATAAAGTCTAATCCGGATGGAACGGTTAACTTAGAAGCACTGGAATCTGTTCTAGATGACTCTGTGGCTGGACTGATGCTCACCAATCCTAATACCGCAGGTGTCTTTGAAAAAGATATTCGCCTTATTGCAGACAAAGTGCATGAAAAAGGTGGATTACTATATTATGATGGTGCGAATTTAAATGCCCTTGTCGGTGTTGCGAGACCTGCAGATATGGGATTTGATGTCATGCATATTAATTTACACAAGACTTTTTCTACACCGCATGGTGGTGGTGGTCCAGGATCTGGACCAGTAGGTGTTGTGTCGTCTTTAAAACAATTTCTTCCCAATCCTCAAGTAGTCTTTGATAATAAACAATACAAACGTGTCTATCATCCCGATTCGATTGGAAGAGTTGGCGGTTTTATAGGGAACACACTCGTGTATTTACGTGCATATGTTTATATGCGATCGCTTGGAAAAGAACATTTAATTGAAATTGGTCCCCGTGCAGTCCTCAATGCAAACTATGTAAAAACGCGATTAAAAGATCACTTTAATATGCCTTTAAAAGATTATTGCATGCATGAATTTGTCTATGATGGACTCAAAGATAATTCAGATATTAAAACATTAGATATCGCTAAACGACTTTTAGATTTTGGGATCCATGCACCGACGATTTACTTCCCACTCATTTATAAGCAAGCGATGATGATAGAGCCTACAGAAGCTGAATCATTACAAACGCTAGATACATTCATAGAAGTGATGGAACATATCGTTAAGGAAGCTAAAGAAACACCTGAAATACTTAAAACAGCACCACATCATGGATATGTCAAACGTTTAGATGAAGCAACTGCTGCAAGACATCCAATTTTAACGTATCGTCAATTCAAAGAAAAAGAAGTGTCTCAATCTTGAGTCACTTCTTTTTTTAATGAGATACCTCTAATTTGTATATTTTTTGCCTGCAATAGTTTAGAAATTGGACATCGTTGATGTGTTTCTTCTACTAACATGTTTATTAATGCATCATCTTCAGTATCGATATATAATCTCGCATCATAATAAAATTGATATCCAACTGGTGGCCCTTGGTCTAATTCCATATGAAAATCTACTTCTGTATACGTTTTAAACGTTAAGGATTGAATTTCTAATACATACCGCAAAGTCGATTCTAAGCATGTCGCCCATGAAAATGCTAAAAGTTCACCTGGATTGTACCCATCTTCTTTTTTTAATGTCGGTTTAAATAGAAGAGATCTTCCAGATGAAGATGTTGAAAAACCTTGATCAGCATGCGTATTTTTAATTGTAATTGAGTAAAGTCTTTTTTTCATATAGTCCACTTAATTAATGATATAATTTTTCTGTGAAAAAAGAAATTAGATTTATTCTTATCTTAACATTGATCCAAGGAATTGCCCATAATCTTGCACATCCAATTACACCAAGCTATGTGTCTTATTTAGGTATAAATGATGTCATGTTTGGTGTTTTTTTTGCTTCAATGAGTGCAGGTATTGTCATGGGTGCGCCTTTATGGGGGATTCTTTCAGACAAAGGGAATCATAAATTATGGATGTTTATAGGGAACATCATGTATGCCATTGGTCAACTCATATATGGATTTTCTGAAGATGTGAGTTGGATGATCGTTGCAAGAGTCTTCTCTGGATTAGGTGCTGCATCTGGTATTACGATTTATGCAGCACTCATATTAATGCATTCTAATAAACATGTTGTTGGAAGAAATTTATCTTTATTTGGTGGGGCACTTACACTTGGTGGGTCACTTGGATACTTCTTCGGTGGTCAATTATCTAGTCTTCAGACATATTTTAATGCACTCTCGTATCAATATGTGTTTTTTATTCAATCGATTCTCACAATCGTTTATGCAGTATTTATTATTGTATTGATTAAAAACCCACCTGTAAAAACCAGTCAAACTTACATTCCTTTTTACAAACATATCCTTTCGATTTTTAATTTAAAACTGCATCAATGGCTGTTTTACATTGCATTATTGATCGCCACGATGAGTTTTACATTTGTAAGTAAATATGTTGATGTCTATTTCAGAGACTTAAACTATGATCCAAGTATGCTCGGTACATTTGTTTTATTTACAGGGTTGATTAGTTTACTAACATCACTTGTAATTGTGCCTAGACTCTTTAAGCTCCCTTTTAATAAAACGTTTATAACAATAACTCTTATAGGTGCTGTGGCTTTATGGATGACCTTTCAATTATCGAATTTACTTGTAAGTCTTTATACGATATTTTCTATTTATGTGTTTTCTAAAACTGCCCATCAACCGTTTGAACAAAGTCATATCTCTACTTATGCTTCTGATGATTACGGAAGAATCATGGGTATAAGACAGTTATTTGTAGGTTTAGGCATGATATTTGGTCCAATAGTTGGTAGCTTCATTTATTCTTACAATCGCAGTTTATCTTTTGAAATTGCAGCTTATTTGATCATTCTAAGTATTGGCATGATGATGATAAGTATTAAACACCAACCATCTAAATAAAACGTTTTCATTCATTTGTCTTTTCTTTTTATCTTATAATACATGTGAGGGTATCATGACGTTTTTATTTAAAAATCCATTTGATGGTGATTTACAACCAATTCAACAAACTCCAGATGACATTTTTTCTCATAAATTATTAGGAGATGGGTTTGTTGTAAACCCTAAAAATAAAACGATTGTTGCACCTATAGAAGGTGTGATTGAAACCCTTCATCCATCAAAACATTTATTGATCATTAAAGGCAAAGATGTCCATGTGATGTTACATCTAGGATTTAAGGCCCGTCATGACATTGTGAAGTGGCACTTAAATATTGGTGATCATGTAACCATTGGTATGCCAATAGGGACACTCTTAGAGAACTTTTTTAAACAGACTTCTAAAGATCAATCTTGTAATATTGTATTTGTAGAAAAAGAAACTTGTACATTAATTAATGACCAAATAACATGTGAGGAGCGTTAATACACTGATTACAATTGTTCCTGGTTATGGAATCGGTAAAACATATATTGTTGAGTCACTTGAAAAAACACCTTCACTTAAGATTGTCCATGACCCAAAAAAAGAACTTCATATATTAGATCAAGCATTAAAAACTTTTAGAGCAGAATTAGAATCTATGTTACATGATCCTTCATCACATGACGTGCTTGCTTTTCAATATGCAATGGCGATGGATGAAGAATTTATACAATCGATAAAATCTTATATTACTGATAAACAAATGAATGCAGGGTATGCATTGAGAGTGGCATTAGACTACTATGTTTCTGTATTATCTACTTCATCTAATGCATACATGCGTGATCGCATTGATGATTTTGAATCTTTTTATGAACGAATGTTATATGTCATACAAGGCATCCCTTTCATCGATATGAAACACATTCAAGAAGATATTATCGTTGTATTAAAAACACTTAACTTACATATCATGAATCAATTGAGTACGTTGCATGTCAAAGGTATCATCACATCATCAAAATCAATCACATCACATGCAGCGATTATCGCCAAGCAAAAAGGCATTCCATCTTTATTTGGAGTAGATGATTTAGATCAATTCAAGCATGGTGATTTAATGATTCTTGATGCCGATGAAAAACAAATTCATATTCAACCTAATGCTAAAGTGATTGATGCGTATCATAAACCTCTTAATAAAGAGACCTCTCAAGCAACTCAATTCGCACAATGGAAACATCAACCATCTATAACAAAAGATGGTATTCATATTCCTGTTGAAGCAAATATGTCATCCATACATGACCTAGAAGGTATACAATCATCTGGTGCTGAAGGTATCGGATTGATTCGTACTGAATTATTATTTATTGATAAATTACTAACACCTTCATTTGAAGATCAATTACACATATATCAAAGTATTGTAAAGCAGTATGAAGGTCATCCCATTACATTTAGGTTATTTGATCTAGGTGGTGAAAAAGTCGTACCTTTTATTAGATTAAAAAAAGAAGACAATCCTTTATTAGGTTTACGTGGAATTCGTCTTTTCCAGAAATATCAACAACTCTTCTACAACCAAATCAAAGCATTGTTAATGAGTGCTGCTCACGGTCATGTGCGATTATTGATACCCATGGTCTCTACAAAAAAAGAACTTATTGAAGTCATTACATTTATCAATCAAATCAAACAAGAATGTATCGATAAAAACATACCTGTTGGTGATATCAAAATCGGTGTGATGATTGAAGTTCCTTCATTAGCTTTATCTGCGCATTTAATATCGCCGATTGTTGATTTTTTCTCAATCGGTACGAATGATCTTGTGCAATATACAATGGCTTCTGATCGTTCTTTGTTACTTGATAATGACATTGCAGATCCATTTCATCCTTCCATCATTTCACTCATCAATCATGTTGCAGAAAGTGCAAATAAACATCATATTCCTGTAAGCGTATGTGGGGATATTGCATCTAATGAAGATTATGCATCCTTACTTATTGCTTTAGGGATAACAAGTTTGTCAATGGTTCCAAATAAAATTTTATCCATGAAACAACATATCTCAGAATTACATGTACATCATTTAAAATCATTAAAGCCTGATATATTATTAGTTGATGATGAAGAAAAAGTCAAAATATTATTTAAAAAAACACCTTCATTTTAGAAGGTGTTTTTTTTATTCATGTTTCGATTTTTGAATATAAAATTTAAGTCGTTTAAATAATTTTGTTTGTTCATAACTAAGGATTGCAACTTTATATATCGGCGTGACAAGTATAATGACAATCCCTGTAGATATAAGTAATGTTAATAAAGCCAATATAACCTCAATATTTGAGAGTAGTCCTGAAGCATAGGCTATAGGCACTGTCATTGGTGCAAAAAAAGGAATAAAGGAAGCAACTTTTAAGATCGTATCTCCTCCTGCAGCGGAGGCAAATAAAGAAATATAAAATCCTATGACAAGCAAGATCATGATTGGTCCTTGAAAGGTTTGATAATCTTCTTGAGTCGTTGCGATTGAGGCTGTTAATGCAGCAATCACTAAATACAGCATCGCACCAATGAATATAAATAAAGTCGTAATCATTAATATACTTTGCCAGTTAGGAAAGTATTGAACAAATACTTCAGTTAAAGATTCTGTTGTAATCCCTGTAACAGATGAACTTTGATTTCCTATGGCACTACCAATGAACCCATATGTAATTAGTAATACACTTTGAATAAGAATAAATATTAAACTCGCAATAATTTTTGATAAAAAATGAATGCTTGCTTTGACACTTGAAATAATGGTTTCAATAGCTTTAGATGATTTCTCTTCAATAATATCAACACCAACAAATTGAATTCCAAAGGTCAATATTAGAAATAATGGCAGCGTAAACACAGAAGATAATCCACTGATGATTTCATTAATGACTGGATCTTCATAGTCTTGTGGTAAAAAGGTTTCTGTTGTTGGTGGTATGTAGTTTTGATTTTGATTGATCACATCTAAAAGTTGAATGGTTTGCAAAATCGCAGTATCATGAGTTGTATTAAACCGAAACATTTGAATATTGATAGATGATTCTTCAGAATTGAGTACCAACAATATATCGTATAACTGTTGATCAAAAAATGTATCTTTTAGTTCTAATGAACCTTCAGTAAATATAAATATGTCTTCTTCTAAACCTTCATTAAGTGTTATACTCAGTGCTGAAATATAAGGTAATGTCTCATGATCTGTGATATATGCAATTTGAACGGTTGGATCATTATCATTATCAAATAAGCCAATGATTGTTGGTAAATTAATAATCACAATGGTGAGTAATCCAATGATGATATTTGAAATTAAAAATGACTTTTTAAGAATTCTTTTTTTTAATCCAAATGCAATGAGAAATTTAAGCTTTTTCATGTTTGGTCACCTTATCGATAAAAATTTCTGAAAGAGGAGGTTCTAAAACATCAAATGTCATCACATCTTCATAATTTTTTACAACATCAAAGACATCTTTGACATATGCTTTAGAAGCAACTTTAACCATAGTTGCATTAGGTTGTTCTTCAATATTAATGACACCATTCACTGCTTTAAGTGATGACAAATCCATATGTTTGGCTTTGATTTTGATATTTAATTTTTGATAGGCTTCCTTAATTTGCTGAATTGGGCCTTCTAAAATGACTTGACCTTTCTCTAAAACAATGATTTTCTCACAAAATGATTCCACATGATCAAGCTGATGAGATGAAAATATAACCATCGCACCTTGCTTTTGAAAATCTCTAATTGTACGAACAAAAAGTTCAGTATTTATTGGATCAAGTCCACTAAAGGGTTCATCTAATATAAGAAGTTTAGGATTATTAATTAATGCTGCAATAAATTGTATTTTTTGCTGATTTCCTTTGGATAATTCCTTTACTTTTTTATTTTTATATTCTGTAATGTTGAAACGATCTAGCCAATAATCCAATCGTTTCTCAATATCATCTTTTAAGACATCCTTTAATTGTCCTAAGTAAAACATTAAATCTTTGACAGTAATTTTTGTTAATAACGAACGTTCTTCAATCATATAACCAATGTCATTCACATCATCATAACTTACTTGATGACCGTTTAAAGTAATCATTCCTGATTTAGGTTGAATGAGTCCCATAATCATTCGAAATGTCGTT
Source organism: Acholeplasmataceae bacterium (assembly GCA_023264085.1). Taxonomy (GTDB): domain Bacteria; phylum Bacillota_I; class Bacilli_A; order Acholeplasmatales; family Acholeplasmataceae; genus UBA8290. The sequence continues at coordinate 24,963 of JALQTF010000058.1, forward strand.
GTTTTACCGGCACCATTAGTACCTAATAAACCAAATATTTCACCTGGTTTAAGCGTAAAAGATATATTTTGTACAGCTTTTACTTCTCCATATGACATGGAGACGTTTTTCACTTCTAACATCGTGTCACCTCGTTCATAGTATATCAATATTATTATAAATTATCAAATATTATTTAATATTACAAAAAAATATGCACCTATAAGTGCATATTCAAATTCATACATAATGTTTTAAATGCTTCTAAAGATAATGTTTCTTGTTGTTGTGACCCATAACGTCTTAAAGTGACGGTTTGTTGTTCAACTTCTTGGTCACCAAGCACTAAAGTAAATGGAATCTTTTCTGTTTGAGCAGCACGGATTTTATATCCCATTTTTTCATTTCTAAGATCCAATTCAACTCTAAATGCAGACAGCGCTTGTTTGACTTCTTCAGCATAAGCTGCATGCAAGTCAAGATGCACTGGAATGATTTTTACTTGAGTTGGAGATAACCAAAATGGGAAAGCCCCTTTGTATTCTTCAATTAAATATGCAACGAATCGTTCCATTGTTGAAACAATCCCTCTATGGATGACGACTGGTCGGTGATTTCCTCCATCTTCTCCTACATACGTTAAATCAAATTTTTCAGGCAACAAGAAGTCCAATTGAATCGTTGATAATGTTTCTTCATGTCCTAATGCTGTTTTCACTTGAACATCTAGTTTAGGACCGTAAAACGCTGCTTCTCCTTTGGCTTCATAATATGGAATCTCTAATTCATCCATCGCTTCTTTCAACATTGATTCTGCTTTATTCCACATAACATCATCAGGATAATATTTTTCTTTATCTTCGTGATCACGATAACTTAAACGACATGTAAAATCGGTGATCTCAAAATCTTTATATACATCAAATAATAAGTAGGCCACGCGTTTAAATTCTTCTTTAATTTGATCTGGTCTCACAAAAATATGGGCATCATTGAGTGTCATTTCTCTAACACGTTGAAGTCCTGATAGTGCACCACTTTTTTCATAACGATGCATCATACCTAATTCTGCGATGCGAATTGGAAGTTCTTTATAACTATGGATGTCTTGTTTAAAGATTAACATATGATGTGGACAATTCATCGGTCTTAAAACGAGTAATTCACCATCGCCCATGTCCATTGGTGGAAACATATTTTCATGATAATGATCCCAATGTCCAGACGTTTTATACAAATCTACATTTGCCATAATAGGTGTATAAACATGATCATATCCTAAAGCAATTTCTTTATCGGTAATGTAGCGTTCGATCACGCGTCTTATGGTCGCACCTTTTTTTAACCAGAAGGGTAAACCAGCACCTGCTTCTTTTGTTGTCATAAAAAGATTTTGTGCTTTACCAATTTTTCTATGATCACGAGCTTTTCTTTCTTCAAGTAATTGTAAATAATTTTGTAAATCCGCATCACTAAAAAATGCCGTTCCATAAATACGTGTTAGCATATCATTTTTGGCATCGCCTCTAAAATAAGCACCTGCTAAACTCAATAATTTGAAATGCTTAATCAGTCCGGTATGACTTACATGTCCACCACGACATAAATCGGTAAAATCCCCTTGAGTATAAAATGTTAGTTGGTCATCTTTGTATTGCTCAATAATATCTAATTTATATTTGTCATGTTTAAATATTGTTTTTGCTTCCTCATAAGATATTTCTTTTCTAACAATCGGTAAAGCTTGATCTTTAAATGTGTGCATCTTTTTTTCAATGCGTACTAAATCATCTTCGGTTAATTGATAGTCTGGTACTGAGACGTCATAATAAAATCCTTCATCAATGGCAGGTCCTACCCCAAAAAGGGCATTAGGAAATAATGATAAAACTGCTTGTGCGAGTAAGTGTGCAGCAGAATGTCTTAAAAAATATAAAGCTTCAGAATCTTTTTTTGTAACGATTTTAAATGTCGCATCTGTAAAGAGTGGTCTTGAAAGTTCAATATATTGATTATTAATGATTGCACCAATGGCTTCTTTAGCTAAACTCTTTGAAATAGATGAGGCAATCTCATAGACAGTCATACCATCTTCATATGTTTTGATACTTCCATCAGGAAATGTTAACTTCATAAATATCCTCTTTCATAAAAAAGATGCCTTATCGATGGATAAGACACGCTTATTATAGCATAAAATAAGAACTTTTTCTATGATAACTTGACTAATTCTGTCATGTCACGAAGTCTTCTTATAAGCCTTGTTGCTTTCACTCTATTAATTTCATCATGCCCACTTGCAAGTGCGTCAACAAGTTGAGACATGGAATAATTAGAAGAAACATATATTGGTAAAGATGCACTTAAACGATATTGAATGAGTGGCATCAATATTTCATCTCTAAACCATGGTGAATGAAATTCACCACCTAAGTCATCTAAAATTAAAATGGAAGTTTGTTTTAAGATGTTGATGCGTTTTTCTATAGTACCTTCATCTATACCTTGTTTAAAACCTCTAATTAAATCTGGTACATATGTAAAAATGACATCGATATCTTTTGCTGCATAATAAGCTGCAATTGCAGATAATAAGTAACTTTTTCCGGACCCGTATGGACCATGGATATACATTCCTTTTGTTGTTTTTTTATCCATATACATTTGCACTGAAGTTTTGGCAATCTCTAAAGCTTTTTTCCTCATGTCAGAAGATTGATGAAACGCATCAAATGAAGCATCTTGTATATAAATATCACTGTCAAATAATGATAAATATTGTCTGAGTTTTTGTTGTTTCACTTCATATGCTTTTTCTTTTGTAGGACGATACACAATTTCAATATAAGGTTCTTTGATGAGTACGGGAATATATCCATCATATTCCTTTTGATCGTACTTATCCATTAAATATTGATAGACTTTTAATACATCGGTATCATCTAGTTTTAAATCTTTCGTTTCAGCATCATTTAATATAATTTCTCGCATGTCTAATAAAGTCATAAAGCGTCCTCCTCTTTTTTGAGTTCCGCTAAATAATCATCTAACCAATCAGGTTCAACAGAAACACGTACAGATTTCTTTATTTGTTTTTTCTGATATGTTGATTCTAATTTGGTTGTCATTTCAACAGCATCTTGAGATGTTGTTACACCTTTAGACATCCAATCTAGAAGTATTTTCTCTAAATAATTTAAATGAGGCAAAACCCCTTCTTTGCGTTTTAAAACAAAGACTAATAAAACATTAATAACACCAAGCTCGATATGATTTCTTTCGACAAGTGATGTAATCGTATCTAGTGCAATGCCTTGATGATCAGACTTTCCATACTTTTGGATAATGTAAAGAGGAGAGATCTTGTTGTAGTCATTAAAAGGTTGTTCTTTTTTATCATCAATGGTTAAAATTTGATGTTGTTCAAAGTAACGTTTTGCAGCATTTTTGATTGCTTCATTTTTAATAAGTTGCGTTGGATGTATCGATGTTATAATTTGGTTTAAATCTTCTTGATTCAATTGATAAATGAATACAAGATTTTCAATGAGTTGTCTTGTTGTTGATTTTAACAATGATGGTTTTTTATGAGCTGATGGTAGTTGGTCGACCCATGACTCATACGGAAAACGTGTTTTTAAAACTGATGCATGTACACCACCATTCTCAAACAACGGTGTTTCAATCGATAGTTTTTTTACATGATCAACATCAAAGACATCATCATAGTGAATGTCTTTTCTTTGATAACCTATATAAGGTTGTAGCACTTTAAATTGATCAATAAGAAATGTTAATGTCGTGTTCCCAATTTTTTGTTCTAGCGTGATACCAAAAATCGTATCAGTTAAAAATTGCTTTGCAGTCATGGGTTTTTTGATTTGTAATAAAACATCATCTTTTGATTCAAATACATCTAATAGTGCGTGTGCTTGTAATTTATTACATGCATCATCCAATTGATTTTTGGTGACCACAAGTAAGTTAAGTATCTCTTTTTCGGTGACAGAAATGACATCTTTTTGATATGTCAATGAAAAAATAAAATGATACAGTGAAAAAGCCACTTGACCAATCAGTGGTTGATATAAAAGTGATATAACTTTATGATCATGCCCAGATAAATCAATTGGGGCATATAATTTAAGTGTTGCCATGAATAATCAATTCTATTTCCTTTTCTAATGCTTGATAAAATGTTTCAAAGTTTAGTGTACTTGAAATGATATGAGATGTCTTCTTCATTTTAAGTGATTGATCCATTTGCGAAGCAATTCTTGCTTCAGCTTGTTCTAATGTTAATCCTCTTTTTGTTAATCGATGCATTTGTATATCTTTCGGTACAGTGATTAAAATCACTGCATCTAAATGCGTTTCGTAATGTGTTTCAAAAAGAAGCGGTATATCAATAATCACATGATGTGTTGATGCTTGGATGTGCTGTTCAATCGTTTCATAAACTTTTGGATGAAGATATGCTTCAAGTGACTTTCGCATTGTTTCATCATTAAAAACATCTTGTTTAAATTGTTGTTGAATCACATTATCTTTGAGATCTAGATTAAATAATGCTGATAATTCTTGAATGATCTGGGGATCTTTCCATAGTTCATGCACGATTTCATCACTATCAATGATAGTAAATCCTTTAGCTTTTAAATATGTTGTTGCTGTTGATTTACCACTTGCAATATTTCCTGTGATACCAATCTTAAGTTTATTTTTTTTGACAGGTTGGACAGACATAAGTCCCTCTCCCTCCAACTTTAATTTTAATGATAGGGGTGTGACATATCTCACATGGTATGTCTTTTTTTGTATGTACTTTTAATTCGTTTTGAAATTTGCCATCAACACCATGTGTTGCGTGATAAGTTCTAATCGTTGAACCGCCAAGTTCTGTTGCATATGATAAGACATTAATCGCGTGATAAATAATATGATTCACATCTTTTTTCGTCAGTCGATGACATTTTTTCTCTGGATGTATCCCTGCTCTAAACAGCGTCTCATCAACATAAATATTTCCAAGACCTGCGATAAGGTGTTGATCTAACAACGCCATTTTTACTGGAATGGTTTTTTGTTTTAAACGTTTATATAATGTTAGGGGATCCGTATCTTTTGGTTCTTTTCCTAACAAGGAAAGCGGGGGTACGTCTAAATAGATGTTTTTATCGATGAGTTCAAATTTACCAAACTTTCTCGTATCATGATATGTGAGTGATTCTTGTGTATTTAAATCAAAAACAACATGTTCATGATTGGAAGGTAAACGCTTTTGATGGAGATAATATTTCCCTTCCATTCTAAGGTGAGAAATCATAACGTGATGATCTAAAACAAACACCAAATATTTACCATATCTTAAAATATCATGAATCCACTGACCTATAATTTTTTTTTCAAAATCTTGGGTAATGACACAGTTAGACCAGTACACATGAACATCTGTGATCATTTTTCCTAAGACAAGTGTTTTTAATGTACGTCTGACTGTTTCAACTTCAGGTAGTTCTGGCATTATTTTACCTCATACCATGTATGTCCCGTATCCATTGAAATTTCTAACGAGACGCGCATATTGATGGCTTCTTTCATCGCTTCTTCTACGAATTTAGAGACTTTGTCAAGTTCATCTTCATAAACGTTTAATATCAATTCATCATGTACTTGTAAGATGAGTGATGAACGCATATGATGATCATTTAATTTACGATGTAATTCTATCATCGCAAGTTTAATAATATCTGCTGCAGAACCTTGAATCGGTGCATTCATTGCTGTTCTTTCACCAAATGCACGTTGCATAAAGACAGATGACTGGAGTTCTGGTATGTAACGTCTTCTTTTTAAAATTGTTTCTACATACCCATTTTCTTTTGCAAAAGTCACGGTGTCTTCCATATACGATTTGATTTCTGGATAAATAGTTAAATACGTATCAATAAATTGCTGTGCTTCTTTTTGAGAAACATGAATGTCATCTGCAAGACTCCAAGCTGAAATACCATAAATGATGCCAAAATTCACCGCTTTAGCCTGTCTTCTTTGTTCTTTAGATACTTCATTGACATGAAACACTTTTTTCGCCGTTTGTTCATGGATGTCTTCACCGTTATTAAACGATTCAATGAGTGCAGTCACATTCGCAATATGTGCTAAAACACGCAATTCAATTTGTGAGTAATCTGCACCTAATAAGGTAGCACCTTTAGATGCATGAAAGATTTGACGAATCAGTCGACCTTCTTCAGTCCGAATCGGAATATTTTGTAAATTAGGGTCTGTAGAAGATAAGCGACCTGTTGTGGTAAGTGCTTGCATATAAATTGTATGAATTTTACCATCTTCTAGGATATATGGTCTTAACCCTTCAATATACGTTGAATATAATTTTGTCACACTACGATAATTTAAAATATGTTCAATAATAGGATGATGCTTCTTTAATTTTTCTAAGACATCGACATTTGTTGAATAGCCTGTTTTTGTTTTCTTACTTGCAGGTAATCCTAAATGCTCAAATAATACCTCTCCGAGTTGTTTTGGAGATGCGATATTAAATGTCATACCTGCAAGCTCATATATATTAGATTCTAACAATTCAATTTTGTTTTTTAATGTCTCACCCATTTGATTGAGCGTTTCGATATTGGCATCAATACCAGAAAATTCCATATCACCTAAAACAAAGGATAATGGCAGTTCTACATCATATAACAAGTGATATTGATTTTTATCTTGAAGCAGTTGGTCTTGTGTATCTTTTAAATCAATAATTGCTTTTGCTTTAGAGACGATATGTTGATGATGAGATAAATCTTCAGGAAGTCCTCGTTTGACTCCCTTACCATAAATATCTTCTTCATACGCAACACCAACATAATCAAATGCTGATACAACACGGTTAAATTCTTCTTTACCTAAATGCGCGTTAATGATATAACTTGACAGTAATAAATCAAATGTGATGCCTTTTAAATGAATCTTACGCCACTTAAAGAAGACATACATTGCTTTTGCATCATACACATATTTTGTGGTAGATGCATCTTCTAAAAATGTTTTGAATACAGATGAGGTCAATGCATATTCTGGATCTATATATAAATATGTCTCATCGAATGCAAGACCAATTCCCCAAAGGGATGCTTGGTGATAATTTGAGTCAGATAGTTCTACATGCATGGCACATACTTTTATGTCATAAGACTCAAAAGATGCATCATCATGAATGTTAACACATGTGAATGTTGTTGCTTTAGGTTCTTGAACGACTTTTTTAGCAAGCATATGAAGTTCATAGCGCTGTAGAAATTTAACTCTTTGATCTTGGTCAAGTGGTTTTCTAACGATATCTTTTACATCTAAATCAAGTTCCGCTTGTGTGTCAATGGTGACAAGCATTTTAGATAACAATGCAGAGTCTTTACCAGCTTTAATTTTTTCTGATAGTTTTCCCCCGATGTCATCTGCATGATTTAATACATTTTCTAATGTTTGATACGTTTTTAAAAGTTTAATCGCAGTTTTCTCACCAACACCAGGAATGCCTGGAATATTATCTGAAGGATCTCCCATAAGCCCTTTTAAATCAATCATTTGTTGATGAGAAAGCTCATAGGTCTCTAAGATTTTTTTTGGTGTATAATCATGCACTTCTTTCATCCCTTTTTTTAATAGATGAACCGTTACATGATCTGAAACAAGTTGAAGTAAATCTCGATCTGATGAATAAATATGCACATCATAACCTTCAAGTTTAGACAATGTACCAATGATATCATCTGCTTCATATCCAGCTTGTCTGTAATGTGTGATCCCCATCACATCTAAATAGTCGTTAATGATACTGAGTTGACTTGCAAGTTCTTCTGGCATTTTTGCACGACCAGCTTTATAGTCATCATACACAAGATGTCTTTTTGTTTTTTCTTTTGTGTCAAATGCAACTAAAATCATATCATCTTGATCTGTGACAATTTGTTCAAACATATTAATAAAAGCAAAAAGTGCATTCGTATATTCACCTTTAGACGTTTGCATCAAGGTTGCCCCTGGATACGCCGTTGCAAAGTATGCTCTAAAGACGATTGAATTTCCATCTACTAGGATTAGTTTTTTATTCATAAACACCTACTCATTTAAAATTTTAACATATCTTTCATCACTGTTTTTCCACGACTTATGTGGATAACTCCAAAAAATAAAAGTCAATATTTAAATCGACCTTTATGTTTGCCTTTACCTTTTTTTATTTTACTTGGTTGGAACTGATTTGGATTCATATTTGATATGTTTGAAGGATCCATTGACATCATTTGTTTCATCATCTTTTTTTGATTGTTAAATGCATCTCTTAAACGATTGACAGCAGCCACTGAAAGCCCGCTCCCTTTTGCGATACGTTCTCTTCTTTTAGAGGATTGATCAATTAATAATGGATCTTTTCTTTCTTTTAATGTCATCGAATCAATAAGCACTGACATTTCTTTTAAAGGTTTATCATCGATATTTGAAGCTTGTTTAGATAGTCCAGGAATAAGTCCCATGACTTTTTGAATGGATCCCATACGCTTAATCATTTTAAATTGTTTTTTTAAATCATTATAGTTAAACGTATTGTTTTGAATTTTTGACATTAAGTCTTTAGCATCATCTTCTGATATTGCTTCTGATGCTTTTTCAACAAGACTCATCATATCACCCATGCCTAAAATACGTGATGCCATGCGATCAGGATGAAAGATTTCTAATGTTTCAATTTTTTCGCCAGTGGCTTGATATTTAATCGGAATGGATGCAACACTTGAAATCGAAAGTGCGGCACCACCTCTTGTATCACCATCTAATTTGGTAATAATCGCTCCGGTGGCTTGAATATGATCATGAAAGTTTTTCGCAGTGATGGCTGCATCTTGACCCGTCATCGCATCTACAGTCAGTAATATTTCTGTTGGAGATGCAATTGATTTAATCATTTTTAACTCATCTAATAATGCTGTATCGATGGAAAGACGTCCCGCGGTATCGATTAATACAACATCATACTGGTGATCTTTTGCATATGCTAATGCTTCTTTAACAATGACAGATACATCGATCTGACCTTTTTCAAAAACATCTACTTGAATACTTTGACCTAAAACTTTTAGTTGATCAATCGCTGCAGGACGATAAATGTCTGCAGCAACTAATAATACTTTTTTGTTTTCAGATGCTTTGATTGTTTTTGCAAGTTTTGCGATCGATGTTGTTTTACCTGAACCTTGTAATCCAATGAGCATCATGACAGTAAGTCCAGATGGTTGATAGGATATATAAGAAGTCTTTTCACCAAGGATACTCACTAATGTATCATTGACAACTTTTGCAACTTGTTGACCAGGATTTAATCCTTTGATAATTTTCTCGCCAAGTGCGTTTTCTTTTACTTGATCTGTAAAGGATTTAATGACACTTAAATGCACATCTGCTTCTAACAGTGCGCGTCTAATTTCTTTTAATGTACTTGTAATATCCTCTTCATTTAAATAACCTTTTCCTGATAATCTTCTCAAGGCCATTTGTAAACGAGAACTCAATGTTGTTTCAAACATTATTCATCCATCTCTTTGAGTGTTTTTATTAGAGTGTGATCCTTTGTTTGTTCAAATGATTCAATTAAAGAAAGGCGTTTTTGAGCTTTTTCATGTAACTTAAGCTTATGTTCATACGCCATTAGATGATCTTCTATTTTATGAATAGCATCATGAATGGCACTTCTAGATACATGATACGCTTCAGCGATTTCTTTTAAACTAAAATCATCTAAAAAATACGCCTTAAAATATTGTTGCTGCGTCTCAGTGAATAAAGATTCATATTGTAGAAATAACGAAATAATAAGATGTTTCTTTTCTAAGTCCATGTTAAACCCCATGATCTATGAGTTGCTGCATAAATGCTTCTTTATCAAATAATGCTAAATCATCAATCCCCTCACCTATACCAATATATGCAATAGGTACTTTAAGCAACGAGACAATTGGTAAGACGATGCCACCTTTTGAGGTACCATCTAATTTTGTAATCACTAGATCTGTGACTTCGGTAGCTTCATGAAAAAGTTTCGCTTGAGAAACGCCATTTTGACCAGTGGTAGCATCTAAAACTAAATACGTGCGTATATCAATCGTTCCGTATGCTTTAGGAATCATTTGTCTCATTTTGGTCAATTCAGCCATTAAATGTTGTTTGTTTTGAAGTCTACCAGCAGTATCAATCAATATGACATCGACATCTTTTTCTTTGGCAAGTTTTAATCCATCAAAAATAACTGAGCTTGGATCTTTGGATGGATTCGTATAAAATAGGACATCACTTTTTTCAGCCCAAACTCTTAATTGATCAATGGCTGCTGCTCTAAATGTATCTGCAGCAATAATCATCACTTTTTGATCTTTACTTTTTTGATGTGCAAGTTTTCCAATAGTGGTTGTTTTTCCAACGCCATTCACACCAACGACAAATATCACGTGTTTATGTGGAAGATTTGCGGCATCCATGAATAGTGTATCAACATATTGATACACAACATCTAGTAACGATTCATAATCACATATGGGTGTTTTTTTATTGTTCTCTATTAAGTACTCAATCATATCTGTAGATGTATCTATTCCGACGTCTGAGAGTAACAATGCATCTTCTAATGCCTCTAAAACATCTTGATGTAAGATGTGATGTTTATCCATTGCCTCTTTAACAGAAAACAATGATACATGCGACCTATTGAGTGCTTTTTCGTATGAAATTTTAGGTTTTTTAGAAAATAAGTTTTTAAAAAATCCCATGCTTGCTCCTGCATTTTATTATACCATAAAGAAAAAGACTTCTTCACCTTATAAAAGGTGTCGTCGTCTTTCATCTTTTAGGGAAAAAGGGTCTAAAATTTACTTTTAGAACTTCATGATATCAAAATTAAACTCCTTTGTAAAGAGGGTCAACTTATGAATCACTTGGTACTTCATCTTTTTTAATATAGCGACATTTCGGAAAACCACTACATGCAATAAATTCGCCATATTTAGATTTTCGAATGACAAGTTGACTACCACATTCAGGACATGTTTCTTCTAACATCACTGGTTGGATTTTTTTCATATTGACTTTAGCATTATCTAACATTGGGATAAACATCTCATAAAATGTTTTTAAAATATTCAGTTTATCATGATTGCCTTCAGAAACTTTGTCTAAGTTTGCTTCCATTTCTGCGGTATAGTCAATATTTATAATATCTTTAAAAAACTTATCTAATTCATCAGAAGTTAATATCCCTTGTTCTGTTGGTTGAAGATTTTTCTCTTTCGTGACATACCCTCTGTCAATCAGTGTTTTTATAATTGATGCATATGTAGATGGTCTTCCAATACCGAGTTCATCAAGTTTTTTGATCATGCTTGCTTCGTTATATCTTGGTTTTGGTTGGGTTTGTTTTTCAATAGAAACTACATCATCCATCGTGATTGTATCACCTTGATGAAATTTTGGTAGAAGGATATCTTTATTTTTTGATTCTTCATATACTTTTAAAAAACCATCAAATAGTAATCGTACACCTTTCATATTAAAATCGTGATGATTTGAAGTAAAGGTTACTTTCGTGTGTTCTAAAATTGCTGGGGCCATGAGAGATGCAAGTGTTCTACCATAAATTCTTGCATAGAGTTTTAAAGCATCATCAAATAATTTTTCATCTTTTATAGAAGTCTTGTCCACATTTGCTTTTACATACTCTGGTGTATACACCACATTTGTTGGACGAATTCCTTCATGAGCATCCTGAGCATTTTGATCTTTTGTTGTTTGGTATTTACCTAAATATTGAGGACCATAATTTTGTTGGATATACGACATTGCATCATCAACAAATTCATTTGAAAGTCTTGTAACATCTGTCCTCATATACGTGATGAGTCCTGTTGTTTCACCTTTCATTTCGATACCTTCATATAAAAATTGTGCAAGCATCATTGTGCGTGTAGATGAATATCCTAAATAATTGTAGGCATCTCTTTGTAATGTGGAAGTTTTAAACGCTTCTTTTGAGTGTCTCGGTTTTTCGTTCACTTCCAATTTTGAAATCGTAAAAGGATTGGTTGCTTCTTTTAAGATGGCATCAGAGGATGCTTTATCAAATTGATCTTTATTTTTACTATACTCAGCTTTCATTCCTTGATACGTTGCTTCTAAATCAAAATACGTCTTTGGAACAAACGCTTGAATTTCTTTTTCTAAATCCACGATCAGTTTTAATGCAACACTTTGTACACGACCCGCAGATTTCGATTTAATTTTACTTTGTAGTAATGTTGATAATTTAAATCCGATAATTCGGTCTAACATACGTCTTGTTTCTTGAGACGATACAAGGCCGGTATCGATTTTTCTAGGCTTTTTAACAGCTTCTAATATTTTTTGCTTTGTAATTTCAGAAAATACCACACGATTCTCTTGTTGAATATCTAAATTTAGAACTTGTGCGATATGCCAGGCAATGGCTTCACCTTCTCTATCTTGGTCGGTTGCAATAAGAACATCTCTAGATTTAGCTTGTTTTTTTAAGTCGTTAATAAGTGTTTGTTTTCCTCTAATTACTTGATAGGTTGGTTCAAAATCAGCATCAACATCAATGCCTAAACCACCTTTACCAGAGGTCGCTAAATCACGTATATGACCTTTAGATGAAACAACAGTATGTCCTTCACCTAAATACGATTGTATCGCTTTTGCTTTTGATGGAGATTCTACAATAATCAATTTTTCTTTCATACGTCCTCCGCCTTTACATCATATAAATAAAAAAGTTTGATGTCAAGTAAAAATGACAAGAAACTTTTTATATATTATAAATATATATTTTTATGTGTTTTGCTTCTTAAATTTTAGAATCGCATCTTTCACTGGTTGAAAACTTTTTCTATGAATGGGTGTAGGACCATATGTCATCAAAGATTCAACATGTTTTTTGGTTGGATACCCTTTGTGTTGATCAAATCCGTAATTAGGAAATAACGTATGCATGTTTATCATGTAGGCATCTCGTGTTGTTTTTGCAACAATGGATGCTGCAGCAATAGAGATGGATTGTTGATCGCCTTTGATAATAGACTCAAGATTTTTATATTCTGGTATCGGCATCGCATCTGTAAGAATAAAATCAGGTTGAATGTCTAATCCTTCAATAGCGGCAACCATCGCTTCTTTTGTTGCTCTATATATATTGATTCGATCGATATCTTCAACAGATCCAAAGACAACTTTAATCGCAAGTGCATGACGCTTAACTTCCTCAAGAGCAATCATGAGTTGTTTTTCAGATAGTTGTTTAGAATCATTGACATGATTTAAGATGACACCTGGTTTTAAAATGACTGCTGCTGCAACCACTGGTCCAGCAAGCGGTCCTCTTCCTGCCTCATCAACACCACATATATGTGTTTTCCCCATTTGAATGAGCTTATTTTCATATTCATACATCGAGGATGTCAAACGTGAGACCTCCAAGTTTATAATTTCTTAGATCTGTTAAAAATGCATGATACACTCTATCTTCATCAATCATGCCACCTTTTAAAAGTGCGCCTCTTTTTACAGCAATTTTATGAACTGCATGCTCTATATCATCAATATCATATCTTGATTTTAAAACGTCTTGATAATTCGTATGAAGAAATGTAATGCCATAATGAACAACTTCTTCTAATGGTAATATTTTATCTTTAATTGCACCAGTAAGTGCTAAATTTAATGCAACAATATCATCTTCGAATTTTGGCCATAAGACTCCTGGTGAATCTAAAAGCTCAATTTTAGGATGAATTCTTACCCATTGAAGTTGTTTTGTAACGCCTGGTGTATTCCCTGTTTTAGTTGCCTTTCTTTTGGTTAATGCGTTAATAAATGTCGATTTCCCAACATTTGGAATACCAGTGATTAACACTTTATATATTTTATCTTTTAATCCCTTTTCGTGTCGTTTTTCTTGAAGAGGTGACATCAGCTGATCTAATGCCTTCATCACTTTTGATGGCATTTTAGCATCTAAAGATGACACATGAATCGCAGCATTACCTTGTTTAATGAAGTGATTGATAAATGTTTGTGTTTTAGCATGATCAGCTAAATCTGCCTTATTTAATATATATAATATTTTCTTTTTAGAAATGACATCTAATAACTGTGGATTTAATGAAGATAATGGAATTCTCGCATCTAATAAGACAATCACAATATCGACAAGTGATAGTGATGCTCGGAGTTCTTTCATTGTCTTAAACATGTGACCAGGATACCATTGAATATTTTGATATTTACTCATAAAGACCTCCAAATGGCCATAACCTAAAGATGACTTTCCCCATGACATCTACTGGATCTACATGTCCAAATTCAATACTATCTAATGACGATGTACTGTTATCACCTAAAACAAAATATTTTTGTAAAATACCATCTTCTAATTGAGAGCGAATCCATAATTGTTGTTGCTCAGTCACAAGATACCCGTGACCTGTAACTGATACAACTTTTTCACCGTTAATGTATAAATAGGATTGACCATTTTCTAATTCAAAATGGATGCGATCACCAGGTAAACCAACAAGTCTTTTAACAAAAAAGACAGTCTCTGTATCATTAAATGTCGAGATAGGAATCATTGGATAATCTTCATGATTCACTTCAATCACGATGATGTCGCCTCTTTTAGGTTCATAATTGAAATGAAAAATAAGGATGCGATCGCCATCATTGAGCGTTGGCATCATCGACTGTTGATTCACATTCGAAGGGATAACAACAAAGCTAAATATCACTAAAATGAAACTTAAAGAAACACTAATAAATAAGACCCATTCGTTGATTTGTCTTACTATGTTAGATGTTGCTGACTTTAAATAAAAAGAAACACCTAAAATGATTAAGAAAACAAAAAACAACGTCAATGAAAAATATTGCGTTGCATTTGTAAATTGTGTCACATCACTCATTCTAAAAAATATGTAAGACGTCAAGATAAAGATAAAAAATCCATATTGATAATACTCTTTGATGATTTTCATTAAGACATGATATCCTTTAACACTTCATCTAAATCATAAAGGCTTACAGTGACTTCTTTTGCTTTCGTACCCTGTGCATCTTCTACAATACCGGTATCAATGAGTGATTTGACAATATCTTGTGCACGATTAAACCCGATACCAAATTGTTTTTGAATAGAATTCATCGAACAACTTTGTTGTTCTACAACAAATCTAGCGACATCTGGAAAAAGTTCATCTAATGATGAAACCTTTTCTATTTTACGTTTCAATTCTTCATGGCCAAATACATAATTTGTTTCTTGTTGTGCTTTGATCATGGATGTCACTTCATAAATTTCATCATCTGAAATATACGCACCTTGAAGTCTTACCGGTGCATCACTGATTTTAAGGAGCATATCGCCTCGTCCAAGTAATGCTTCAGCACCAGCACCATCTAATATCGTTGTAGAATCAACAAAAGATGCCACTTTAAATGTAATACGTACAGGAATATTAGATTTAATTGTTCCTTTAATGACATCGGTTGTAGGGCGTTGTGTCGCAACAATTAAATGAATCCCTGCAGCACGTGCCTTTTGAGTAAGTCTTTGAATAGAATCTTCAACTTCTTTAGATGCCGCCATAATTAAATCTGCTAACTCATCAATGATAATGACAATACGCGGCATTTTATCTCCATCCACAATGCCTTGATCGATGTTGTCATTATATGATTGAAGATTTCTGGCACGTGAAGACGCAAAAATCATAAATCTGCGTTCCATTTCTTCAACAGCCCAATTCAGTGCTTGAGAAGCCACTTTACTATCTGTAATCACAGGTGTAATTAAGTGTGGTAAATCGTTATATGGTGCAAGTTCAACCATTTTTGGATCAATAAGAATGAGTTTCAAATCATCAGGTGAATTTTTAAGTAATAAACTCACTAAAATGGTATTCACACAAACGCTCTTACCTGAGTTTGTGGCACCTGCAATGAGTCCGTGTGGCATCGATTCGATGTTTGCATACACATGTGATCCATCAATATCCATTCCAAGTGCAACTTGTAAAGGTTTATCTGAATCTAAAAATTGTGGGTCATCCACAATATTTCCAAAACGTACCATATCTTTAACAACATTTGGTACTTCTACACCAACAAAAGGCTTACCTGGTATTGGCGCTTCGATACGTACTGCAGTAGCGGCGAGACTCATTGTAATATTATCCTGAATATTGAGAATTTTTTTGACGTTTACACCTGGTTCTAATGCAATTTCATGTCTTGTAACAGTAGGACCTTTTTTAGAATCAATGACTTGACCTTCAATATTAAAATCAAGGAGTGTCGTATTTAATTGATCGACTTGTGTCATGAGCCATTCAGGTTTTTCTGTTAAATCGTTATCACTTTTTTCAAAAAGAGAGACCTCAGGATAACGATAGTTTTGTATTGGTTTTGGCGTTGGTTTTGGTGTTTCTTTGTTTTGTGGCACATCGTTTTCAGTTGATTTTTTTTCTTCAGTTTCTACTTGAGAGAAAAAAGAAGATTCCATTGTCACATTTGTTTCTTCGTTTGATTCTTCTGGTTCTAAATCAATGGTTGAGACTTCTAATACTTCCTCTACGTTTGGTTCAGATTCCACTATATCATCCATAGTGTTATCAATCGTAGTATTTTCTTCTTTTGGTTCTAAATTCATTGGTGTTTCTTCAACAAAGGTATTCTCATAACGGTGACGAGTAATTGGTGCAATGATAACTTGAGGTTTAGATTCTTTGCTTTCTTCTTTTACATCTTCTGGAATGTCTTCATGACCAAAATAAGCTTTTCTTGTTTCTGATGTTATAAAGTTATTAAATTCATAATATTTCGTACCATATTTAGATACTGCTTCATTTTCACTAATCTTTTTTTGCGTGCGAAAAGCATCAAGTTCTTTTGTACGATCTCGATTGGATGAAGTATCAATTGGTAAGGCGATGACATCTTTAACTTTTCTACCAAACATCGGTGACACAAAATGCGATTTTTGGTAGATCAGTTTAGAACGTATCCCCTTATGTTTTGATAACTGATAAATTTTAAAAGGTTCTTTAACTTGTTGATGATTATTTGTCATGATTTTCCTCTTCTAATGTTTGATGAATGTCATCATAAATGTCATCGACATGACTATCAATTTGTTCGTCTTTTTGAAATACTTTTTTAGAATAAATTTTATAGGTTTCTTCTCCTACAATCGCGATGATTGCTGCACCAATTTTCACCAAAATACGATCAATAATTTGTTCATTGGTGAATCGTCTAATCCAATACACAGGATTCATCACATTGATCGCAGACATCGATGCTTTTAGAACCTCATCGACACCAAGTTCTTTTGCTTTTCTTACAACTTTTGAATCTTTTACTTTTTTAGTCGTCGTAGTAATATCATAAAGAGAGGATAATGTGTATCTTCTAAATAATTTTAATAACGGATGTTTGGTCATATGATCCACACGATCTGTTATATAGTGATTAAGTAGTAAGGTTTCATCTAAAGTAAGTTCTAAATATGGGGTTTTAGATTCAGGATAAAATTTGCGACTGATATCTAAGACGAGTTCTTGAGAGACTTGATATAAATGATTAGAAAATCCAATGTTATTTCTAAGTTTTTTGTCTTTAAACTGATTTTGTGCGCCATCTATAAGTAAAAGAATCATTTGTTCATCGATGTCGTCTTCATCTGCTTTTTTAATTTTTGCTTCTTTTTTGATATTCAAAAAGATTGCATACATATAAATGGTAAGTAATACTAAAAACCCAGTAAAAATACCGAGCGAAAAACTAATTAAGCTAGAAATATTAAGTTCAATTGGACCTAAACTTAAAAAAATCATCTATTTCCCCTTATATTATTATAGCATGAAGCACACAGAGTTGACAGTATGACTTTTCTTGCTATCTTTTTTACATAAATTATGAGATAATAGTTAGACGGAGGGCACCATGAAGCATTTAATAATTTGTGACTTAGATGGGTCATTACTGAATCATGATGGCGATGTCACTGCATATTCAAAAAAAGTACTAAGACATTTAGAGTCACTTGGTCATAAAGTGATCATTGCGACAGGTAGACCCTACAGTGGCGCGATTCAAATATATCAAGACCTCGGTATTCCTAATGTCTTAATTACGGACAATGGTGGATCCATTCAGCATCCAAAAGATGCAAGTTTTGAAACAAAAAAAACCTATATTCCCAAAGCCATCACACATGAATTGTTTGAACATACACACCATTATTTAAACTCAGCATTTTATAGTGATGATAAAACCGTCTATGCTTATAAATATGATCCAAGGTTACGTATGTTCTTCTCAAGTTTAGACAAACGTACGGTTATAGATAAACCCTTTACAGAATTTGATGTCGAAGCAACAGGGATCATTTATCTCGTTCAAACTCCTTCTATTGATACATTTGAAACGTATTTCAAAGAAACTTTTAGTGATACGCTGTCATTTAGAATGTGGGGAAAAGATCAAAAACATGCTATTTATGAAATATACTTAAAACATATCTCTAAAGCTTCTGCAATTGAAATCATACGAGAATACTATCACATTGAGCATGAAAACACCATTGCATTTGGAGATGGTGTCAATGACATTGAGATGATTGAATATGCGCATTTAGGTGTCGCGATGAAAAATGCCATGTCTGAAGTCATCGACGTGAGTAATGATATGACAAAAGATACAAATGATCATCATGGTATCGCAAATTATTTAGTAAAACATTTTAATTTAAAACTATAAAAAAAGTACGTGACGTACTTTTTTTTAAATTACTTATTGTGTATTACACATTTATGTGTTATTATAATTGTGTAATACACAAAAAAGGAGGTTTTATGACCACACAATTAAAAAAAGGCATCATTGAGTTATGTGTACTAAAACTCATTTCTGATGCACCTTCAAGCGGAGTTGTGATCATTGAAAAGATGAACCGCATGTTAAAGGTGAGTGAAAATACTGTCTATCCAATTTTAAGACGATTATCAGAAAAAGGGCTATTTCAAACACACACTGAAAAAAGTGATGTTGGTGCACCAAAAAAAGTGTATACCATTACATTAGAAGGAAAAAAACAATTAGAACATGGGCTTCATGAATGGAAAGAGTTTATGACCGATGTCACCCATATTTTAGGAGGAAATTATGACAAAAAGTAACTATTTAGAACGTCTCTATTCATTATTAGATCAATATAATATGAATGAATCTCTTAAAGAAGATATCATTAAAGATTACGATACATTATGGCAGGAATATCAAGAACTCAATATGATCGATATTGACATCGTTGAAAAACTTGGTCAACCTGAAGTTATCATTGAATCACTCACTGAAGGATATACAAAAAAAGAAATCATTCACAAACGAAAAAAACAATCAAGTCAACAAAAATTCATTGCATTAACGCCTTTTATTGCTTTATTCATGTTTTTTGGACTAGGCTTTTTAGTTGAAGATGGATTTACATATGCATGGGTGTCATTTTTATTAATTCCGATGTCTGCAATTATTTTACAAGGTCCTAAAAACTTAATTGAAAAATTAACAGCGCTATCACCTTTTATTGCAATTATTGTATATATTCCTATTTTAGGCTTTTATTTTGGTTTATGGCATCCTGGATGGCTCGTATTTTTACTAACAGCAATTATCGGTGGACTTTCTCATCCAAAAATAATACATCGTATATTTATAAGTGGTGGCTTGTTACTCACTTCCATTGTTTATCTCATATTGGAAGTAGGATTGGATTTAGGAAATTTAAAGGTCACTGAGTCTATCCAATTACCTTATAGTGCATTTGTATTTTTACCAGTGGTGCTTATATTATTATGGGTTTGGTTTTCTCAAATTATTAAAAATGGCATTATCTATTTAATCTTACTTCTTGTGAGTACCTTTATCTTCTTATTTTTATCGATACAATATGATTTATGGCTTATTTCATGGTTAGTATTCTTTAGTATTCCGATGTATGCCATAATCAGACATACTAAAAAAGAAGAAAAACTCATTGCATTAATGCCCCTCATCTCTACGATATTGTTTATGCTCATAGGTTATTTTTTTAATGGTTGGGCATTTGGTTGGCTGGTCTATTTATTTATTCCAATGGTGGCCATTATCAAAGGCAAATAAAAAAAGCGCACATCGCGCTTTTTTATTTAAACATTTCTTTATTTAGGACATCATCTAATCTATTGATATCTTTTAATGTTAATGATGAGATTGCAAACCGAATGCCGTGTTCAACAGGTACTGTATAAATTTTATGTGTTTTTAAAATTTCATACGTGTTTAATGGATGGTGCGTGACCACAGTCACAAAAAAGCCGTGATGATAAGGTAAGTAATGGATCTTTTTATCATTTAAAATATTGATAAATAGTGTTGCTCTCTTATTTAGTAATGCTTTTGTTTTCTGTAATTCTTGTATATAGGCATCATAATGATCATCAAAGACTTTTTCTATGGCTTTAAAACCAAAGGATGATGGCAATGAATAGGTTGATCTTGCAATCGATGTGGCCGATGTGAACATTTTTTCAAGCACAGATTGATGATGAGAGATACCAACTAACATACCAACTCTGGCACCATATAAAGAGAATGCTTTAGATCCTGAATAGGTCAAAAACATCGTGGTATGAC